>NZ_PVWF01000164.1 GCF_003003995.1 Pleurocapsa sp. CCALA 161 | reverse complement strand
GCTTGCTTACCAACTAGAGGGGGCTTATAAATCTCTACCAATAAACGTAAATAGTTTAGTCAAAAATTGGCTGATTATTATAGTATTGTCTCCTTTTTTTATGTTTTGCAAGGTTTTATTCCTACTCTTGTCGGCTATTTTATACCGTCTAGATCTTATAATTAAACTTACGTCTTATGGTTATCCTAAAAATTACGTAATTATTGCTAAAAAAGCTTAGTTAAATGCTAGATAAAATGATTGAGTTTCCTCTAGCCTAGTAAAATCTAAAATAGATTAAAGTAGTTTTTGATTAAGGAATGAAAATTATTATTTCTAACACCGTCATCTTAAATGGTGGAGATGCTGCTATTTTAATTAGTATCATCAAAATATTACAGAAAGCTTTTGGTAAAAACTGCCAATTTGTTATTTATGATAGTCAGCCAGAAACCGCAATTAAATATTATCCTGAGCTTAATTTACGCAAGTTAATCTATGCCCAAAGTGTAGATTCTATTAGGATAAAATTAATTGGCAGAATTCTTAAATTAATTAGTCAATGGCGCTTAAAATTTGCAGCTTGGTGCATATCCAAACACAAATTCAGCTTAAGTCGCTTATGTACTACTAAGGTCGAATATGAAAGCCTAATTGATTATCAAACAGCTAATCTGATTGTTAGTACAGGAGGAACTTATTTAGTTGAAAACTATAGCTTAAAAGCAAGATTTTTTGATTATCAAATATCTTTGATGTTTGATAAACCATTAATATTTTTTACTCAATCTCTAGGTCCTTTTGAGCAACCAAGCAATCGCCAAATTCTAACTAAAATTTTTACACGATCAGCATTAATTTTATTGCGCGATCGCCAATCAGCAAAACACATCCAAGAATTAGTCTCTCATCAATCTAAAATTGCCGTTGTGGCTGATGCTGCTTTTGCTCTGTCGAATTTAAAAGCATTGGCAAATGCTAAAAATAATCAAGATAATTTAGGTAATTTACCCACTCCTAAAATTGCTATTTCAGTTAGAGACTGGCGCTATTTTAAAACTGTCGATTCTGCTGTAGGAATTACCAAATATATTCAGGCTTTAGTGGCTTTGACAGTTCATTTAGTTGAGAAATATCAAGCTGAAATCACCTATATTTCTTCTTGTCAAGGAATAAAAGAATACTGGAAAGATGATTCAGAGTTTGCCTTGAAGATTGTCACTCAATTACCCGAGCAAGTCGCCAAGATGGTAACAGTAAATCGAGACTTTCATAACCCAGAAACTTTAATTAAAATAATTAGCGAATATGATTTAGTAATCGCAACAAGGCTACATATGGCAATTTTGTCTTTAGGTGCTGGTGTTCCTGTATTAGCGATCGCTTATGAATTCAAAACTGAAGAATTGTTTTGTAAACTAGGTCAAGCAGAATGGTTGATTGATATTGAAAAGATAGACGCAACTACCCTAATTGAGCGAGTTGATGCTTTGATTAGTTCACTACCACAAATTCGCCATCAACTGTTTACCAAGGTTGAACAAGAGAGCTTAAGTGCATGGCAAACCAGCAAGTTATTGTCTCAGGCTTTTGAACAGTGGCAGCTAGATAATCAACCAAAAAATTAATCAAATCAATTTCAGGTTGATCTTGAACCACATAAATACATGAATTTTTGTAGTTAGGAGCAATTATAATAGTATCGCCAAGCTAATATTAATAGTTTAATTTAAACAGGTAAGTTCTTCCATCGACAGTGAAGATCTCTAGTAATAAATAAAGATGAAAGCTAGCTTTTCTTTGATTCCCTTTACTATAGATACTGCCCCCGCAATTAAAATTACGGGAGAAATCGAACGTCAGCAGAACCAATTAACCATTGAATATAAACTGCAAGGTCAAACGAAAATTATAATTCCTCAAATCAATACCCCGACTCGCAAATTTGGTCTTTGGGAACATACCTGCTGTGAATTTTTCTTAAGCTTACAAGACTCAACCCAATACTGGGAGTTTAATCTCTGTTTTGCAGGAGATTGGAATGTTTATCATTTTCTTAACTATCGACAAAATCTTGTTGAAGCAACCGCCTTTAATTCTCTTCCATTTCAGGTGTTGCATAACAATGACAGTTTGCAGCTAAAGCTAGAAGTTAATTTAAATCAAATCATTGCTCCCGAACAAAAGTTAGAAGTTGGCGTTGCCGCAGTGGTTGAAGATCGCGCAAAACAATTAAGTTACTGGGCATTAGCCCATTCAGCCCCAGAGGCTGATTTTCATCTTCGAGATAATTATCTGCTCAAGCTTTAAATATATTATTGAAACAATACAGCTAAAAAGATTAACAAGAGTGATTTGCGACAAGTTAATACCAATTCTCGAAAATAATGAGAGACTCAGGACAGATTAAGCTCTTAGCTCTACCCCTGTTAAGGTGAGCATCCGTACTAATCAAAAAATAGCAGAAATGCGCTCATTTAGTTCATGAGTTCGACGAAAACAACAGAAAAGCAACATCACCATTAATTTTAGTTAAAAATTTCTCTGGTTCTTCCCTAATTGGTTACATGATCTGAACTGAGAAGAGTACAGTCGAGAAATGCGATCGCTAATATTATGAGAATTTTAGTAGTTGACGATGACGACATTTTAGTAGAAGTACTTAAACGCTCTCTATCCAGCCAACGCCATGTAGTAGAAGTAGCAGAAGATGGACAGATCGGTTGGGAATATGCCCAAACTGGAGAGTACGATCTAGTTTTACTCGATGTTAATTTGCCAGGATTGGATGGAGTAAGCTTGTGCGAAAAAATGCGTTCCCAAGGTTATACAACGCCAATTTTGTTAATGACAGCTAAAAATGCTACTCAGGATCGGATCTTGGGCTTAGATGCAGGGGCGGATGATTATTTAACCAAACCCTTAGACTTAGGGGAATTAAACGCCAGAGTGAGGGCTTTATCCCGTAGGGGAGAAGTTGCGCCTACTAGTGTTTTAGATATTAATGGACTTATTTTGGATCCTAGTAGTTGTGAGGTTAGCTATCAACAACAGCCAATTAAACTGACAGCTAAAGAATATAGTTTATTAGAAATATTTTTGCGCAATCCTGCCAGGGTATTTAGTCGATCGCAAATTTTAGATAAGATCTGGACATTTGACGAGCTGCCATTAGAGGAAAGCGTTAAGGCGCACATCAAAGGATTACGCAAAAAACTCAAACAAGCAGGGGTGGTTGATTGGATTGAAAATGTTTACGGTATTGGCTACCGTCTAAATCCGCAAGTTGCTGAATCTGAGCAAGCTGCAAATAGCAATTGTACTTCTATTGAGCAAAAATTTAATCTGGAAATGGAACAAACGTGGCTCAAGTATCAAGATAAGATGTCTGAGCGCCTGAAAGTACTCCAACAAGCTGTAGCTTCAGTCAAACAAGCTAATTTATCCTCCCAATTGCAACACGATGCTCAACAAGCAGCCCATAAGCTAGCAGGGGTTTTGGGCATGTTCTCTAGGGATGTCGGAACAGATATTGCTCGTGAGATAGAAACTTTGCTGCAAGATAATTTAGTCTTAAATACTCAACAACGAGAACAATTTATTGCTTTAGTCACAGATTTAGATAGCTTATTAGCACTCGATCAAACCTCAACTAGCGAAACTATTGCTGAGACAAAATTTTTATTGATTTCTGCCGATCATCAGTTAAGCCAGAAATTACAGCAGCTAGGTATGACTCAAGGGTTAGCTTGGCATCAAATAGATAATATTACCCAAGCCGAGATTTGGTTAGCCAATAATTTTGCTTATGTAGTAGTAATAGATGCCGAAGCAACTACTAACCAACCAGAATATTTATCTTTAATCAGTAAATTAAATTCTCGTACTCCTGCAATACCAACAATAGTTTTATCAGCTACTAATAGTTTAGATAATCGACTGACAACCATTCGTATGGGTGCAAGTAGCTTTTTAGCCAAACCTGTTACTCCAGGAAAAATTTGGCAAACTGCTAGTAAGTTAATCCAACAAAATCAATCGGCGATCGCATCTATTTTAATTGTCGATGATGATGTTGTCTTTCTGTCTTCCTTGCGCTCAATCCTTGAACCTTGGGGAATCAAAGTCAGCACTTTGGCAGAATCTTTACACTTTTGGGAGATATTACAAGCAACCCAACCCGATTTAGTAATTCTTGATGTAGAAATGCCTAAAATCAATGGTATTGAGCTATGTCAGGCAATCCGTAGCGATCCAGACAGGCAAGAATTACCCGTGTTGTTTCTCACTGCCAGACAGGATGTCAAAACTATCCAACAAATATTTGAGATTGGGGGAGATGACTATATTGCTAAGCCCGTAGTTGGTGCCGAATTAATTGCTAGAATCAACAATCGACTAGATCGCAGCCGTTTGTTACATAAGCTTGCTACTCAAGATCCCCTAACCAGATTAAGCAATCGTACTCAAAGCAGTCGGCAAATCGAGAGTTTATTACAGCAAGCTCAAAAACTTAATCAACCATTTTGTTTAGCAGTACTCAAAATAACTGACTTACAGCAAATCAACTTTAAATATGGTCATGGAATAGGCGATCGCATTTTGGCACAATGGGGTAAACTCATTCGAGCCACTTCTCGTAACGATGACATTACAGGCTATTGGGACAACGGAGATTTTATGATTGGGATGCCTAATTTAGACAAAACCCAAGCAAAAGAACATCTAAGCGAACTGCTGACTAGCTTAAGAAAACAAGTATTTACTGCCCCAGAAAGCGTAGAGATTGCTAAACAAGTCCAAAAAACTCAGCCAGAACGTTTTCAAGTTGCTTTTGATTGTGCCGTAGCTGAATTTACCAAAGATGCTACAACCATACATTCTTTATATCAGACTTGCATTCAAAGTTGATCTCTAGTAGGGTGAATGATCATTCACCCCTACTCAAAATCTGAGATATTTGCTCTGGTAACTCCAAAGGACGAAATGGTTTGGTGATTACGCCAGCTAAATCTAATTCAGCCAGTTCAGGTGCGATCGCTGATTGGGTTTTGGCAGTCATCAGAATTACAGGAATAGCGGCTGTACTTGGATTGGCTTTGAGCTGTCTGAGGGTTTCTTTTCCATCCCATTCAGGCATCATTAAATCTAATAAAATTACCTCTGGTTGACTATTTTTAGCTAAATCTAATCCTTCTTTGCCTGTACTGGCTGTAATCACCTGCCAATCTGTTGCCATTTTTAATCCCATCTGGGCGATGTCTTTGACATCCTCTTCGTCATCAATGATTAAAATGATTTTACTCATGTTATTTGGCTGTCATAATTAAATTCAATTTAATTTAATTAATTTAAACTGCGATCGGGATTATTTAGAGAATTTACGGCGATTTTCCGTATTTAATTACTCTCCCAATCCTCCAGCTTTAATCCCTCAACTCGGCTAAATTCTTTTACATTATGAGTTACTAGAATCAAATTGTTGGCTAAAGCGATCGAAGCAATTAATAAATCATTTGAGCCAATTGGTGTCCCTGCACTTGCTAGGTGCGCTCTAAGTTTGCCACAAATTAAAGCACAGCAATCGTCGAAAGGTAAAGAAATAAACTGATCTACGAATGCTTTTTGTATTTGCAAAGCCTTTTTGGGCTTGTTACTACCCATAGAACCATAAAAAAGCTCCGCTTTAACTACAGAACAAACAGCAATATCATCTCGATTTAAAGACTTCAAACGTTGATTGACAGTTAAAGATTTGCCTTTAAGATAAACAATACAAACATTTGTATCAAGTAAATAAAGCAGTTGACTTTTACTCATCAAACGCACTAGTCAAATCATCATCCATCTCATCACAAATTCCGCGCTCGTCAACCGCAAATTCAATATCAGCAGCGGCACTATAAAGATCTAGTAAATTTGAAGATGATGTATCTTGTGTTAATTCTTTTCGCTTACCAACAAGAGTTTCTAGGCGGTCAATTTTATCCAACAATTTTTGATAGGCTTCAGCATCTTGCACCACTAACTCTGCCTTTCCATTAACTGTTAATACCAAGGGACTACCCGTCGCTTTCATTTGTTTGATAATTTCATTGGTGTTGCGTTTAAAAGTAGAAAGAGATTGAATATCTCGACCAAGATTAATCATCAGCTTATTTACACTAAATTAACACTAAATTTAATGTTAGCCTAAAGATGCTGACATTGCGCCACATTACTGTAATGCCCATTAACATAGCTATTCGTGTTTGTTTTTTAGTAAACCAAAATGAGGTGGTGGTTTTGATGTTTTGATGTTTTGATGATTTTAAAATTAGAAGTCTTATTCGTAATATGTTAATAACTGATGTTAAGCACTAATCAGTCTGCTAAGACTACCTACTATCCTTCGAGTGAGTACGTAACATTAGTTAATAATTATCAATAGCCGTCATTTAAAGGCAAACTAATGTAAAAAGAGCTTCCTTGTCCTAATCTACTCTCTACCCAAATCTTGCCGTTATGTCCTTCAATGATATGACGACAGATCGCTAGTCCCAAGCCTGTGCCTCCTTTACTCCGAGAATCAGAAGCATCTACCTGTTGAAAACGTTCAAATACTGATTCTAGCTTATCTTCAGGAATACCTCGACCTGTATCTTGAATAATTATCTGACAGAGATCTTGTTGAACACTAGCCTTTAAGCTAACTCTACCTCCAGGTTGGGTAAATTTAATCCCATTACTAAGTAAGTTAATTAGTGTTTGTAACATGCGGTCTGAATCCAAGTAGAGAAAGAGATCGCTAGGTTCTTCTAAAATCAATTGAACTTGAGCTTTTTCTGCCATTGCTTGCATAGTTTCAGTAGCCTGAATCATCAGTGGCTGTAGGTTACACCTTTTTAATTTGATCGCAATTTTGCCTGATTTCATTCGTTCTAGATCGAGGATATCGTTCACCAAACGGATTAAACGTTCGCTATTGCGTATGGCAACCTGGAGAATTTGCTTACCGCGATCGCTCAAAGTACCTAATTGACCAGAATTTAATAAATCTAAAGCGCCAATTGTCGAAGTCATGGGAGTTCTTAGTTCATGACTGACTAAGGAGATAAATTCATTTTCTAAGCGTTTGCGTTCAGTAATGTCATTCAAAATTTGCAAGGTGCATTTATTCCCATCTAGTTTAATTAACTCCATTGAAAGCAGCACTGTTTTAACTTGACCCGATTTTGTTGAAAATTCTAACTCTACGTTGTGAACAAAACCTTGGGAATCACACTTTTTTACTGCTTGCTGGTATACTGCTAAAGCAGAACTGGAGTAGATCTCGGCGATCTTGTGGTTAATTACTTCGGCTGCTTTATAACCACTCATTTGCAAGAAACTTTTATTGATCTCTAATACTTGTCCTGAGTCGTAAGTAGCGATCGCGATGGGATTAGGACAAGCACGAAAAGCTTTAGCAAACTTGTCTTCTGCTGCGGTTTTTTCGGCTATTTGCTGCTGTAGCTGGCTATTTTGAACTTCCAGCCTAATTTGGAGATGGCGAATGGTTAAATGAGTATCTAACCTCGCCAAGACTTCTTCAATTTGAAATGGCTTGGTAATATAGTCTACGCCACCAACCTGAAACGCTTTGACCTTATCAAAGACATCTCCTAACGCACTAATAAAAATAATCGGAATATCACGAGTGCGATCGTTTGCCTTAAGTTGTTGACATACCTCATAGCCATTCATTTCAGGCATTTTTACATCCAGCAAAATTAAATCTGGAGGTACCGCTTTTGCTCCTCTAATAGCAGTAGAACCCTTGGTGACACTACGAACCTTATAACCCTTTTCCGTCAGCATTTGAGACAACAAAGCCAAGTTTTCTGG
>NZ_PVWF01000163.1 GCF_003003995.1 Pleurocapsa sp. CCALA 161 | reverse complement strand
CTACTACCTACTACCTACTACCTACTACCTACTACCTACTACCTACTACCTACTACCTACTACCTACTACCTACTACTTAGTCTCAGCAGATTGATTAGCGCGTAACATCAGTAAGTTATTTCAACACTGCTCTATCAAACGCCGAGCATTTGAAAGTTCATCAGATGTATTAACTTCTAATAAAGTTTCTTCGATTAAACAAACTCGAATAGCAAATCCATGTTCGATCACTCGCAGTTGCTCTAATCCTTCAGCTAATTCGATTGGTGTTGGCTCTAGCTGAGTGTAAGTATTTAAAAAATCGCGACGAAAAGCATAAAGTCCTAAATGATGAAAAACAGGAACGTCAACTGTATTGCGAAAGTAAGGGATAGAAGCACGGGAAAAATAAATAGCGCGGTTGTGTCGATCGCATAATACTTTAACTATATTAGGATCGTTATAGCCTATGTCCAGATCCAAAGGACAGGCAACAGTAGTCATCATGGGAGACTCTCCTTTCAAATAAGGGCTGATAAGTTGAGAGAGTATTTTGGGGGTGACAAAGGGTTGATCTCCTTGAACATTGGCAACTGCTGTCATTTCAGGATAGCGTTCTGCTACTTCGGCTACACGATCGCTACCAGTAGTATGATTGGAACTAGTCATTTCTACCTCTCCACCAAATTGCCGTACACAATCGGCAACGATTTGGTTGTCAGTTGCTACAATCACTTTGCTAAAATCAGTACAATTTTTGGCAGCTTCATAAACCCATTGAACCATGGGGCGATCGCCAATCTGAGCTAAAACTTTACCAGGAAAACGCTGTGAATCATATCTAGCAGGGATTACGGCTAAGATTTTCATGACAAACCACTCCCCACAAGATCGTGAAGGCGAATCAAACCCAAACAGCATCCTTGAATATCGACAATCGGTAATACGTCAATTTGTGAAGGTCGCTCCTCCATTATTTTTAGGGCATCGTAAGCTAGAAGATCGGGGGTGACAACTATCGGGTTTTTAGTCATGAGTTTTTTGGCTTTTAAGGTTGCTAGCTGCGATAGTTGAACTTTTTCCATCCAGCGACGGAGATCGCCATCGGTAATCAAGCCGAGTAGATTTCCCAGTTCGTCCACTATATTTACCGCTCCTAACCCGCCACAGCTAATACCACTGACGATTTCAATCCAGGAGGCTTCTGGAGCGAGAGTTGGATTGCGATCGCCACAATGCATTAAATCTCCTACTTTAATAGTTAAACGCTTACCTAAACGTCCAGCGGGATGATTATAGGCAAAGGATTCGGCGGTAATTCCTCGCATCTGCATTAAGGTCATGGCTAGAGCATCTCCAATCGCCAGGGCAACCGTCGTGCTAGTAGTAGGTGCTAGATTTAAAGGACAGGCTTCTCGATCTACGGTAGCATCGAGAAAAACATCTGCCTTGCGAGCTAGAGTAGAGCCAACATTGCCAACAATAGCAATAATCGGTACTTGTCGATGTTTGAAGGCAGAAGTTAAGCTGACTAATTCTTCTGTTTCCCCACTATTGCTGAGAACTACCGCCACATCAGCAGCGGTTACAATACCTAAATCTCCGTGCAGCGCATCGCAAGGATGCAGGGAAACTGCCAGAGTACCAATACTATTTAAGGTAGCAGCAATTTTTTGGGCAATAATTCCCGATTTGCCAACCCCAGCCAATATCACCTTGCCTGGACATTTTGCTAGCAAGGTTAATGCTTGTTCTACTTTTTCCAACTCTATTTGTTGAGCTACTCGATTGATTGCTTCGGCTTCTGTCCTAAGTAAATTAGTAAACTGATGAACTTGGATTAGGTTTGGGGATACATACATTGTATTTTAGTTAATTTATCAAGATAGAATATTTTTGGCTTCTTCGTAGCGGTACTAGGGATTATGCTAATTTTGGCTGGCGAAGTTTTCGTACTGACTTTTTAATCACGCCGATATATTTTTTGACATAGTCTAGTTTTAGTAGTGAAGGGGAATTGCCATTCATAATGTCTCGTCTTACATAGGCGCGATCCAAACTTAAATCAATGTCTTTTTGAGTTACATATCCTGTGGCGATCGCTTCATGGAAATAGGTAAACCAAAGTTTGCCATAAGGATGATGGGGATGTTTCCAAGGTTGGGTATGAAGGTTGGTATAGTGAATTAGCTTGGTATCCTGGTCAACATAATCTAGTACATTCCAATCAGGATCAAGGTTGCCAATTTTGTAGGGATGGTGCGCTAAAAATGCTGGACTCATGCAGGCAAAGTCTTGATAGCTGTATAAGCCTTGAGCAATTTCTTGATAGTAGGTTTCTAAATCGAAGTGACATTTTTCGCAGTCGATTAGCATGACGCTTAGCGCCCAAAGCTCCGATTTTACATGGCTATAGGCATCTTTTTTCGCCAAAAAATCACCGTCACCAAAGGGACTATCAAATAGTTCGCCGATATCACTCAAGCAGATGATATCCGAGTCGATGTAAATAGCTTTGCCCTGATAGTTGCATAGCTGAGGAATTAAATATCGATAAAGGCTAAACTCGGTAATGTTATGGTATTTGAGCTTTAAGGACAGCGGTGCTAAAAACGGTTCTCGATCGTTTAATTCAATGGCATTATGAGTACCATTAAAAACGTAGATATCTAATTCTCTATTGGTATGTTTGCGTAAAGAATAGATCGCTACTTTCCTTTCTAGAAGACTAGCTTCTCCAGAACCGATAAATACCCGTATGCGTTCTCGATCATTCACTGGCTACTCCTGTTTTTTGATATCTTAAATAATGGCGATCGCAATTTCTTGCAACCTAATTTTGTTAACATCATTCTTAGTTGCGTAAGCCCGATAGGGTTCTTTTAAGAAATTTCTTGGGTAAGGATAAAGGGTGATTAGTTTGCGGAAACTCAAAAATAACGTTAAATAATCGTCGGTATTTGCCTTGAGGACAATTTAAAGGTTTAACGCCGTGCCAAGCATTGGGCGTATTTTTAAAGAGAAAGCTATGATTATTGATAAATTGAGTTGGGATGACCGTGGTAAAGTCGCTAAAATCTGGATTCATAGCATCTTTGAGCTTGTCTCCCAGTACTAAAGTCGAACCATCCCAAGTTGTGTCCCAGTCTTCGCTAGTATTAAAGTAAAAAATATGCGTGCCAGCTTTTTGTTCGGCATCTTTATGAGGAGAAACCTCAGAATTAGTAACTCCTACGTGCCAAGCATAGCGAATTTGGAAATCTGCAACCTTAAACAGAGATTTAATAAAGTTTTGATAAATTTGACTGGTTTCTAACTCCTTGATAAACATTTGCCAGCTTGGGGGTAAGTGTTTATAGGTAATAATTCCTTGATCCTTACGCTTTATCTGATGGTATACAGATGTTTCGTAAGCAAGATAATAGCGATCGTGAGATCTTTGACCATGGACTCTTGCTAATCCTTCATGTTTTTCAAATAACTCTAATGAGGGAAAATCTTGTAATAGCTGTTTAAAACCTTCTAAGGTTAAAAAACTATCGAAATTATACCAAGGAAAGGGAGAATTTGAAATGAAAGATTGTGCATCGAATAATTTGATTAGATCGTAATTAATAAAGTTATTAATCATAATTAAAATTTGTTTTTATAACATTAGATAGATTACTAAATACATTCAATTATGCAAGCAATGTTTGAAATAAAGCAGACCATTGAGAAACCACCCGATCGCGATCATATTTAGAGAGAATATATTCTTTACCTTGCTTGATATGCTGTTGACGAAGAATTGGATTAAATGCATATTTACGTAAATTAATCTCCCAGTCAGAAAACAACACAAACTTATCAAATTCTTCATAGCTAGGAATTTTATCAACAATTGCTGCTACGCCCAATAGAAGAGATAAAACAAGACGATTATTTGTTTTATACTTAGTATGAGAATTAAAATTAATGGGAATAATACAGATATCATGATTGCTAAATATATAAGGGAAAGTTAGCAATTTCCATTGATGATATTTTACAGGAAATTGAACGCCAGAAAAATATTTTTCAAAGCTAGACTTCGAATTACTAATTACCGTTAAATTTATCGATATTTCTCGATTAACTTTTTCTAAAGCAGGTAAGATTCGCGCCAAATCTATCATGCCGTAAGGAGGATTTTCTGTACCAGCATTTCCATACCACACTATATTTAAAGAGCTATTAGATCTTTGTCTAAAAATATTTTTAAGTTTTAAGTAGCCTTGGAATATTGAATTAATTTTAGGTATTTCAATCGCATCATCAATCACTATAGGAATCTTATCGGTCTTAGAACAAACTAATTTTTTTAATTCTGCTGTAGACACAGAAATTATGTCTACAAGATCGAGCATTTTCTGCAATTTCTCTGTCCTTTCAGCCAGAGCCGATGGATCTTCAAGTCGATAAAAGAAATGATTATCACATAGATCGAATATAATTATTACACCCTGGTTTTTAAGCATTTTTGCTAGTTCAAAGCTTTCCTCGTCATATAGCTTTTGGAAAATAACTATTTTATACTGATCTATATTTTTAGATTGAAATATTTCACATAACCAGCCTTCTTGCTTTAAATATTTGCAGGGCAACAAAACGCGATATCTAAAGCTAGCTGACTTGATTCCCCCTTGGGATTTCCAGGCAATCTTATCTCTTTTCATGCTCTATAAGCTTGATGGTAAGTGAATTATCTAACTAAAATACAGTTTTATTTTTTAGCCTTTGATTAAAATTTTTTTGAATTTACCTATATAATAATCGTAGTATATTTTTTGTCTTATTCTGGGAGAAATATCTACATTATTTTCGATTAGTTTTGGTTGATCTAGCTCTTGGCAAAGACGTACAAAATCTTCTTCAGGTTTTGCTAAATTCACAAAAGGAGTTAAGCTTAAAATATTAACTCCCCTCGTTCTCAGTTCAGTCCGTACTTCGGCTAAAGCTTCATAGTATTGTCGATATCGCTGATTGGGGTTAACTCCTTTCCAGCGAACGTGTTGATTATGAGCATGGTGATTAGCCAACAGCGAACAATTGTCACAGCCAATCAGGATCACATTTTTAGCTCCCATATTAGCTGCCAAACACACTCCCGCATTGGATATAGAACCCCAAAAGTACAAATAATTTTCCGTAGGTTTTCTGACCCATTCGAGTACTCTACCGCGATCGCATGGTAAATTAGGAGCTTGAGTATTAAGGCGATCGGGATGAAGATGATCGAAAAAATAGAAGTTATTTTTGGCATATTCGATCATTTCAGCAGATTCTACTCCTTTTAAAGCAATTCCTGCTTCTTTTTTCTGATATCCTGAGATCCAAGTGATTTCAGGGTGTGGTTGCTCGTCTGGCATAAATTCAGGAATATTTAGATCGGGGTGATTAGTGATAGCGTACTGCACAGGAGCAACTTTCCATGCCATGTTTAAGCCGATCACAATCTTCCCTTCCAGAAAAGATAGAGGAAAAACCCGTAAACTAGCCCCAGTTCCCACAACATAGATATCGCTGCCTGGGTACTTGTTATAAAGTTCAGAGACAAATTTTACCATTTATCGATAATTTGAATTGATATTAGTTAGTTTAAGCTATAAATTGACTATTTTCACGAATATTGTAGTATTTGTAAGGTATCTCTCCGTATATGATTATTTTCCATTTCTGCAACTAGTGATTCTTCTGTAAATATACCTTCAACTACGCACTCTCGTAATAACGAGAAAAAAAGTTGTTCCTGATTAGAATCTGGGTGCTTCCTATATATATGAGTGGGATAATATTCTGTACCCTGAATAAAGGCTTTTGTTCTTCTAATCCAAGGCACTGGTATCAATCCCCATTTTTTGGGAACTCCCGATTGGCGATTTGGACGGTTAAAATCAATTGGCAATCCAGTTTTCCACGGTTGAGTTTCCCGTCGAGTATTGTGCAGTAGTTTGGTTTGCTCATTAAGAGTATCTAAATGATTCCATTCTTCCTCCAAAAGTCCAATGCTGTTTTCTGCTTCCATCCACAAACGAGTCCAAGGTTGATAGTCCCGCTGGAAGTCGAACATTTCGGCGATTTGTTTTTCCCATTGCCAGTGAGTTAATTTGCTACAGTCGAGCAACATCACGCTAGTGCCATAATAGGGTTCTCTACTTTGATCTGCTGGAAATATTTTGCGACAAAAGATTGCTTTACCTTGCATATCGCGAGTTAACAGTTCGTAGATATCAGTTAAGGCAAAAATATCTGGGTCGATTACAATCGCTCTTCCTTGATAGTTCATCAGTTGGGGAGGAAGAAAGCGCAGGGGAGTAAAAGACTGAAGATCCCAATTATGCCAAATTACTTGTTTGCCACCACGTAGATGGGATTGACCTTCACGCTCGTATAGAAAAGGATAGTCCTCTAGGTGCAGGATTTTGACATCGAATTTATCACGATTGGGCGACATTTTTTTGAGAGCGTATTCTGCTACTTTTGCCCCCACATACTGTTGGGCATTGGTGTGAATAAAAACGGTTAGTTTCATCGTTTAATGTTTAAGGTTTAATTGAATGGCGCTAAAATTTTGGGAGTTCCTACTGATATATAAAATATGTTCATTTGATAAATAGGAGCTAACTATTTCGACTTTTGCTCGGTAATATTTGTCTTTTGCTAATTCTTCCCAGTGATAAGCTCCTTTTTTGGCATATTTATCAAACCCAATAAAGTTATTATCGTTGATTCGATTTATGTTCCTGATTATTTTCCTGATTTTTGGCTGAATTATGTCGAGCATGGTAATTATTATTTCTGAAAGTACTAATTATCTCTTTGATTATTTATAGAGATGGGGAGATAGGAAAGTTCCCAAGTCTCAAACAAAAATCGTGGTTCCGAACAGAATTGGGGTAGAATCTGTTTGGCTAAATCAATTGTTTTGAACATCTTGACTAGGTTGTGCTAACGAGTTGAGTAATTTTGTAACCACTTGGTATACCTGAGATTTTGCTTCACAGAGGCGGAGGTTAAAATATTCAGTCCCCCAGCTTTCAATTAGATCCAAGTAATCGTTGGCTTGTGACCATTCTTTGAGTTCTAGTGCTGGATCTAAATTCGCCATATTGAGAAACCCAGCTTGCTTAGGACGGTTGGTTGGACCGATTAGAAATGGCTTATTAAAAGAGAAGGCTGTAATATTACCATGCATACTGGTGCCAAAAAAAGTACTGCTGGCAGCAATTACCGAAATCATCTCAAAGATTGAGTTCACCCCAATGTATTTAAAAGCTCCTGATGATAATTTGTTTAAATGGCGTAAATAGGTATGGTCTTGATGGCAATATCCAATAGGCATCAGAACAATTTCCGCTTCGCGCCTCTGACTATAAAGCTTGAGTTGTTCGACAATTTTAGCAGTATCGCTACTATTCATCGGGTAGCTTTGGAAAACTAATACTCGACGCTTGAGATCGACCCTATTCCGTTTGAGAATTTCATTTCCTTTTCTGCTCTCGACTTTGGGATCGAAAAAGTCACTGAGAGCGACGATTAAATCAGGTGCAGTATGAATATCGTTTGTCACACCGCAATCAAGCAATCTTTCCCGCACAATCTGGTCTCGAACGTAAATAAACTTAGCTTTGTCAAATGCAGTCTTTGCCTGTTCTTTGGCTGATGTCGGGAAACTGCTTGTTCCTCCACACGAGCAGTAAATAACTGAGGATGTCTCTAACAAGTCATCAGGATTAATGATGTAATGTCCTACCGAAGGGTAGTTCATGTATCTCGACTGAAAAAACTGGTTGAAATAACTTTTGTCATCTTTTTTGCCAATTTTTTTAGAGAACCATTGTTTAAGATCAAAAAAGCGAGGTAGGGGTATTCTTCGGTCTCTAAACAGTTGTAGATAGCTTTGCTCTTTATTCTGTCTGACTTTCAGTAATGCACCGCCCCCAATAACTAGT
>NZ_PVWF01000162.1 GCF_003003995.1 Pleurocapsa sp. CCALA 161 | reverse complement strand
CGCTTTTCCCTAACGTTCCTTGTTCGGGAACAGTAGTAATATCTAAACCACGAGACTTTAACAGAGTAGCTACTAAAGCCGACATATCCTCATCGGTGTAGAGAGAAGCGAACATTACGATGATTCGTTTAAGGCAGCTTTGACAACAGGATGAACTAATTCATTGGGTACTTGGTTGCTTTCAATATAATTATCGATCTTTATCTGATTATCTAAATAAAAACTCAAAGCATCAAATACTTGTGCCAACGTTAAATGAGGTAGATGATTTAATATTTCTTCTGGCATAATACCCATTTGCCACAAACCGACAATAGCCCGAACAGAGGTTCGAGTATCGATGATAATTGGTTCTCCGTTTAATATTTCAGGATTTTCTGTTACGTAACGGGATAAGGCAGTGGCAGACATAAACTTACTGCTGGATAGCAAAGTATTTTACTTAGTCTATCAAGTATAGTCATAGAAACATAGTTTACAATCTTTCCACTTCCCTGATTTCCTACTTTCCCAAATCCTCCACCAAATCTAGAACATAAAACAACTTCATCTAAAAAACTCCGTACAGCGATCGAAAAACTCCGTCTAGAGATCGTCTAGTTTTATTAAAACCTATAGGATACTTTTCATACCCAAATTAGTTGAGAGAAATTATCAACTACTGAATTAGGTTATTAGTTATTACTAAGGTGTGTGTTGCGATCGTGAAATTAATTCAACGTTATTGTTATTTACTATTATTCGGTCTTGTTTTTCCCTTGGCAACTGTGGATGCTGTTGCTGCGAGTGAGACGACTATCAAGGCAGGGGAGCAGAAGAGATTTACGGCTTCGGATTTGGTAGCGCAGAATAATTTGACACGGGTTACGGGAGTTGAAGTTATTCAAACCGAGTCGGGGTTAGAATTAGTTTTAGAAACTGTAGCGGGAAGTGAAAGGTTAGTACCGTTGATTGTGCCAGAGGGTAACAATTTAGTAATCGATATTTTCGATGCAACCTTGGCTTTTTCGATTCGGAATGGCGTGACCGAACTCAATCCCGCACCAGGGATTAATAGAGTTACGGTTAATCAGGGCGAGGATAATAGTATTCAGGTCAGGATTGCGGGGGAGAATCAAACTCCTAACGCGGAAGTAGTATCAGGAAGAGACGATTTGGTTTTAACGTTTAGGCTGGGAAGTCCCACGCTGTAAACGAGGGCGATTTAAGTATAGCGCAGCTATACGCGCCCAATGTTTCAGCGTTGGGACGGGCGGTATAAACGCCTGGGGAAACCCCAGGCGACACGCCCTCATGAAAAGCCTGTGAGCTTTGCGAACAAGTAGTTTACCAACACGCCATAAACATGGTAAATTATCTATATGATTCTAAATTACACTTACCGCATTTACCCAGATAGCAACCAAATTGACCAGCTCAACGAGTGGTTAGAGACTTGTCGCGTCAGCTATAACTATGCGCTACGGGAACTAAAAGATTGGATCGCATCTAGAAAATGTCCAATTGATAGATGTAGTTTGGAATCAGAATATATCATGGCTGCGAATTATCCGTTTCCTAGTTACCACCAACAACAAAACAATCTGCCCAAAGCAAAGAAACAATTCCCCAGGCTAAAAGTAGTACCCTCTCAGGTACTCCAAACCAATATTAGACGTTTGCATGATGCCTGGGATTTCTTTCAAAAGCGCGGATATGGCTTCCCTCGATTCAAAAAATATGGACAGATGAAGTCTTTGTTGTTTCCTCAGTTCAAATCTAATCCTTTGACCGACTGGACTATACAACTACCCAAGTTAGGTAAAGTGCAAATCAATTTGCATCGGCAAATACCAGAGGGGTTTGTTGTAAAACAAGCAAGGGTAGTCAAGAAAGCAATGGGTTGGTTTGCCGTGGTAGCAATTGAATCGGATATTGAGCTTCCTAGTCCTGTGCCTCATGGTCATACAATAGGTGTAGATGTTGGTCTGTTGTCTTATATAGCAACATCGGACGGATATACCGAACCCAGACCTAAGTTTTTCAAGACAGCCTACAGTCGGCTAAAAGTGCTACAAAAGCGTCTGTCTAAGAAACAAAAACGAGGCGAAAACTACGAGAAAGCAAGAATCAAAGTAGCCAAACAACATAATCACATAGCATTCAAGCGTACCGATTATCAGTTCAAATTAGCTCATAAACTATGCTCTATGGCAGATACAATCTTTGTAGAGGATTGTGATTTCCGCATCATGGCAAAAGGAATGTTAGGTAAACATACGATTGATGCTAGTTTTGGACAGATGAGAACAATCTTAGAATACGTAGCTCTCAAGCGAGATGTATTTGTCGGACGAGTAGACCATCGTGGAACGTCTCAGACTTGCCCTAACTGTAGAGCTACAGTAAGAAAAGATCTAAGTGTTCGGTTACATGAATGTAGCGAGTGTGGTTATGTTGTGGATAGAGATATAGCTTCGGGACAGGAAATCTGTAACCGAGGAGAAGAAACGTATCGGGGGACTCCCGAAAAGCAAGAAATTGGCTCTCAAGTCGTACTGTCGGGGAACTTAGTTCTAGATAAGTGGCGCAATTCAACTTTGGTTGTTAGGGGAGCAATGCTCAATAGTGATATTGGGAAGCCCACGCTATATTGCGATAGCAATTAGCGTTGGGAGGATGTCACGTGTCACTCCTAAAAGGGCGACAGCAGAACAAGAATCAGATGAGCAGATTGAGGTTATTGCCACAGGAGAAGCAGAAGAGGATGATTACACCGTAGATAGTGCGAGTACGGCAACTGGAATAGACACATCATTTCGAGACATTCCCCAATCAATTCAGGTAGTACCGCGACAGGTAATTGAAGACCGCAATACCAGAACAGTTCAGGAGACTGTTGAAACAGTTAGTGGCGTTGTTGACAACGGTAGTAACTTGGGAGTTCCTACACAATCACTAACTATCAGAGGATTTGAGCAATCAGGAAATTTTCGCAATGGTTATCGCGACGCTACACGGTTCGATATAGCAGGAGGCACTAACACGATTGAGCAAATAGAGGTGCTAAAAGGACCCGCTTCTATTCAATTTGGACAGATAGAACCAGGCGGTGTTGTTAACGTTATTACTCGGCAACCTCTAAATGAGCCGTATTATAGCCTAACATTCGAGGCAGGTAATTTTGACTTCTATCAGCCCATCATAGATTTGTCTGGTCCGCTTACAGCAGATGATAAAGTGCTTTACCGCTTTATTGCCAGCTATGAATCAGCAGGAAGTTTTCAAGATTTTGTCGAGACTGATTTTATTACTGTAGCTCCTTCAATAACGCTTAATATTAGCGACCGAACAAAACTAAATTTTTATTATGAGTACCTGGACTTTAATGGAGATCCACCAATAAGTTATGCTGTACTCAATGATGGTAGTCTAACTCCACGAGATCGACATCTTTCATATCCTGACTTTGCGTTAGCTGATGTAACCACTCAGAAGCTGGGATATATTCTGAATCATGAGTTTAACGAAAACTGGCAAATTCGCAATAATCTTGCTGTTGTCTTAAGTGATACTGACAATAGAGAAATAGTCGGTGCTTCTTTAGTCGATGAGAGCTTTTTAGCTTTAGAAGCCTACGATGCCGATTATTCTAGTGATAATTATTTTGGACAAATCGATCTAGTTGGAGAGTTTGAGACAGGAACGATCGCTCATCAACTTGTAGCAGGATTCGACTTTAACATAAGAGATGATGAGAATTTATATAATTTCGATACTGACCTACCTCTTTTAGACATTTTCAACCCCGATTATAATATCTCAGAACCAGACTATGTACCGTTTTTTCAGAACGAAGGTACTACCGAATCCTACGGAGTTTTTCTTCAAGATCGGATTGAGTTTACCAATAACCTAAAATTGCTAATTGGCGGTCGCTATGATTGGATATCTAGTGAACGTGAAACTAGTGATTTTGGTGGATCTACTCCTGGTATTACAGAAAATGATGATGATGCTTTTAGTCCCCGCATTGGCTTAGTGTATCAGCCCAGCGATACAGTTTCTCTTTACAGTAGCTATAGTCGCTCTTTTGTAACCTCTGGAGGAACTAACGCCGATGGCAGAGAGTTCGAGCCAACCAGAGGAACTCAATACGAAGTCGGCGTAAGAACTGAATTTTTGGATGACAGGTTGTCAACTAATCTAGCAGCCTATCATCTTACTAAAACTAATGTGACAACTACTGACCCTGATAACATTCAGTTTTCTATTCAAACTGGGGAGCAACGCAGCCAGGGGATTGAGCTAGATGTAACAGGTGAAATTTTACCTGGTTGGAATATCATTGCATCCTATGCTTACACCGATGCAGAAGTTACCGCAGATAACGATACTCCTGAAGGCAATCAATTGCCAAACGTACCAGAGAATCAGGCTAGTCTTTGGACTACTTATGAGATTCAGCGAGGAGATTTGCAGGGTTTGGGATTTGGTCTAGGACTATTTTATATCGGTGAACGGCAGGGAGATTTAGACAACTCATTTCAGATTAATGATTATTTGCGGACTGATTCAGCCCTTTATTACCGACGCAATCGCCTCAAGACGGCAATCAATATCCGCAATCTTTTTGATATAGATTACGTTAGATCTAGTTTCGCCGATGAAATCTATATCGAAAGAGGTGAACCATTTACTATTGTCGGTTCTGTAGGTTGGGAGTTCTAACTCTTCACCATACCTGACGAATTAGGTAATTTAACTCCAATTAATTAGAGTCATGCTTGAAGATTCTTTGAATACTAACGTACCGACATGCTTTCTTGTAGATTGAGTAGTCCTTAAAATTGAGATGAGAATCCAGATTCAGTTTAATCGCTTAATTCATCTATTTTTAATAGGGTTTTTGGCATTTTCATTAGTTTCCGCCTGTGCCAAAACAGATGATACCACTATGACAAACTTGCAACAGCCAGCAGAGGATTGCAGAATTGTACAACATACAATGGGACAAACCTGTATTCCTTTAAAGCCTCAGCGAATCGTAGCACTGGATCTGGAGATTTTAGGAAATTTGTTAGCAATGAATATAGAACCAATTGCTACTGCCAGTTATATAGAGGTTACTGAAAAGCCCTTTCCGAAATATTTTCCAGACCGATCGGAAGATATCAAACACGTTGGTTCGCCAGATACACCGAGCTTAGAAAAGATTTTGCAAGCGAAACCCGATTTAATTGTAATGAATGATTATTTGGAAGGTTTTTATGACCAGGTTTCCCAAATTAGCCCTACTATTGTCATGCAAACTGAATCTCCCTGGAAGCAGAAACTGGTAGCTTTGGGCAAAATATTAAACAAAGAAGATATTGCTAACCAGTTAATTAATAACTATATACAACGTATCGACGAGTTAAAACAGGCTTTAGGAGATAGACGCACAGAGCTTATAGTTTCCATTGCCACTATGACGCAAAGTTTCGGAATTTGGTCATATGGCTCTAAACATCCTCTTAGCATTGTTCTAAATGACCTTGATGTTCAGCGTCCGCCATCACAAGTCGGAGACTTTGTTTACACTGGGCTTATCTCTATTGAAAAATTAGATGCGATTGATGGTGATGTCCTTTTTTTTCTAACCAGACATAAAGAGGAAGACAACAAAGCGATCGCCAAATTACAAGAAAACCCTTTATGGAAACAATTAAAAGTCGTACAAAGCGATCGTGTGTACGAAGTGGATATGGATCACTGGTACTTAGACAACAGTATTTTGGGAATCAATGAAGTGATTGACGATTTGGAGCGATATCTTGTTATTCCTTAACTAAAACAATTACTTAAAAAAATACCAAAATGCCTAATAAAACTATCGGATTGAGCGATGTACCCGAAACCCAACAGCAATCGCTCTATGATTACCTACTTTCTGTCTCCCTCCGAGAACCTGAAGTTCTAACGCAACTACGACAAGAAACCGCAGCAATAGAAGATGGAGATATGCAAATAGCTCCCGATCAGGGACAGTTTATGGTTTTGTTAATTAAGCTGATTAATGCTAAGAAAACTCTAGAAATTGGCACTTTTACAGGCTACAGTACTCTCTGTGTAGCTCTGGCACTACCCGATGATGGCAAGATAATTGCTTGTGACGTTGATGAAGAGTATACCGCGATCGCAACTCGTTATTGGCAAGCTGCGGGGGTGGCAGATAAAATTCAGCTAAATCTTGCTCCCGCTTTAGATACTTTAGATCGTTTGTTAGAAACAGGACAAGCAAACACCTTTGACTTTGCCTTTATCGATGCGGATAAGGATAATTACGATGCCTATTATGAAAAGTGCCTTCAGCTAGTTCGTCCAGGTGGACTAATTGCGATCGACAATACCCTTTGGTGCGGGAGAGTAGTCGATCCCGAAAGACAGGACAAAGATACTATTGCGATTAGAAATCTCAATCAAAAGCTTAAGGGCGATCGGCGTGTGGAATTGAGTTTATTAACTATCTCCGATGGACTTACTTTGGCTCTCAAAAAATCCTAATTGTCAACTACGCTTCAGGCTACTCTTGCTGCTTAAAATATAGTGCGTAAATTTATCCTCATCTGGTTCGGACAAATGATTTCTATGATTGGTTCGAGCATGACTTGGTTTGCTGTATCAATCTGGATTTGGCAACTTACAGGTCGGGCTACGGATTTAGCTTTGTTTGGCTTTTTTTCTCAGTTACCGCAGATTTTTACGTATTTGATTTCGGGAACGATAGTCGATCGCACTAATCGAAAATTGTTGATGATTGTCGGCGATTTGATGACTGGGGTAATAACTATTATCCTGGCGGTTCTGTATTTTGGCGGTCATTTACAAATTTGGCATTTATATTTAACTGCTGCGATCGCGGGAATTTTTGAGCAGTGCCAAGGATTAGCCTTTGAAGCTTCTATTTCCACTCTGGTAGACCGTGAAGACTATACCCGCGCCACCAGTATGGGATTTATGGCAGAGTTTGCTTCCTATGGTCTTGGACCTGCCCTAGCTGGAGTTCTCTATCTGACTATCGGCTTGGGGGGAATTATGGCGATCGATATCGTTACTTTTGTAATTGCCATCAGTATTGTTTTATTAGTTCGTATTCCTCAACCAAAGCGGTTAGAAATCGAAACCAATTCTACAACACCGACATCTTTTTAGGCTAATTTGAAATAGACATATTCGACCGACTATCTTATCAACACAAGCGTTCCTAGCAAAATTAACCCTGTACCCATAATCATTTTTAGGGTCAACGGCTCTCCTAAAAACATTGCTGACAGTAACACAATTAAAACTAAGCTTGACTTGTCGATTGGGGCGACTAAGGAAGCAGGACCGAGTTGTAATGCTCTAAAATAGCAGAGCCATGATAGTCCTGTTGCCATTCCCGACAATACTAAAAACAACAGTGTCTTTTGATTTAGTTCAAATAACCCCTGAAACGTTCCCTCTGCATAAACTAATCCCCAGGCGATCGCTAAAATTACCACAGTCCGTATCGCTGTGGCTAGATTAGAACTAACATCTTCTACTCCAACTTTGGCAAAGATAGTAGTTAGAGCTGCGAAGAAAGCCGATAAAATAGCAAAGATCCACCAGGCTTGAATTCGATCCATGTTCTAAAACATCCTGCTTGTTGTTCATTATTTTGTGAGCGATCGCTAGTTTCGAGTCTTATTTGGCAGTTGTTCTTCTTGTATACTATTTCTCTGTATCTTACGTCCCATCGGAATACACATCGGCGTATCGGATAAAGGATCGGGTACGATACGACATTCTAGATTAAATACATCTCGTACAGTTTCTTCCGTCATTACCTGTTGGGGAGTTCCCGTAGCGTAGACTTTACCCTGCTGTACTGCTACTAAGTAATCCGCATAGCGACAGGAAAGGTTTAGGTCATGCAGAATCATGACAATGGTTTTACCCTTACTTTTTTGAAGTTCGTCCAGTAAATCTAGCAACTCTACC
>NZ_PVWF01000002.1 GCF_003003995.1 Pleurocapsa sp. CCALA 161 | reverse complement strand
GAGTAACAAGTAACGAGTAACGAGTAACAAGTAACGAGTAACGAGTAACGAGTAACAAGTAACGAGTAACGAGTAACGAGTAACAAGTAACGAGTAACAAGTAACAAGTAACGAGTAACGAGTAACAAGTAACGATTATTTATCTTTAAGCTTTTTGATAGTACTAATTAGTATCCGAATTATTATATTTATTTCATCAATCATCGAGCTAAATTTATTTTCTGATATAATTTCAGATCGAATCATTATATCAATCCAATAGCGCGTTTCACTTGCTTCTTTTAAGGCTATAGAATATTTCGATATAAAGTCAGCTTTTGACTGTGCAAATTCCCCCTCGGCAAGATTTGCACCAATGCTAGTACTCGCTCTGAGAAATTGTTTTGCCAACACTTTACCTGCATCATCAAAGTGCCTCTTGTTTAATTCTGTGTAGGCTTTAATAGCACGAACGGCAAATAATTTACTTCTATCTTGTATTGAAATATTATTATTATTCATGATAAAAAATCACCTTACTAACTCAATTTTATCATCAACAAGTAGCAGCCTTTTTTGTCGTTACTCGTTACTTGTTACTCGTTACTCGTTACTTGTTACTCGTTACTCGTTACTTGTTACTCGTTACTCGTTACTCGTTACTTGTTACTCGTTACTCGTTACTTGTTACATACTTTTATAAACCTTGGCAAGCCATAATACTTACTCGATCCCACTTATGTTGGACAGCGTACAGAAGCCCTCAAAAAAACTAATTACAATCAAACTAGAAGTATTATAAAGTGTTTAGATATGGACATGGCTAACAAACAGCTTTTACTAATTGACGACAACGAAGATAATAGAACGTTAGTTCAGTTTGCCCTAAAAGCTAGTACAGACTGGGAAGTTTCCACGGCAAGCGATGGAGTAGAAGGAATTTCTAAAGCAGAACTTGAAAGACCAGATGCGATTCTTTTAGATGTGATCATGCCAGGCTTAGATGGACTGACTGTCTATGAAATCTTAAAGTGCAATTTATTTACCTGTACAATTCCGATTATTTTCATGACCGCTTGGACTCAAGAAGAAATTCTTTCTAAATTGAAAGCCAGTCTAGCTGAAGGAGTAATCGTTAAACCTTTTGATGCCATTAATCTAGATGTGCAAATAGCCAAAATGTGCGATTGGGAGGTAGTTAATGGTTGATTAAGTTAAATTTTGGGTCTTTTAGCTTAATTCATTAAAATCAAGCTGAAATCTTAATACTTTCTGGAGAGTTTAACGACATAATAATTTGATTTTGAGTCTCTTTTTTATGCTTTTAATCTTTTGCTCACAGCATAATTTAAAAGAGGTTTCCCCTTGGTTCACGACTATTTCCGTTCTACAAATCGTCTTCTACCAGCTTTGTCAGAAGCAGAATATCTTCGCCTAGAGCCTTACTTAATTTATGAGCCTCTTTCTGTAGGAACTGTTTTTTATGAAGCTTCAGAAAAGATTGAAACCATTTATTTCCCCCATTCAGCGTTAGTTTCTTTAGTTAACACTCTCAGCAATGGTACGACTACTGAAATTGGGATAATCGGGGGTACGGGAATGATTGGTCTTCCAGCTCTTCTTGGCGATGGCTATAGTAGTCAACGCGCAGTTGTCCAAATAGGCGACGGTTCGGTTAAAATTTCAGCTCTCATTTTAAAACGGGAATTCGACCGAGGAGGAGAGTTACAAAAAGTATTATTGAATTACGCTCAAACCAGACTAAATGAAATCTCTCAACTAGCAGTTTGCAACCGTCATCATACCATTGAAGAGCGTCTGGCTCGTTGGCTGCTGACAGTTCAGGATTTAACTCAAGCTGGCGAATTGCCTCTGACTCAAGAATTTATTGGTAATATGCTGGGATGCCGTCGTTCGGGAGTAACTATCGCAGCAGGTACTCTGCAAAAAGCAGGATTGATTAATTATCATCGCGGCAAAATCACTATTTTAAATCGGCAATCTTTAGAAGTAGTTGCTTGTGAATGTTATCAACTTTTCTATGATAATTTTTATCAAAAATTAGGATCTAGGCAATAAGGCAGTTTTTTTGCTGAAAATTAGTTGTCGAAATCAATTTTTAACTACAAAATTGTATAGATACAAATTAAGTTTAATGCCTCCAGTGAAGTTTGTTCAGTGGTCTACAATTAGTCAACCTGATTATCCGTAGAAACCTATCCATTTGGGATAACTGTTGGGTTTCATCCTTCAACCTAACCTAAAATTATTTCTTTTTGGTATTTCCTAAGAACTTTAGGGAACTATATTACAACAGCTTGGATCTAACATTGATGTTTACTTAGCAAGTTTGACTGCTGGCTCTTTTATATCTCTCTTCTTTATGTCTTTTGCGATTAAACAGGGACTTTTTAAGCTCAATATTACCGATCATCACGCCATACTAGGTGTGTCCATCGACGCTGAATCAAAGCAAATTCGCTCACAATATCTTAAAATTGCTCAACAGCTGCATCCCGATAAGTGTCGTTGTGATCCAGCTAAAGCTAGAACGGCAGAACAGATTTTATCAAGACTGGTCAATCCTGCTTATGAGCAATTATCGCGAAAAAGCGCTTTAGCTGAACACCAATTAGTTTTGACTCAAATTGGCAAGAGATTAGCGGAGAATAAAAATAATCTTCCAGTCAAAAGCCAGTTAGCTCAAGAATTGTTGAAGGCTGGAGATGGTGCTGAATTAATCTATCTTAAACTGTTAAAACAGCTAACTGCCGAACAATATAAATCTTTGTCACAATCAGGAGAGCTAATAGAAGCAATTAGTGAGCTAAATTTAGTTTACTTAATGTTAAAAAGCGATCGCGGGCGTAACCGCCGTCCTGTTCAAGCAACTCCAGTGGTTGCTCCACCCACTAAAGTTGATGTAGCGACCGCAACGCCATCAGCTTCTCCCCCCGCAGAAGAACCCACAGTAGACTCAAGAGTTAATACTTTTGTTGATCGAGCGCAACAATATATCTCTAAGGGAGAATTTGATCAAGCAATTCAAGAATTAAAAGATGCTTTGAGAATTAACCCCAATCATGGTGTTACTCATGCCGTGATGGGCAGAGCTTATCTACACAAAAAGCAGTTGACGATGGCAAAAGTTCATATCGACAAGGCTGTTCAAGCCGAACCTCACAATGAAGTGGTGATGGAAAGTAAAAAAGTTTTAGACAAGTTGACTAGAGTAGCTAATCAAGCTAAAACATCTCATCCTGGGAGTGATGGTAAAGCTGCTGACAAAAATAACAAACCTGGGAATAGTGGTTTCTTTAGTGGTTTTTTTGGGGCGAAAAAAAAGTAAGTAGTAGGTAGTAGGTAGTAGGTAGTAGGTAGTAGGTAGTAGGTAGTAGGTTGTAAATACTGCCTAATTTTAACTATGAATAATAATAGTATCACTATCCAGAAAAGAAGCAAACTTTTTGCATCTAGAGTAATAAATGCTTATGCGGAAATAAATCAGAAAAATCATTTTAATAGCGCATCTGTCGTCTTGTCAAAACAGTTTCTCAGAAGTGGCACATCAATTGGAGCGAATTGTTCTGAAGCACTTTATGCTCAATCTAATAAAGACTTTTTATCCAAGTATTTAATAGCTTTGAAAGAGGCTAGTGAAACTCGCTACTGGATTGAGCTAATAATAGACAATGAACTTGCACCTAAATCGAAATTCAGTTCTTTATTAAAAGAGATAGAAATAATCATAAAAATATTAGTTTCAATTACCAAAAAATTAAAAGCTAAACAAAATTAACCTCCTACCTCCTACCTACTACCTCCTACCTACTACCTCCTACCTCCTACCTACTACCTCCTACCTCCTACCTCCTACCTCCTACCTCCTACCTACTACCTACTACCTACTACCTACTACCTACTACCTCCTACCTCCTGTTAGCAGATTGATTAGTGCGTAACATCAGTTAAAATGACTATATCAAGCATAAGTCTGGACTGAAAATACTCTTGCGAGCAGGTAAATCTGGCTCATTTGGCTTGTCGCAATTTTTACCATTATTAGAAAATGATTTATCAACCGCCCGCTGGGGCAAGAGACTTACTACCTTTAGAGGTAGAGCAAAAACGTTGGATTAACGATCGCCTTCAGCATCAGTTTCAAATCTGGGGCTATCAGCGGATTGTCACTTCTACTCTAGAATGGCTTGATACCCTCACAGCAGGTGGAGCAATTAGACCAGATAAGATTATTCAGCTTCGTAACAACGGAGAAAATTCTTTAGGTTTACGACCCGAACTTACGGCATCCATTGCTCGTGCAGCCGTGACACGTATGGCTGGCAACAGCGATCCTCAACGTCTATGCTATCGCGCTAATGTGTTTCGTAATGCTTCTGGGGGTCATCATGGTCGTCAGTTAGAGTATTATCAAGCAGGAGTAGAGTTACTCTTTGCGGGGGGAGTTTTAGCCGATGCTGAAACCATTCTCTTGCTGGCAGACTGCCTCAACGATTTGGGGATTCCCGACTGGTCAATTTTATTGGGAGAAGCAGGATTAACGCGATCGCTTTTAGCTGTGTTTCCCCCAGCAATTCGCGCCTCAGTTCGTACCTGTATCGCTAATCTCGATCGGATCACCCTTGAAGGTTTAGAGTTAGATGCACGCCTGCAACAACAGGCTTTGATTTTATTCGATCTGCGAGGAAAACCAGAAGAGGTATTAAGTAAAATATCTACTCTGGATTTAGAGGATGATGCTCAAGCAGCGGTAAATAATCTTAAATCCTTAATTGAATTGCTCAACAGTAGTTCAACACAACCCCTGCCTCTAACTTTAGATCTAAGTTTGCTACAAACTTTTGATTACTACACAGGCATAGTATTTAAGGCGGTTAGTTTCCAAGATCATCAGTCTTATGTTCTAGCAGAAGGAGGACGCTACGACCAATTACTCGGACTATATGACCCCCAAGGAAAGACATCTCCAGGCATCGGCTTTTACCTCTCGATTGAAGATCTGTATGCTTGTTTGTTAACTACCGATAGATTACCTCAGCAAGCACCAAAGAGTGATTGTTTAGTTATTCCCCGCTCTAAAGCAGCAGCAGCGACAGCGTTACGGTATGCACGACAGTTAAGAGAAGAAAAATCGATTAAAGTAGAATTAGAATTAAGCGATCGCCCTGAAGCAGAGATTAAGCAATATGCCCAAACCTGTCGCATCAAGCAATTAATCTGGATTGAAGCTGACGGTACTCCCAGAATTGAAAACTTAAATTAGTTATCAATTAGTTCTGGTTTTTCAACAATGCTTATGCTGCAATTGTTGCTCTGATGCGATGAGGAATACACAGTCATTTAGATTTTTTTGTTCTCTTCAAGCAGAAGCAGAGTTTTTAACTGCTTGGTGATTTAGTTTTTCTAACTCAGGAATTAATAAATTCCAGCACTTGGAATTTTGGGTAGAACCATGTATTAAGCAAAATACGCTCATTGCTATTTTAAAAGGCGATCGCTATAAATCTTCAAAAAATATGGGCGATCGCACCTTAAGATTGAATCGCCCTCTAAAGTTAGCTAAATTTTTCTCTTGCTCGATAAAGTAATTAGGCAGTGCTAACTATACTTCGTTCATTTTCTCTTCTTTTTCTTTCATCGGATCGGCAATATAGCGAAAATCTTTATCAGAATTCCAAGGTCCTCGCTGGTCAACCTCAACGGTTGCGTCGTCTGCTGGAGTCGAAGTAGATAAGTTGTAATAAATGTCTACTGTCTCATCAGGTTGAACATTGCCAAAGAAAGGATCGGTTAGTTTCCCTAACGAATCTAGTGCTTTCATAAACATTTTGGTATGGGAAATTTCGCGAGTTAGCAAGTGTACCAAAGTTTCTTTTGTCCCCTCATCTGGTGCTATTTTTATTAAAGATTCGTAAGTCTGGCGCGCACCTGCTTCGGCTGCAATATTAGCTCTTAAATCTCGTACTACATGACCACCTTCGTTAATATAATTAGCATTCCAAGCCGAACCTTGAGAATCTAAAAAGTGTGGTCCTGCTCCTCTTACTGCAAATAAAGTACTCTTATAAGCCTCAGTTTGATCGGCGTTTTTAGTATGTACTTCAATCAACTTACCAATCATTTCTAAGTGGCTAAATTCCTCTATGGCGATATCTTGCAACATATCTTTAATGCCTGGATCTTCTGTATGAAATGACTGTACCCAGTATTGAAGTGCAGCAGAAAGCTCGCCTGTCGCACCGCCAAATTGCTCTAGTAGTAACTGAGCAAAACGAGGATTAGGGTCTTTAACATTTATTGGTTTACTGATTAATTCTTTTTTATGAAAAAACATTCTTTAGTTTTCCTATTTTTTATGACCACTTATTGTTAGATTATTGTTTTTTACTTTTAATAACCTGTATCGAAAGTTGTAAATGTTATCTTAAAATATATAATAAGTTTTTATATTTTATATCTAAAGAAATAGCTACATTGATTGGAGCTTTGGATATAAATCAACTGTAATATATCCGAACAAAACAACCAAATTTTGTAGTAAACAAAGTAATAAAAGAAGGGGAAAAGCTGAATTATCAACTTTTGCCTAAAAAGTTCATTAGACTTGCTTTTTGTAGGAGTACCAATCTAGTATATTTATTTAAATCAACCTGGTTCAGGCTTTTAATTTTTTGGTTTAATACCAATTATTGTCCGATGACGAGGATCGCTAGTGATAGTTGTTTGATAGTCAAATCCAGCTTTTTTAAGTGCAGCTTCCACATCAAAAGTATAGTAATCGTCACTCCAAGGTTCGGTACTTTTCATTAAGGTAAACAACACAGGAGGCAAGCCTTGAATTACGGGAGAAGCAGGATTATTATCTACTATGCCCAAAATTCCTCCTGGCTTAAGGATGCGTAAAACTTCTTGAAATATTTTTTCGGTTGCGTGGCGCGGAAGTTCATGGATGATAAACTGCATTGTTACCATGTTTAAGGAATTGTCGGCTAATCCCGTTGACTCTCCCAAACCATGAAGCCATCGACTGACTTTTTTGTGTGGATCACTCTGTTGCGCCACCGCCAACATATAGGGAGATAAATCTAAACCAACGGTATTAATTGGAGTATCCTGGCGAGCGGTAAAATACTCATGCAGTGTCAGAGTGGAAATTCCTACCGAACAACCCAAGTCTAGAATATCAGTAAGGGTTACAGGAGTATATTGTTCTAGTACTCGATAAAAGCTATGACGTAAACGCTGCTGTGCCTCTTGCCAAGTTAAATCTTCATCTTTCCAGATTCTTAGTGCCATAGAATTTGTCGCTGAAGCTGCCTCAAAAGCTGCCTGCCAACAAAGATTGCCCCGATCATAAGCATGAAACGGCACTTGATAATAATCAGGATAGGCTATTTCAGAATTAGTAATCGAATCTAATAAGTCTTTGACCGAAGAATTTTCTAAATCTTGATAATTTTTGCGCCAGGGTATCCCATTTTTTTCGGCAGTATTAATTAATACTCGACGCGCTTGGCGCTGCATAATACGGTAAATTGGCTTAGTTTGTATCAAGAGATTAACCAACCTAGCGAGTAAATCATCTCCCGCCCAATCTGGTTTTAGTTTGTCGGTTGAAACCACGGCAATATGTATAGCTACGGATGCCAATATTATACGTCTTTGGTGAATTCTATAGAGGAGACAGATAGATTATCAAGTATTCAGAATAATTTTATTTGGAATCAATCGCGATCAAATTCTGTTGAATTGCCATAATCGCTGCGGAAGTGCGATCGCGTACTTCTAATTTTGATAAGATAGCATGGACATGAACCCTAACCGTACCAATCGTAATATGTAGTTGTCGAGCGATTTCATTATTACTTTTACCTGCTGCAATTAAAGCTAAGATTTCAGTTTCTCTGCTAGTCAAAGGATTATTTTCGTTAATTTCTTTAACTGGCGTAGATTTAAACGCCGATCTAATTTCTGCGGTTGTGGCTGCATCCCACCAAGAAGCACCGGCAGCAACCGAACGCAAAGCTAAAATTAAGGTCTCTGCTTCAATTCCTTTGAGACAGTACCCCGACGCACCTACGGCAATCAACTGTTCGATTAGTTGTTTTTTAAAGTGGGAAGTTAAAACGAGAACAGGAATAGTAGGATGTAACTGTTTAATTTGACGACAAGCTTCTACGCCACCAATACCAGGTAAACCGACATCGAGTAAAACTACATCAGGTAGATATTGATTGGTTAATTCTACCGCCATTTCTCCATCGATCGCTTCTGCTAAAATTTCTATTCCCTTTTCTTGTTGCAACCTAACTACAAGCCCAAGGCGAAATAGTTCGTCATCTTCTACTAGCAAAACGCGGATTTTATTCATGTAAAAGTCAAAATTTAAAACTTAAAAATCCCAAAACATGGTTAATTAGTTGTACTTACAATACCAATTTTTAGTTTATCGTTCTCCTTATCGTCTTACTGTTTAACAACATACAGCGTTTTTCACGTTAGTAGACCACAGTTATTAGAATGATTAGAAAAGGCTTAAAGCTTATGGCTTAGAGCTGCGAGTTAATTAATTAAGAGCGTAGTCTATTCAATTGGAAACGGCTGTAAATCGAATCGAGTTTAATCGCTATTTTTTCCCACGATTGCTTTTCTGAGCTGCCATTCGGTTTGACTCCATCCTCGCGCTAGCATCCAATCTGAACTAGAATGCTTGCCAATTGGGATAAATCCATAACGCTGCGCTAAACGTGCCACACGTATATTTGCACTGACAGTAACACCTCGAATCTCTTGTAAATTTAATTCTCTAAAACCAAACTCAATCAAAGCTTGACCGACTTCAATCGCATAGGCATAACGACTCCAAAACTGAGGAGCTAATTCGATCCCCATTTCTGCTACAGTTGAATTGTAATTCTCAAGGCGCAAACCACAACAACCGATTAACTCTGAAGTTCGATGGCTTGCGATCGCCAGTTGATAGTTGTGGCGGGGACGTTCGAGCGACCACTGGTGAAACAAAATTAGAAGTTCCCGTGTATAGCTAGTTGTCAATTCTTCTGGCGCACAGAATTCAGCGTATCGCGGATCGGCACGATATGCGAAAAACGAAGGTTCATCTTCTTGAATAAAGTCTCGTAAAAGAAATCTTTTGGTTACAATTTCCAATAATTAACAACTCCGCATTTAGAAACATACTTACTCAGAAATAGCTGGTAAACGAAAACCAAACACTGCACCTTGAGGTAAGCGATTTTCTGCCCAAATTGTACCGCTATGAGCATTAATAATTTGTCTAGCTAGATATAATCCTAAACCCGAACCAGTAGAAGCACGCGTGGAAAAACTATCTTTTTCATTTCCTCCTTGGTAAAAACGTTCAAATAGATGAGGTAATTCGATTGTATTAATGCCTCTGCCACTATCAAGAATTTTAACTAAATGAAATTTACCATCGCTAGCTAATTGCACTTCAACTTTGCCATTACGAGGTGAGTGATTGATCCCATTAATAATTAAGTTATTAAAAACTCGTTGTAATTGTAATGGATCTCCGTTAACCATAAAACGAGAACGAAAATTAGACTCGCCATGAGTTAAAACAAGATAAACTTGACGGGCTGTAGCTAGATTAGTAAGGTTAGTAATTATTTGAGATGCGATCGCACTTAAATCTATAGTTTCACGTTTGAGTTGAATTCCTTCGGTATCGTTACGATAGACATCGAGTAATGTCTGTACTAATTCTAGACTAGAGCGATGGGAATTACTCATCATGGTCAAAACTTTGGCTTGGGTAGAGGTAATTTCGCCAAATTGTTTATTTTGAAAAGCTTTAATAGTTTCAATTGCTCCTAATAATGGAGTTTTAAGATCGTGAGTTAAAGTAGAAACAAAATCTTCTCGTAATATAGCTAGTTGTTCTTGAGTACGTAATTGCGCTTGAGAACGAGCAACTGCTTCTTCATAGTGGCGATTGCGAATACTTAACCAACCTGTTACTGCTAATGCCATTACTGCAATTAATCTATTAGCGATTGTTGCAAGAGTATGGGGTTCAAAGTTGGGGAAAAATAAGTTAAAAATAGTCAAAGCGATCGCTGCCCAAGTAATCCGCCAAATAGTTTTTGTTTTTAAACCATAATTAGCCAGCAAAATAGTACCCGTATACAAATAACCAAAGACATACTCTGGTGGGGTACTATATTCCAATAAAATCACGATCGCAAAGGTAACAATAATTAACCAAACAATGCGATCAAGACGACTAGTAAATTTTAAATACTTATTTTCTTTCACAGTTTTAATAGTAGGCGATCGCAGTTTTACTTTGCTCCATCGCTTTATTATGTATAGTCAAAGTCGATCTTCTAGTTTTTTATGTTCACAGATTTTTGCTCAATCCATCTAGCTAAATCAGCTTCATTTATTTGATTACTAGCTAGGCGTATCCAAATTTCATATTTTTCTTTGGCTGAAGTTTGAAGATCGTAACCATTAAGTTTAAGAAAAGTTCGCATCACGACATAAGAAGTTCTCTTATTTCCATCTATGAAAGGATGATTATTTGTAATTCCGTATCCATACGTTGCTGCTAAGTCGAAAACAGTGGAATTGCCATAATTAAGTAGATTTCGCGGTCTAAATAATGCCGACTCTAATAACCCTCTATCTCTAATTCCATCACTTCCCCCATGTTCTGCTAATTGACGAAGATGAATGGCAATTACAACCTCTTCTTCAACCCAAATTGGTGCGCTCATTCCGCTAGTTTTCTTAACACATCACGATCTTCGCGCATAATAGATTCCGCTATTTCCATCTGCGTAGCAAAATCTTGATCGTAAGGACTAAGTTCAACCCCTCTGGATGTTTCAGTAACGTAAAGAGTGTCACCTTTGCTAATGCGTAATTTTTCAAGAAGTTTCTTGGGCAATATTACCCCAGTTGAATTACCAATTGTGGTCACTTTTAATTTCATCGTTTTAACCAAAATCTGGTTTGTTATAACAAATTATATAACATTGTTTCAAACCAGAGCCAATCGAGAATTTAATCACCAAAGCGATCGCTCTATTCAAAAATGGCAAAAAATGTCATAATCTGTCATGTAGGGTTAAAACTATCTAACCATGAAAAGTATTAATATTTCTCTACCAGAAGAGATGCGAATATATATAGAGGAACAAGTAGCTAGTGGGGGCTATAGTACCACCAGTGAATATATTCGCCAATTAATTCGTCAAGATCGCCAACAAAAAGCAGAAAAGCAACTAGAACAATTATTATTAGAGGGTTTAAATTCTGGTGAAGCTACCCCCATGACAGCAAAAGATTGGGCAGAAATTCGTCAGGCAGTGACAGATAAAATTGCAGCGCGGAAAAACAATCCTGTGGGTTAATGAGAATTCTTAAAAGACCCCAAGTTATCAAGGATTTGATTGAATTAGCAACATATTTAGCTGAAGATAACTTAGATGTTTCAGAACGTTTTTTATTTGCAGCAGAAAAGACTTTTCAGAAGTTATCACAATTTCCCCAGAGAGGAAAACTATCAAATTTGACTCATCCTCAACTAAGAGATGTCAGACAACAAGCTATTGAAGGATTTAGAAAACATATTATTTTTTATCGCCTTACTGATTCTGAAGTTGAGATCGTTCGAGTCATTCATGGTAAAAGGGATATTGAGGCAATACTAAAACAAGACTTAGAAGAAGATTAAATGTTGCTTGCGATCGCTTTATCCAATATTGTCACAAATTACAGTAAAGCTAGAATTTTATCTATTTTTATTTTATTAATAGTAATTGAATTTTTTATTTAACCATATATATATCTTCTATACCTGCAAATATATACATCCATATTTAAGCATAGCAATTAATAAATTAAATAAAAAGTATAACAATTGATATATTGTTAGTTAATAATAGTTTTGAAATAATAAATTAGTTAAAACTAAAGTATTTTTTTTACTTCTCTAAAATGATTCAAGGTTTTATTCAAATAGCTTTAACGTTATTAATTGTAGTTTTGATTGTCCCGTGGTTTGGCAGTTATATGGCTCGTGTTTTTTTAGCTCAAAAAACTCTTTTAGAGCCGATCGCGCAACCAATTGAAAAATTAATCTATGTAGTTGGTGGTATTAATTATCAAAAAAGTATGACTGGTTGGCAATATGCCCGAAGCGTATTGGTTAGTAACTTAGTCATGTTAGTATTTGTGTTTTCTCTGCTAATTTTCCAGGGTATTTTACCTTTAAACCCGACAGAATTAACTGCACCTAGTTGGGATTTAGCATTACATACGGCGGTTTCTTTTGTGACTAATACCAATCAACAACATTATTCAGGAGAAACTACTTATTCCTACGCTTCTCAAATGTTTGCCTTGGGATTTATGATGTTTACCTCGGCAGCTACGGGAATTGCTGTAGCGATCGCTTTTATTCGCGGTTTAACAGGCAATCCTTTGGGTAATTTTTATGTGGATTTAACTAAATCAATTACACGTATTTTATTGCCGATTTCAATAGTAGGCGGAATTGTTTTATTAATCTTAGGTGTACCCGAAAGTTTAGCTCCACCAGCAGTTGCGAATACTTTAGAAGGTGCAACTCAATATATTGCTAGAGGCCCTGTTGCTCATTTTGAAATTATTAAACAATTAGGAGAAAATGGCGGTGGTTTCTTTGGCATTAATTCTGCCCATCCTTTTGAGAATCCTAATGGTTTTTCTAACTTAATTGAAACCTTAGCAATGGTAATTATTCCTACTTCTTTAATTTATACCTACGGAGTAATAGCAGGAAATAAAAAGCAAGGTTGGCTAATATTTGGGATGGTGTTGATTATTTATGTAATTTTAATTGCGATCGCAGCAGTCGGAGAATATAACGGCAACCCAATTGTTAATAATCTTCTTAGTACAAATGCAAACAATTTAGAAGGGAAAGAAGTTCGTTTTGGCTGGGCGCAAACTGCGTTATGGGCAGTTACTACTACAGGAACTATGTGTGGGGCGGTTAATGGAATGCACGACTCTTTAATGCCAAATGGTGGATTTGCCACGTTGTTTAATATGTTTCTGCAGATAGTTTGGGGTGGACAAGGTACGGGGACAGCTTACTTATTTGTGTTCTTAATTTTAACTGTATTCCTAACCGGTTTGATGGTAGGAAGAACCCCAGAATTTTTAGGGAGAAAAATCGAAAAACAAGAAATAGTTTTAGCTAGTGTAATTTTATTAGTTCATCCTATTGCTGTTTTGATTCCCAGTGCGATTACTTTAGCTTATCCCGATGCTTTATCTGGTATTAGTAACCCTGGTTTTCATGGCATTTCCCAAGTTGTTTATGAATACACTTCCGCAGCAGCTAATAACGGTTCGGGTTTTGAAGGTTTAGGGGATGCAACTGTTTGGTGGAATCTTACCGCAGCAGCAGCAATGATTATTGGACGCTATCTTCCCATTATTGCCTTACTTTTACTCGCTGATAACATGACTCGCAAACAACCAGTACCCGAAACTACTGGAACATTGCGTACCGATACAACTTTATTTACTGGAGTTACCGCTGGAGTAATTCTAATTCTCGGCGCACTTACCTTTTTCCCTGTCTTGGCATTAGGTACGATCGCCGAAGCTTTTCAAATAGCTCAAAATATATAAGATAAGGTCAGAAATTAAAGAAAAAACACAATGTCTCTGCAATTAACTATTGATTATCCTGAAAACTTTCGCATCGGCGATCGGTAAAACTAGAGAACAATTTGAACAAGAAGCAAAATGGGCGATGGCAATCAAACTTTTTGAACTCAAACAACTTTCTTCTGAAATGGCGGCTGTTTTAATTGGTATTAATCAAGTCACTTTTCTGCATAAGTTAAATGACTATGGAGTCTCGATGATTGATCTTAATGAAGATGAATTATTATCAGACTTAAATAATACTTAAAACGACTCAAATTGTTATTAATACTTTTCCTTAAAATTATGACCACTAACAATCACCCAATCGCAGAAAAAAGCAAACGCTATCAACAAAATAAACAAAGAAAAGTCAATACTAAAGGACTTTACCAACGCGCTTTTAAAGATGCCTTTGTTAAACTCAACCCCAAAGTGATGTTGAAAAATCCTGTCATGTTTGTGGTTTGGCTGGGTACGATTATTACTGCTTTACTAACTATTAATCCCGATCTTTTTGGTGCTACTCCAGGAGAAAATCAACTCTTTTTTAATGGTTTAGTTACGATTATTCTCTTTCTTACCATTCTCTTTGCCAACTTTGCCGAAGCTGTAGCCGAAGGAAGAGGGAAAGCCCAAGCCGATTCCTTACGTTCTACAAAATCCGATACTACCGCCAGAAAAGTTTTGCCCAGTGGTGAAATTGAAGAAGTTAGTTCTACCAGTCTGCATAAAGGAGATATCATTCAAGTGATTTCGGGAGATATTATTCCTGCTGATGGAGAAGTAATTGAGGGGGTTGCTTCTGTTGACGAATCGGCAATAACTGGAGAATCTGCACCAGTACTTAAAGAACCAGGTTCGGATATGGCAAGTTCGGTTACGGGAGGTACTAAAATTATTTCTGATGAGTTAAAGATTCGAGTATCTTCTGATCCTGGTAAAGGCTTTTTAGACAGAATGATTGCCCTGGTAGAAGGCGCAGAAAGAAGTAAAACTCCGAATGAAATTGCTTTAACTGTATTACTTGCAGTTCTCACCGAAGTATTTTTAATCGTCGTCGCAACTATTCCCCCTATCGCTAATTATGCTGGTTCTCCTGTCGGAGTAGTAACCTTAATTTCTCTATTGGTGGCATTAATTCCCACTACAATTGGCGGTTTACTGAGTGCCATTGGGATTGCAGGTATGGATCGAGTGGCACAGTTTAATGTTATCGCTACTTCAGGAAGGGCGGTAGAAGCTTGTGGTGATGTCAATACTTTAGTCTTGGATAAAACAGGAACAATTACTTTAGGCAATCGTTTAGCTGAACAGTTTATTCCTGTCAACGGGCATAACGAAAAGGAATTAGCCCAAGTTGCCCTGGCTGCTAGTTTATTTGACAACACTCCCGAAGGCAAATCAATTGTCAAACTCGCAGAGAAATTAGGGGCGAAAATTGATTTTGAACCCAATTCCGCAGAAGGTATTGAATTTTCCGCAAAAACTCGCATGAGTGGTACAGATCTACCCAATGGCAAAGAAGTAAGAAAAGGCGCAATTAGTGCTATTAAAGGTTTTGTCCGTTCTCGCGGTGGCGAAGTTAGTTCTGATTTAGATGATGCTTACGAAAGGGTATCTCGTCTTGGGGGTACGCCTTTGGGTGTGGCATTAGATGGAGATATGTATGGGGTAATTTATCTCAAAGATATTATCAAACCAGGGATGCGCGAACGTTTCGATCAATTGCGTCGCATGGGAGTTAAAAGTGTCATGTTAACTGGCGATAACCGCATTACCGCTTCAGTAATTGCCCAAGAAGCAGGAGTCGATGACTTTATCGCTGAAGCTACCCCCGAAGACAAAATTTCCGTAATTCAAAATGAACAGCAAAAAGGCAAGTTAGTTGCCATGACAGGGGATGGTACAAATGACGCGCCAGCTTTAGCCCAAGCTAATGTCGGTTTGGCAATGAATACAGGTACACAAGCAGCGAAAGAAGCAGCCAACATGGTTGATTTAGATTCCGATCCCACTAAGTTAATCGATTTAGTTACTATTGGTAAGCAATTATTAATTACCCGTGGTGCGTTAACTACTTTTTCTTTGGCTAACGATATTGCTAAATACTTTGCTATTATCCCTGCAATGTTTGCAGCAGCAGGAATTGGTAGTCTCAATGTTATGAGTTTAGCAAGTTCTCAGTCGGCAGTTTTATCAGCTTTAATTTACAACGCTTTGATTATTCCTGCCTTAATTCCTTTAGCTTTGAAGGGAGTAGAATTTAGACCTTTGAGTGCTAATAAATTATTAACTAGAAATATTTTGCTTTATGGTTTAGGTGGTATTATTGCGCCGTTTGTTGGCATTAAAATTATCGATTTAATTATTACTAAAATTGGTTTGAGTTAGGTAGTAGGTAGTAGGTAATAAGTTTTTTTCTTCGTTATTGAGGTCAAGATTATGAAATTAGATAAATCAAATAAATTTTCACTCAATCAAAATATGATCGAAACAATCCAAAATATTGGCGATCGTTTTCTCAAAAATCCTTTAGCGATAGTCTTATTCTTAACTATTAGTTTGAATTTGATTATTGCTCCTGTAGTAATGGCTGCTTCTGGTGCAGAAATAACTCGTAATACCGCTTACGCGATCGGTATTTTATATTGCGTAACTTTGGCGTTATCTGTCTATCTTTTTACGGTTATTTTCCAACCTGAACGATTTTAGAACGCAAGTTTTAGGTCGCAAGCCTTACGCCCATACATATTTTATTTTTGACTTTTTAATCATGTCTATACTTCGAGAAACAATTACAGGAATTCGTACCACTTTTATCTTGTGGCTATTAACGGCTTTAATTTATCCTTCTCTATTAATTGCGCTCGGGCAATTTATCTTTCCCAATCAGGCAAATGGAAGTTTAATTACTAATGCCCAAGGTGATATTATCGGTTCGGCTTTAATAGGACAAAATTTCACAAGCGATCGCTACTTTTTTAGCCGTCCTAGTACTACTAATTACAGCACAGGTGATGATGCTAAACTAACTGGGGTTAGTGGTGCAAGTAATTTAGCCCCAAGTAATCCCGAATTAAAAACAAGAGTTCAAGAAACTGTTACCCAACTAAAACAACAAGGAATTGAACCAACTGCCGATTTAGTTTATACTTCTGGTTCTAGCTTAGATCCTCACATTACTGCCGAAGCAGCTAGAACACAAATTCAGAGAGTAGCTCAAGCTAGAGGTTTGGATACTAATCAAGTTGAACTTTTAATGACTAAAAATACTGAAGGGAGATTTTTAAGTATCTTTGGCGAACCAGGAGTTAATGTTTTAAAGTTAAATTTGGCGTTGGATAATTTGAATAAACGTTGAAGTTAATAACTGATATTACGCACTTATTTATCTATAAAAACTGGAGACTATTTTGTACGGAGCCGATCCGAAAGATAAGCATCCAATGAAGGGATTTGAGCAAATCTGCTTCATTAAAAACACTGTGTCGAATCCCAATATCATCATTGGAGATTACACTTATTACGACGATCCAGAAGACTCGGAGGATTTTGAGCGTAACGTTTTATACCACTTTCCCTTTGTCGGCGATCGCTTAATCATTGGGAAATTTTGCGCTTTGGCGAGAGGCGTAAAGTTCATCATGAATGGTGCAAATCACAAGTTAGATGGGTTTTCGACATATCCGTTCGAGATCTTCGGCAACGGCTGGGAAAAAGTTGACCCTCAACCTGAAGAACTACCGTACAAAGGCAATACAGTAATTGGAAACGATGTGTGGATTGGCTATGAAACAGCGATCATGCCAGGGGTGCAGGTGGGAGACGGAGCGATTATTGCGGCAAAATCAGTAGTGGTAAGTGATGTTCCGTCTTATACAATTTTTGGTGGCAATCCAGCCAAGTTTATTCGTCAGCGATTTGACGATGAGGTGATTCGCTCATTACTTGAAATAGCTTGGTGGAATTGGGATATCGGCAAGATTACACGCAATTTGGAGAAGATCGTATCGACAGATATTGAGGCTCTGATAAATTGTGAGTAGAAGCACAGTAAAATAGACCCGTTATTTTGCTTTATTCAACGACTTGGCAGTTTTGATAATGAAGATATACTATCGCTTGAGCCAATGAGCGCGATCGCTTAATTAAAAGTTAAAAATGCGATCGCTCGTCAGTTTCTAGCAGTATGAAAGCAATATTAGCGATCGCGATTGAGCCATGAGAGATTGTATGTTTTAAGCTAAGCTACAGATGTATTCAAAGCTTTGTAGAAAGAAAACTAATATGTCTCTTAACGAAGTTCTACCTACTGTCAGTCAACTATCTCATCAAGACAAACTGCGACTAATTCATTTTCTCCTTCTTGCAGTTGCTGAAGAGGAAGGATGCAGCTTGGAATCTAATCAAGATAGTAATTCAAAGGATATGCTTTTGACTCAATTAGCAGAAACTGAAGCAGTTGTCTGGTCTCCTCAAGCAGATAATACAGCAGCTCAAGCATTATCAGATCTTCTAATTACAGCCAAGAAAGAAGCCAATGCTTGATGGTCAACGTTTTTCTTTTACGGAACGAACCAATAAGATTGGGCGGATAAATAAGTATCATGCCGTATTTACCATTAACTCTCACTAGCGAAAGGCGTACTATTGAAGTGATGGCATTGTTAGACTGAGATCTTGCACCTACCGCGTAATTTAACTGTGGTATTCGGGTAAAGGGGAAGGGTCAAAGGGAAAAGGGTATTAAATTGATTGTCCAGTCTCCATAATTTAGTTTTTTTGTACTGATGCAAGATCTGAGTTAGATACTGGTGCAAGCGCGTAAATGTTCTGCCTTATAATGTTGGTTAAGCGATCGCCAAGGGCGCAGCTTCGCTGACCGCAAGTCAATTTCGAGACCAATGAAAACAATATTAGCGATCGCGACTTTCGCTAATCATTTTCCTTAATCAAAAAAAGGCGATCGCTCCTGGGGCAGCGAAGCAGACCGCGAGTCAATTTTTAACTGATATTTTTTGTTAGGATGGAAAAATACTAAATCAAACCTCATTGAGTGATGTCTACAGTCAAACAGATTGAAGCAGAAATTCTGAAACTCTCTCCTCAAGAATTAAGTCAGCTTGTTGATTGGGTATTGGATTTAGATGAGCAACGCTGGGATGAGCAGATTGAGCAGGATATAGCGGTAGGAAAATTGGACTTTCTGGCTCATGAAGCTCTGGCAGAATTTGAAGCAGGCAACTGCCGAACACTTTAATGCACTATACAACCCAGCGATTTTGGAAATGCTATGATGCTTTGCCAGAAGCAGTTCAGAGAGTAGCCGACCAAAATTATGAATTGTTCAAGACAGATCCATCACATCCGTCGCTACATTTCAAAAAAGTTGGACAATACTGGTCAATTCGTGCGGGGAGAGGATACAGAGCATTAGGAGTCGAAGTCAAAAACGGTATTTTATGGGTTTGGATTGGTACTCATGCAGAATATGACAAGCTGATTGGCTAAATGTATTTACGTTGCATAATAAGCCATTAACAATTTGAAAATACCTGGTGATGAGCGATGTTCGCTTAAGCCTTGTTAGCGATCGCAATTAAGTTAATCATTTTCCTCATCAAAAAAACGCGATCGCTTAATTGAGTTAGATTTTACTTATGAACTATTTGATAAAACCAGTTTGGTTGCAATCAAACAACTTGAATCATGATTGAAGGTAATGAAATAGACGCTTCTTTGTCTTACGAATACTCTCAACGTCGCGGTAAACATCGAATCTATATTGGGATGTCCCCAGGTGTTGGCAAAACTTACCGTATGCTACTGGAAGCTAAATGTTTGTTGGCAGAAGGAATTGACGTAGTTATTGGGTTACTGGAAACTCACGGTAGAGAAGAAACCGCCGAAGTAGCAAAAGGTTTGGAATTAATTCCCCGTCAGCAAATTATACGAGGCAATAATACTTTAACGGAAATGGATACAGAGGCAATTCTTGCTCGTCAACCAAAGTTAGTATTAATCGATGAATTAGCCCATACTAATGTGCCAGGTTCGCAGCGAGAAAAACGCTATCAAGATGTAGAAGTAGTTTTAGCGGCAGGCATTGATGTTTTTTCTACGGTTAATATTCAACACCTAGAGAGTTTAAATGATTTGGTAGCTAAAATTACTGGGGTAGTAGTTAGAGAGAGGATTCCAGATCGTTTATTAGATGAAGCTGACGAAGTTGTGGTAGTTGATGTTACTCCAGAAACTCTACAAGAACGCTTGATAGAAGGAAAAATTTATAGTCCCGACAAAATCGAGCAATCTTTACAGAATTTTTTCCAGCGACATAATTTAGTTGCGCTGCGAGAATTAGCACTGCGAGAAATCGCCGATAATCTCGAAGAAATAGCCGAATCTACGACTCCTAAAGACAAATACTGTAGTATTCATGAACGGGTTTTAGTTTGTATTTCGACTCATCCTAATTCCTCTCATTTATTAAGAAGAGGATCAAGACTTGCTAGTCAAATGCGATCGCGTCTATATGTTTTATATGTTAACAATCCAGAACGCTTTTTAACTAGAGAAGAAAGTTTTTATTTGGAAACCTGCGAAAAGCTATGCGAACAATTTGGCGGTGAATTCATTCGAGTAAATAGTAATAATATTACTCAAGCGATCGCCGAAACTGCTCATAAGTATTTTATTACCCAAGTAGTATTAGGACAAACACAGCGATCGCGCTGGCAATTATTATTACGAAGCTCTCCAGTACAAGAGTTACTTAAAGTTCTTCACAATGTCGATTTACATATTATTTCAACAAATAACTTATCCTCAAATTGAGTCTTGGAAAAAAGAGCATTAGCTCTGTTTTCGATAATTAATCAGATTTCTTTTGTATTACTTGACAAGTATTTTATAATAAATGACTCATGTAAAGGAAAGGAAAGATGAGTCTTAAAGAACAGATTGGCGAAGACATCAAAACGGCAATGAAAGCCAAGGATAAGCTGCGCTTACAAACGGTGCGGGGAATTAAGAAGGCAATTTTAGAAAAAGAAGTAGAACTGCGTCCCCAGGGTCAAGACAGCCTAACTCCAGAACAGGAAATCGAATTACTTTCCCAACAGGCAAAACAACGCCGTGATTCGATTGAACAGTTTACCAATGCGGGTAGAGATGACCTAGCCAACAAAGAAAGCCAGGAATTAGCAATTATTGAAACCTACTTACCCGAACAGGTTAGCGATGAAGAAGTAGCAAAAATTATTGATCAGCTAATCGCCTCTTCTGGTGCAACCAGCATCAAAGATTTAGGAAAAGTAATGGGTCCGGCGATGAAACAGTTAAAGGGTAAAGCCGACGGGAAGAAAATCCAAGAACTAGTTAAAAGTAAGCTTGGATAATTAGTTGTCATTAAGTATAAAAGTATAAGTATTAGGTGGGCGCTGCCCACCCTGGCTCATGCTTTTGGCTTAAGATAGACCAAAGCTTGTCGCCAAACTAGAGTTTCCTGGCTGTAGTGATCCACCATACAGAGAGAATCAGCGTCTTGCCAGAGAATTTTGCCGACAACTAAATCGTCAGTGACTAGCTTTAGTTCTACTTCTTGCTTGTTTTTAATATAGTTTTGAACTTGTCTGACCCCAGGTAGTTCGGTATTAAATTCAGTCATATTTTTAGTTCTCGTATCTATAGAGGAAAAATCAAGATGGTAATCGAGTTTAGCAAATACCAAGGATTAGGCAATGATTTTATTTTGATTGATAATCGTCATGCTGCCGAACCGATCATTACTCCCGAACAAGCGATCGCCATCTGCGATCGCCATTTTGGCATTGGTGGTGACGGAGTTATTTTTGCCCTCCCAGGGAAAGCCAGCACAGACTACAGCATGAGAATTTATAATTCTGATGGTTCAGAACCAGAAATGTGTGGCAACGGCATCCGCTGTCTCGCTAAGTTTATCGCCGATCTTGAAGCAAATACCGAAGTTAATAAATCTTACCAGATTGATACCTTGGCAGGTTTAATTGTACCGAAGCTGGAAAATAACGCAGAAGTGACGGTGGATATGGGCGAACCAGAATTATCCGCGCCCAAAATACCCACAACTCTAGCGGGGATCGAAGGGAAAGTTATCGCCCAGCCACTAGAAGTTGCCGATCGCACTTGGTTGGTTACTACCGTTAGTATGGGCAATCCTCACTGTATTACTTTTGTTGAAGATAGTGTTGCGATCGCTTTAGAGCAAATTGGCCCTTTGTTTGAACATCATCCTGTTTTTCCTCAACGGACAAATACCGAGTTTATTGAGGTGGTTAAACCAGATTACATCAAGATGCGGGTTTGGGAGAGAGGAGCGGGAATTACCCTTGCCTGTGGTACTGGTGCTTGTGCTTCTGTGGTAGCAGGAGTGTTAAATAATCAATGCGATCGCCTTTGCACTGTAGAGCTTCCTGGTGGATGTCTGCAAATAAATTGGTCAGCTACGGATAATCGCGTTTACATGACGGGTCCAGCCAGTGAAGTATTTCGAGGACAATACTCACTGTAATTTTTGTTAGTCAATTTGAGGATTTTCAATTGTTCAAGCCATCGTCTCATAACCATTGAGAGATTACCTAATTAAGGGAATTTATCCTCAATTAAGATAAAAAAATCCCACGACTCAACCATAAGAGCGTGGGATCGAAAAAATACCACAAAACACACAAAATTCAATAACCTATCAGGGACTCTGAAACAGCTAAAAATACTTATCTGCCAGTAATTGCCTTAACTAGCTTGGCTATATTCCTGCTTGAATAACCTAGTAGAATTACTTCGTTTCTTACCTGCTATTATAAACACTTTTAGTTGAAAGTATCTAAATTATATCTTGGCTTTATCATATGCTTAAAAAACATGTTCAGCTAGCTTAAAAAGTGCTAACAAGTCTATTTATCAAGGGTTTAGGTAAGGTTCTTGTGGATTACTTTGCTTCAGCAGAGAGATTTGTGTTCTTGGCTAAAATCTTTATAGCATATAGCTTTTAGCAGTAATTATCGAAAATTATTTTTAGTTGGTTAATCAGATTTTAGCTGCTTGATATCATTACCTTAACTTAATAAAGGGGTAAGAGCAATTACAATTCAAACAGCTTAGAAATGCTTTGATTCTTAAGTTCTGATCTTATTTTTAGTTTAAGAAAGTAAGCAATAGTGGTTTTTACGTATTATTCTAATTCGGTAAATAGTCATCTATCAATAGACTCATTTAAGCTACAAGAATATAATGTCGTAAATAGGTTTAAGCCTTTAATTTGTTTAATGAAAATCGTTAAACTACTATCGCTGTCTATAACAATCTTTGCCCTGATCGTTATTAATTGTTTATCCATGAGTTTTGCCCAAGAACAACAGCAAGTAATCCATAAGAATACATCTTTTTTGAGCGATCCTTTGTTACAATTACCGACAAAAACAACGGTAAATGTAGTTTGGTTTACAGAATTTCAGGGCGATCGCCATCTAGTTAAATACGGTAGTCAATTAGAGCAAATCGCGATCGCCACAACGACAAAACTAAGCAGAGTACGTGAAGATCGAGACTCGCAGATTTCTAACCCTCCAGCCAAATCTCAGCGTGATATCTGGCGACACGAAGCTGTAGTTACAAATCTATCTCCTGGTGCGCGGGTGCCATATCAAGTAGTCAGTAATCAAGAAGAACAAGTATACAATAGTGATGTCTTTACCCTGGCTGGTATGCCTGCACCACAAACCCCACTCAAAATTTTGCTCACCTCAGACCATCAGGTAATGCCCATGGTTGCCGCTAACCTAGAGCAAGTTGCCAAAATTGGACGTATGGATGCCGTCTTTTTTGCTGGGGATTTAGTCAACATTCCAGATCGTGCTTCCGAGTGGTTTGACGATCGCCGAGGGGGGGCATTCTTTCCTAGTCTTCAGGGGAAAGCAAACTATCAGCTAGAACATAACGGTATTACTACTACCTATCATGGTGGCGAGATTATTCAGCACGCCCCTTTGTTTACAGCAATTGGCAATCATGAAGTGATGGGCAAAGTATCAGCCAATCGCAGTTTAAAGCAAGAATTTGCTCAACCTCAGCCTCGTCAGGTAGCAAAAGCACAACTTGAGGGGTCAAATATGAAGCGATCAAATAGTTTAACCGCAGCCGAATGGATTAAGAACAACTCGTTTAATACTGATACCTATGAAGAAATTTTTACTCTGCCTCAAAGTGACTCAGGGGGAAAGAAATACTATGCCACTACTTTTGGCGAGATTAGATTAATTTCTCTTTATGTAACTAATGTTTGGCGTAGTCCTAGCCTAGAAGCAGATGCCCAGGGTAGATATAAAGAAAGCGAAGATAGTCTTGATCGCCCGCAAGATTGGGGCTATGGACAGCATATCTTTGAAGCGATCGCCAAAGGAAGCCCTCAGTATGAATGGTTGAAGCAAGAATTATCCAGTCAGGCTTATCAGCAGGCTAAATACAAAATAGTTATGTTTCATCATCCACCTCATACTTTAGGAGGTAATATTGTTCCCCCCTATAGCGATCCTCAGCCTCAGGAATCTTACTCTGAAGATGGCAAGCTAACATCTCGCTATTATGATTACCCCCTCCAAGATGACTATATTATCCGCGATCTAATTCCGTTATTAGAATCAGCGGGAGTCGGGCTAGTTTATTATGGACATTCCCATCTTTGGAATCGGTTTCAAAGCGCTTCAGGAATGCACTTTCTCGAATCTTCAAACGTGGGTAATAGTTACGGCGCTCATTTAGGAGATAATAAACGAGAAATTCCGCCCTACAGCCCCCAAAATTTTGCTCCCATAGGCAACCCTAATGGTTTACAGCCTATTGTGCCGAGTCTTGCACCTTTGAGCGATCGCCTGGGACAACCGCTACCCTATATTGCCAGTAATGAGATTACTGTCTTTAGTATTTTTGATACCGCTACGGGAAAAGTGAGCAGCTATCGTTATGATCTTCGCCAATCCGATACTCCAGCAATTATGTTTGACCAGTTTAAGCTTCAAAGTAATTAGTCTGCTGCTTTGCCGAGCTTTTGAGTACGTTTAACGAAAAAGCTGGATGGCTATCTTGCGACAGGTTAGTTATTTTAGCGCTGAAATGACGATTAAAATTGGTCGAATCTCTGCCGATCTAGACTTTACAAGATTATACTAGACAGGTTTAAATTCAACTAAAACTTTAAAATAAGTCAATGACCATTTTACAAAGTCAAGCCAGACAAGTATTTTACTCCAGTATTTGGCGTTTAGTTGGCTATGGCTTACTGTTAATAGCGATAATTAATCTATTATTTTTGCTGATTAAAGCTGAGATTACCCCTTTGTCGGAGTTGCAAACGATAATAGCAATCATGGAAAGAATTCCTGTTGCTTTGCTGGGTATGGTCTTAATTTTCTACGGGCAAAAAGGCGATCGCTCCTTTGTAGAAGCAATTATATTGAAGTTTTTATCTTGGTTTTCCTTGATCGCAGCAGTTGTTTTGATCTTAGTAATTCCTGTGAACATTAACAACGGTTGGCAGATTTATCATCAACATAACGCCACGGCTAATGGTCAGTTGGTAATGCTTAAAGATAATATTCAGCAGTTTAAGGAACAGTTGACAGCAGCTAATTCTAAAAATGAGATTTCGGCGCTTTTACAACAGCAAGCTAAACAAATAGTGAATATCCCTGAGTCGGCAAACATTGAGAAGCTAAAGACAGATCTCATCGCTAATCTACAAAATAATCAAGACAACATAAAAAATCAGGAACAACCATTTAGAGAGCAAAAACGCTCTTTGCTCTTGAAGCAATGTCTTAGATGCAATTTTGGTGCGTTAATTTCCTCTATTTTATTTTTGATGATTTGGAAAAGTACAGAATGGGCAAGATGAACAGTCCCTCTTTTTGATTCCTTGCTCATACTTTTGTAAACAAAACTACCCTGGTGAGACTCTCTACTCCTCTGGCTGATGCCAGTCAGGGATTTCTTTTTGGCGCGATCGCGCTACTACTAAAGCATTATCCTGAACGTCTTGAGTCACTACTGACCCTGCTGCTACGGTGACGTTTTCCCCCAGGGTAATAGGTGCTACCAAAACACTATTAGAGCCTGTTTTAGCTCCCTGTTTGATGGTGGTGGGATGTTTTTGCTTACCATCATAGTTAGCGGTAATTGTTCCTGCACCAATATTGACGCGATCGCCTAAAGTTGCATCCCCTAAATAAGACAAGTGCGCCATATTGCTATTTGCGCCTACAGTAGTCTTTTTAATTTCTACAAAGTTGCCCACTCGGCAGCTTTCACCCAGCTTGACCCCACCTCGCAGATGAGCATAAGGGCCAATTCTAGTATTAGCAGCTATTTCAGCATCGCTGATTACCGAATATAAAATCGTAACGTTTGCGCCAATTTGGCTATTCTCAATTAGACTACCAGGGCCAATGCGACTTCCTGTGCTAATTTTAGTAGTCCCCCGCAAATGGGTTTGTGGTTCTAAAATTACGTCTGGCTCAAGCTCAACCTGTTCATCAATAGTAATGCTGCCAGGGTCAATCATGGTTACCCCCGCCTTCATCCAGTTATCTTTAATTCTGGTTTGTAAAATATCGTAGGCAGCTGATAACTGTTGGCGATCGTTAATACCATTAGTTTCGCGATAATCTTCGGCATCAAAAGCCATGACGGGGTTGAGATAATCAACCACTTCTGTTAGATAATATTCTTGCTGATCGTTATTGGTTGATAGCTTAGGTAGAGATTCTGCTAGCTTTTGCCAGTTGAAACAGTAGATCCCAGCGTTTACACGACGATTTTGTTGTTGAGCAATGTTACAATCACGGTCTTCAATGATGTGGCTAACCAGACTATCGCTATTACAAAAAACTCGACCATATCCTTGAGGGTTAGGCAGGTTAGCCGTTAATAATGTGGCAGCATTTTGCTTGTTTTGATGAGCTTCCACCAGCTTTTGGAGAGTTTCTGGACGCAATAGGGGTGCATCACCATTTAAAACCAATAAATCTCCCTGATACCTTGCTAAAACAGACATTACTTGCTGTACTGCATGACCAGTACCTAACTGTTGGGTTTGTTCGACAAACTCGACTTCTGGGCGATGACTCAACGCCTGTTTTACCTGTTCTGCGTGATAGCCAACGATCACAATCTGCCGATCAAGATCGAGAAGGCTACAACTATCAAGTACTCTTTCAACTAGCGATCGCCCCGCTAATGTATGCAATACTTTGGGTAAATCGGACTTCATGCGAGTGCCGCGTCCTGCTGCTAAGATTGCTACCGCTACCATGCTTTTCTGAGTTTAATTACTTTGTAAATCCGATTGGAGTATAGCTTTTATGGGTGTGCTTAGGCAAAATTTAAGTAAACCGCAGATCATTTTTTAAGTGATCGATCGGGGTAGTAAATAGCGCTGCATTTGTTTCTACCTGGGGAACTACCAAGCAGATTACGATTAAACATATTAAACTAATCGTGCCTCTAATTCCTCCTTTGACGCGCCAGTTCAAATAATTGCTGGTCGAAGGATTTTTATTCAGTAGCAAAATTAAAGCGAGTCCGCAAAACAGCAAAGCCACCAAATAGGGCAATGGATTTATTAATGTGCTTAAAACTGTGATTAAAAAAACAGTGCTGAGATACCAATAACGAGGAGAGATCATTAATAAGAAATTATGGAGAAAGTTACACAGTAAGATTGTCCGTTTTACTATACTTCTACGATTTACCAGCGACATCAGAATATATCCTTAGATGATTATATGACTTGTTCACCCTGTTTTTAACATATAACAACTAAAAAAAGCGCCTTTAAAAGTCGATCTAGAAAATCTAGCCTGTCTTGAAAAAGCGCTTATAATTCAATTTAGCTAGTTAATTTAGAAACGGTTATTTCTACTGTTTCTACCACCAGCAAATGAATTAGAATTTTCGCGAGGTTTAGCTTTATTTACTCTTAGTTGACGGCTCATCCATTCTGCACCGTCTAAAGCTTCGATTGCTTTATCTTCGTTGGCTTCAGACTCCATCTCTACGAAAGCAAATCCACGGACACGCCCTGTTTCGCGGTCGGTAGGAATATGTACCCGTTTAACAGTTCCGTATTCAGTGAAAACTTCACTTAAGTCTTCTTGACTTACGTCGTAAGATAGGTTGCCGATGTAAATTGACATAATTTGAATTGTCTATGCAATGCTTGTTGTGTTTAATGAGACATGATTATTAGAAAAGAATTATCTCAATACTCTATGGAAAAAACCTTCGATACTGAATACAAACTTAATCGTTAATCTTATGATTCTCAGCATCCATACTAGCATCGTTATTTAAAACTGACAGGAGGGTAATGATAAAAATAAGCGTCGTACAATTAAACTATCCCAGCAGATATTATAATAATTGCCAAACAATATCCCTAAAGAAAAAGCGATTAAATCAAATAGGTATTTGCAGTTCTTGGACATAATCCTGACTCTATTTAGATTGTAGAATGCAAGATAGCACTGTAACTATAATAATGATTAGAATTATTCTTGGCTAATAATTGCGATCGCAAAATTCTCGTTAGCTTAATAATAAGATTTATTAAATTGATCTCGTTTCTGTTTGAACTTGTTCTCATTCCGTGAGCTTGAAGATTAAATAAGAATTTGAGATTTACTGTGGCGAGCATAAATTCAAATGATCTGGTAAGTATAAATAAAGCCTAATTTACTACGCTAGTTTTACCCATTTTAATTTTAATTATTGATGTCATCTTTATCACAACGTTTGGCTGTGTTTCGCAAGCTTCCTTTAAGAGCGCAACTAGCAACTATTACTGCAACCAAAGCAAACAGGGTTCTCAGCCAGAAACACGACTATATTGCTGGTCTAGAACAAATTCATGCTGAGTCTTTAGCATCTGCTACTGAAGCGGAAAAGTTAGTTTACCAAAAGGCAAAGGATTTGCTGGAAAGTTAAGCCTTGGGACGCAACCACAGCATCAAATATAGCTGGCAAATCTCCTTGATGGATTGCTATTTAGTTCGGCAATTAAGTTGGGTTTTCTTGTTTAGCGTAAGCTGCTTAACGACTCTCGGGGTAGCTATTGGGACAGTTGCCGATTTAGCCTTCAAAATTAATGAATACCAGCTACCAATACCGATCGCCATCCTCGTCTTTTACTATAAGATTCCTGAATATGCTGCTTATGCTTTACCGATTTCAATTCTGTTAACGAGTTTACTTATTTATGGTCAATTAAATAGCGATCGCGAATTAATTGCTCTGTTTAGTTTTGGTATTAGCAGCTATCGAATTGTTTTACCTGCTTTGTTGTTTAGTTTAATCGTCACAGGAATTACGTTTTTCCTCAATGAACTAATTGTTCCTGCTGCTAACTATCAGGCAAATTTACTGCAAAATCCATACCTGGAAAAGACGGAATTAAACTTACAAAACCAAGATATCTACTATGCTGAATATGCATCAGGTAGAGATGCTAGCAAAAAACTCCAGCGAATTTACTTTGCCGAACAATATGACCAACCAAGGTTAATCAGAGTAACCATTCTTGATTTTAAACAAGCACAAGTCAAACAGATTATTACTGCACAATCTGCTCAATGGAATCAGCAAGAGCAAACCTGGGATTTATCTCAAGGAGCGATCGCCCAGTTTGATGATCACCCTCAGATCAATACTACGGAAGAATTTACCACTGTACAAGTACCTTTTCCAGAAACTATCTTCCAGATTGTCAATCAAAAACGTAGTCCTGAAGATATGAACATCCGCCAGGCAAAAGCATACGTAAATTTAATCAAAGATAGTGCTGAACCAACTACGATTGCTCAATTTGCTGTGCTAATACAGCAAAAATACGCTTTTCCCTTTATCTGCGTAGTTTTTAACTTAATTGGTTCTGCTTTGGGGATAAAATACTTTGAGTTAAATCGTGCCAAAAGTTTTGCTCTGTGTATAGGAATTGTTTTTGCTTATTATTGCCTAGGTTTTGCCCTAGGCTCATTAGGAATCACAGGGGTAATTTCTCCTTGGCTGGCTGCGTGGTTACCAAATTTAATTGGTGTTGGCTTAGGAGGGTATTTGCTAATAGCTGATAGCTCATAAGTACGCGACTTCAAAGGTTTCTAACTCAAAAAAAATTGAATTACGAGCGCAAAGATTATTTTGATTATTTTTAAAATTGGTATAACCTAAAGAATTTGGGACAAAAATTTGCGTGTTCTTTCTTGTTTTGGAGCGGTAAAAAAGAGTTCTGGCGTTGCGGATTCCACCAGAGAACCACTGTCCATCAAGATAACGCGATCGGCAACTTCTCGCGCAAAGCCAACTTCATGAGTCACTATAACCATTGTCATGCCTTCCCTCGCCAGATTTTTCATTACATCTAATACTTCTCTGACCATTTCTGGATCTAATGCTGAGGTTGGTTCATCAAATAACATGATTTTTGGTTGCATAGCTAATGCTCGCGCGATCGCCACCCGTTGTTGTTGTCCGCCAGATAATTGTCCTGGATATTTATTAGCCTGTTCTAAAATACCCACCCGTTCTAGCAGTTGCATCGCTAATTCTTTAGCCTTTATCTTAGATAGTTTATGTACCCAAATCGGCGCTAAAGTGACATTATTTAAAATGGTTAAATGAGGAAATAAATTAAATTGCTGAAATACCATTCCTACCTCTTGGCGAATGAGTTCAATATTCCGCAAATCATTACTAAGAGTAATTCCATTAATTCGAATACTACCCTCTTGATAATCTTCCAAAGCATTAAATGTTCGAATAAATGTTGATTTTCCTGAACCAGAAGGACCCATTAAAACAACAACTTCTCCTCGATCAACAATTAAATCAACCCCTTTTAAAACATGAAATTTACCATACCACTTATGAACATTTTCGGCAACAATAATTTGTGTTTGTTCTTGCATTTTTAATTTCAAATCAATCAGATATAATAATCTTAGTCTTTATCTTTTCTCTGTTTTTTAATAGAGATAGAAAAAACCTAAATTTTAATTAATCAACTGCTTCTCCAATCGTCGAGAAGCCAAAGACATTGAATAGCAAAAGACCCAATACAATAAACCCACAAAAATATAAACTTCAGCATATCTTCCAATAAATTGTGGTTGTGCCAGGATTGATCGGGACATTCCAGTTAATTCCACTAATCCTACTAAAGATAATAATGAAGTATCTTTCAGTAAACCAATAAATTGCCCTACTATCGCTGGAATTACTGCCCGTAAAGCTTGAGGTAAGACAACTAATATAATAACTAAAGGGGTTGGCAATCCGAGTGCTTTTGCCGCTTCAATTTGTTCTCTAGGTATGGATTGAAGTCCACCTCGTACATTTTCCGCCATGTAAGCTGTACTAAACAAAACGAGTCCAGCAATGCCTCTAATCAAGCGATCTAAACGTAATTCTGTGGGTAAAAATAAGGGTAACATCACTTGAGCAATAAACAAAATACCAATTAATGGTAGACCTCTAATAATTTCAATATAAAGAATAGAAAACCAACGAATAATAAATAGATTACTGGTTCTTCCTAATGCCAATAAAATTCCCAAGGGGAAGGAGATAACAATACTAATTACTGCCATTAATAAGGTTAAAATTAAGCCATTCCATAAATTTGTGGAGATAGACTGTAGTCCCAACCCTCCACCCATGAACCAAAGAATTAATGGGCAAGATAATAACCATGTAGGTGCAAGCCAAGGAACAAGAAGATTTATAAATTTATGTTTTATTAGATTTTTCTGAGTTATAAATACACTCCAGGTAATAACAATTAAAAATGTAATTATACCTAAAACAATCCAGAGTCTCCAATAAGAGGTTTGAGGAAAACGACCGACTAAAAACAGGGGTAAATTGACTTGAACGACTTGCCATTGTGCTTCAGCAATTGTCCACCAGACGAATTTTCGAATAAACTGAATAATCAACAGTAAGCATAAGATTGTTAAGAGACTGTTATACCAACTATTAAATAAATTTTTGCGTAGCCAAGTTAATTGTATTTTCTGCAAAATAATATTTTCTGAGTTTATTTTTCTTGAATTTGTACGGTGTGATTTAATAAATTCATCAAAAAAGAGATAATCAAACTAAAGGTAAGATAAGTTAGCATGATTAATAACATTACTTCTACAGCTTTTCCTGTTTGATTAAAGGTTGTAGAGGCAACAAAATATATATCGGGATAACCGATCGCAATTGCCAAACTAGAATTTTTAGCTAAATTCAAATATTGACTGGTCAAGGGAGGAACGATCACCCGTAATGCTTGGGGAAGAACCACTAATCGCATAATTAAAGATGGTTTTAAGCCTAAAGATCTCCCTGCTTCCCACTGTCCTTTAGCGACGGATTGAATTCCTCCTCTGACAATTTCGGCAATAAACGAGGCTGTATAAAATGTTAATCCCAACAGTAATGTTGAAAACTCTGGTGAAAAGTTTAATCCTAATAGTTCTATACCATTTTGACTAAATTTAATTAACCCTAAAACTGATGCTTTATGCTCAACGTTCGGCAAGCTCAAGAAAACAGCAAAATACCAAAAAAACAATTGCAATAATAGCGGTGTATTCCGAAAGATCTCGACATAAACAAGGCTAATATTTCGCACTAACCAGTTATCAGATAGGCGAGCAATTCCTGCTGTAATACCGACAATTGTAGTGAGAAAAATTCCCGCGATCGCCACTCTTAGAGAATTGATCAGACCTACCAATAAAGCACGGGTATAAGTATCGGTTGGTTGATAGGACAGAATCGTTTCACCAATATCAAAAGAGGCTTCTTGTTGCAGAAAATTAAATCCAAACTTGATCCCCAATTGCTGTAGGTTTCGGTTCAAATTCAGCCCCAAAATAACAACGATTAGGATCGCGCAAATGACCGCCGCTAATTGTACAATAATTTGCCAAAAGCGATGATCACGCCAGAGTGGTGGTTTTGAATGGGTCATTGCTTAGAAGATAAGAAAATTTCTTGTTTCTCGTTAGCTTATTGATGGGTTTTACTTCATTTATCACTTGAAAATTTATCGAAATGGGGGCGAGTAAAGTAACCCACCTTGAGTCCAAAGCCTATTTTGATTACGGGCAAGATTCAGTTGAGAATTTTTACCTAGGTTGCGATCGTAAATTTCACCATAATTACCTACATTTTTGATAATTTTAGCAGCGAAATCATTGCTTAATCCTAACCCTTCACCCAAGTTTCCTTCTGTTCCTAAAAAGCGTTTAATATTGGGATCAGTGTTAGTTGAAAATTTTGCCAAATTCTGCGAATTAATCCCCAATTCTTCAGCTTTGATGAGGGTATAGACTACCCATGTTACCAGATCGGTCCACTGAGAATCACCTTGTTTAACTGCTGGAGCTAAGGGTTCTGAAGATAATAACTCATCCAAAATTACATTGTCTTCTGGTTTCGGTAAAGTGGTGCGTCGAGAAACTAATGCCGAGCGATCGGCGGTAATGGCATCACAACGACCTTCTGAATAGGTGGCAAAGGTAATATTAACATCTTCAAAAACAACGGGTTTATAGCTAACATTAAGCTTGCGCATTTGATCCGCTAAATTCTGCTCATTTGTTGTCCCCGTTTGCACACAAATCCCTTTACCTTTTAAATCTTCAAGGGATTTGATGCCACTATTTTTACGAATCATTATTCCTTGACCATCATAGAAAATCACGGGGGCAAAATCTAAACTTATTGAAGCATCACGACTGAGAATCCAAGTGGTATTACGGCTGAGGATATCAATTTCTCCTGTTTGTAAGACGGTAAAACGTTCTTTAGCGTTCAAATTTCTAAATTCTACAGCATCTGGATTGTCAAATAAGACAACAGCGATCGCTCGACAAATATCAACATCAATACCGCTGTATTTGCCATCAGTTCCTAAGAAACTAAACCCTGGTAATTCTCCACTTACACCACAAATCAGTTTGCCACGTTTTTTAATATTATTAACAGTATTAAGTGTATTCCTCGCAACGGGCGCTTCTGTATTACTAGCAGTATTGGTTGGATCTCTCGTTTTGTCTGACTCACTATTACAAGCACCGAGCATAAAAATCAAAGGGGCGATCGCTAATATCAAAGTAGATTTACGCATAGATTTTACCAATGTTTAAAAAGTCTCTTAATTGTAATTTTTATTCAAAGCAACAATCGAGAAGAAATCGAGATTATTATTAACTATTGGTAATCAAAATAGAATTAGATCGCGATCGTTTATACCACCAGGGACAATGTCCTTAAGATCTTTTGCTGAAAGAAATTGGAGTTATTGATAGTCAGTAGGCTAAATCGAATTAATTAAAAAATTGTCTGGTAAGAGCGAAAGTTGGTTTGCTCTTACCAAATCATCTGTTTTTTAGGGGAAATGACTATAATTTCCCTAAGTTGCGAGGTTGCGAGAATTATTTTTGCCAAGCAACTTTAATTGTCTTAGGTTGACCAATATTACCGTGGACGATAATACCTCGCTTATTAGCATTTAAATGGCGCACAATTTTATAGACCGTTTCGACCTCATCTTTAATTTGCGCCTTGGCTGATAATTCATCAAGAGATAAAGGATCATCGGTTTGTTTGAGAGTATCAACAACTTTTTTCTGAATGTCTAATACCGTTGCCGCTGCTTTTTTCCCAGCTTCGACCCCTGGCTGGTGATAGGCATTGATATTAACTAAAGAGGCATAAATACTCACTCCCCGTTCATACAGTGCAATCAAAGCACCAACAATGCGCTCATTGACTTTGGGTATAGTAATCGTAATCGAATCTCTCTGCTTATCGTTCAATGCAGTACGAGTACCCAATAAAAATCCTTTGAGATAGTCGCCCGAAGTAGTCCCTGGTTCAATTTCGACATATTCACCAGAGCGATCTTCTAAGACTTCAATAAAAGTGAGGAAAAAGTTATTTACCCCTTCTCTTAGCTGCTGAACATAAGCATGTTGATCGGTTGAGCCTTTGTTACCATAGACCGCAATCCCCTGATTAACTACCTTGCCATCTAGATCCATCTCTTTGCCCAAGGATTCCATAATGAGCTGCTGGAGATAGCGACTAAACAGCAATAAACTGTCTTTATAAGGCAGAATTACCATGTCTTTTTCGCCCCTGCCATGTCCTGCACAGTACCAAGCCATCGCTAGTAGTGCTGCGGGGTTATCCTTAAGGCTGGGCTTACGAGTCAGGGCATCCATTGCCTTTGCACCTTCTAACATCTGTTTAATGTCAATTCCCTGTAGTGCAGCAGCGACTAAACCGACAGGAGATAATTCCGAAGTCCGTCCCCCAACCCAATCACGCATGGGGAAAATAGCCAGCCAGCCTTCTCGTTCGGCGATCGCTTCTAATTTACTACTGTTTCCTGTAATGGCAAAAGCATGAGCAGCAAAATCGAGGTTGTGGTCAGCATAAACTTTTTTGACTTCCAGCATCCCATTGCGAGTTTCGGGCGTACCGCCAGACTTGGAAATCACCGATACCAAAGTAGTTGAGAGGCGATCGCCAATCTCGGCAATAACTTTATCAATTCCCGCTGGATCGGTATTATCAATAAAATGAATTTTGAGGGGAGGAGCGTTAGGAGCTAGAGCCTGAGCCACAAACTGAGGGCCTAAAGCCGAACCACCAATCCCAATTGAGAGGATGTCAGTGAACTTGGCACTGTTAGGGGGATGGATTTCTCCACTATGTACTTTTTGTTGAAAATCAAGCACACTATTGATGGTGTCTATAATATCCTGTCTTAGTTCAGCAGTTGGTGCTAGCTCAGGATCTCGTAGCCAGTAGTGACCAACCATACGATTTTCATCAGGATTGGCGATCGCTCCCCCTTCTAAAGCTGCAATATCTTTGAATGCCTTGTCAAACTTGGGTTTTAGTTGTTCGATTTGGGCTGCATCAAAGCTAATACGGCTAATATCTAAATAGAAACCTAAATCTTCATTGAAGTAAAGCCAGTCTTGATAGCGTTGCCAAAGTGCAATATTGTTCATAAAATATTTCTCAGCGCGAATACCTGTAAGTTTAATCGAACCCCCCTCTGCTTTAAAATTTGTTTTAGATTTTCTCTATGTCAGTTTATTTTATTGCTCAGCGCCGCTTGCACCCACCGCATTGGGTGTAAACAGTCGGTGATTCCAGCTATAAGCTGTAAGCTATAAGCTTTTGAGTCAGACAAGGTTTTAGTCTTGAACCGCTTAAATAATCTAATTAAACTATCGGTAAAAAAATCTGAAATTTAGTACCTTTATCCAAAGAGCTTTCCACGGTAATTTGACCATTATGGGCTTGAATAATTTGCTTGGCGATCGCCAAGCCCAAGCCAAAACCTCCTGTTTCTCTGGATCGCGCTATGTCTACTCGATAAAAGCGATCGAAAATGCGGGGTAAATCGTCGGGAGGAATACCAATACCATTATCTTCAATACTAATAATTCCTTGACGAGATTTTATCGCCAGTGTCAAACCAACTTTTCCGCCAGCAGGTGTATATTTATAAGCATTATTAATTAAGTTTTTAAGAGCCTGTTGTAAAAGTTCGCGATCGCCTTTAAAAACAACGGTCGAGGGAGAAAGATCGCTAACAAAATTCAAGTTTTTCTCTGTAGCTAAAGTTTGAAATTCACTGCTCAAAGATTGCAACAAATCGTGTAAGTCAATCGCTTCTAAATCATCAGGATTTAGTCTTCCTTCATGACGTGCTAAAAATAATAAATTACTAATTAAGCTACTGGTTGACTTCGTAATCGTAACGATATTTTCCAACCTTTGACGAGGCTGATTAGAATCATCCGCAGGAGACAATAAACCGACTTGAGCATTACTTAAAATTGCCGAGATCGGGGCGCGTAATTCGTGAGAAGCATCAGCCGTAAAACGTTGTAATTGTTCGTAAGCTTTCTGAGTCGGTTTCATTGCTACTCCGCCCAAAAACCAACCCACTAAACCAGTCAAACCCAGAGTTAATGGTACACCTAAAGCTAAAAACAATTGAGTTTTTGCCAAATCTTTTTGAATCGAACACAGAGAATTAGCAATTTGTAAATAACCGATCGCCACTTGATTATAATAAACTGGCAATGTTAATTGACGAACCAATTCATCGCGATCGCTTGACTGACAAGAGCGACTAGGATTGAGAGTTTGATATTTCGATACTGCGTCAAATTGTTTGGTGGTATTTTTGCCGATTAACTCTAGTAAATTTCCTTGCCGATCGTACCAACGAATGTAAGCTAGCTCTACTTCCATACCCAGAGGTAAGGCTTTCATTCCTTGAAGTGAAATATCTCTAATTTCAATTTGCCATGTTTCTTGCTGAAGTTGATATTGTGTTTTTGAAGTGACATATTTGCTTTGCATATATAATGCTTGGTCAACAATGCGAATTTTCTCTCTCAACTGAATGTAGTAAAGAGTCAAAGCAAACAAAGCCAGGATACCACCCATCGAGATGGTAAACCAATAGGCAAGACGACGACGGCTATGATGGAACATTTATCGTTTTTAACTACAATATTTTAATGCGTCGATTTCAATGGCTTCGTTTTTTAGGTTCTTTGGGTGTAGAATTTTGGCTACCTTTACCTTTGATTGGACTAGTTTTTTGGCTAATAATTCAATTTATTACCGCCCAAAATTTACGTCTTAGTAATTATAGCGATCGCAAATTAGAAGTCAACCAAAATCAACCATCTCCCTCTGGGCAAATTTTATCAATTAAAGTGAAAGTCGATCGCCAATCCAATTCCTCTCAAGTCCAAGTCCAACAAGCTACAAGTGCCATTCAGAAACAAGAATTTAAAATACCCATAACTGAATCAGATCAGCTAGAAATGGCGATCGCTAAAAAACTTAATTTATCTGTAGAACAAGTAAGAGAGTTAATTTATTATTAATTATTTTGCTAGGTAACAGAATCAGACCAATAGCTTAATTAAATTATTAATTGCCAATTTTAAATTTTGAATTGTGCTGACATTTCTCTGTCACATTCTATTTTCATAATAGTCAATAACCAACAATAAAACTTGGGAAAATCAAGACTATGAAAATTAAGTTGTTGCCAATCTTAGCAGGTGTTTTAATGTTTGCTGCCACAATCGTACCTTTATCTGCCCAAGCTTGCTCTGGTAGTAAAGATACTAACAATTCTGAAAATCCTACAGAACCTAGTAATCTTCCTCAAACATAAGACTTTTGACGCGATTAGCTTACTTCTAGATATGACAAATTAAATAATTTCCAGTATCTAGGACTTAAGATCTTGCTCGTCAAACCTTCGCCCGAACTATTTCGGGCAGGATGTTTATTTAGATGACTATTTAACACTACATTATATAAAGATGAACAATTTTGAGCCTGAAGTGACGAAGGAATCATCAGAATCAGAGCCATCCTTATCTCAGCCACCTCATCATCAAAATTCTTGGCGTTGGATTCTTATCTTGATTGCGATCGCTGCGATTGGCGGAATCTGGCAGATTTTTGAACCTGACGCTAGCCCACCTGAGGCTGCGGTAGCGCAACAGACAACTCCGCCTCGCCCAATTTCAACAACTAATTTAACTACTGGTAATGCTACTAGAGAAGTAGAACTTCTCGGTCAAGTAGAATCCAGACAACAAGCCAATATTCGTTCCCGAATTGATGGTTTAGTGGAAGAAATTTTCGTCGAACCAGGCGATCGCGTTGAAAGAGGAACGACGATCGCTATTCTTGATAATGCTGACGGAGAAGTGGCACTTGCTCAGGCAAAGGCACGTTTGGCACAAGCACAAAGCAATCTCGCCCGTTTAGAAGTGGGTACGCGCCCCGAAATTATCGCTCAAAGACAAGCGGTTTTAAGTTCTGCACGAGCTAGAGAACAAGAGGCACAAGATAATCTCGAACGTACTTCGGATTTAGTCGCACAAGGGGCGCAATCCCAAAGAAGCTTAATTGAAGCCCGTTCGGCTGTCGATGATGCTAGAGGAAATACTTTAGAAGCAGAAGCCTCCTTGCAAGAAGCGATCGCTGGGCCGATTCGTGAGGAGATTGAGGCACAACGAGCAAATGTCGCAGCAGCCGAAGCAGCTGTAAATCGCGCGGAAATAGATTTAGAACGTACTCAAATTCAAGCAATCTCTGATGGAGTAGTACAGCAAAGGCACGTCAGCGCGGGGGATTATGTTGAAAGTGCCGATCAAATCGCGACTTTAGTTGCTAGCGATAGCTTAGATGTCTTTTTAGAAGTTCCTGAAGAACTAGCAAGCAGCATTCAACCAGGATTGCCAGTAACCTTGAATACCCGTGCTTTACCTCAATGGCAAGGGCGCGCCACTATTACAGGGATAGTTCCCACAACAGATACAGCCTCCAGAAGACAAAGAATTAGAGTGCGTTTAGACAATCCTCCTCCAGGTTTATTATCTGGGATGGCTGTCATGGGGAATCTGCAATTACAGAGCGATCGCCCTAGTTTTGTTATTTCACGGGATGCTATTACCAGGAGAGAAGATCGTTGGTTAGTCTATACCCTAGCCGATAACCAAGCTCAAGAAATTGAAGTAGAAATGATGGCTGATATGGGCGATCGCGTTGCTATTTACAACCCACAATTGCGATCGGGACAAGCGATCGTTTTAAGCGGGGGAGATGGGTTGAGTGATGGTGCGATGGTTAAGGTTGTTCGGTAGGTAGTAGGTAGTCCTAAAGGATAAGCTTCGCAAATAGGTAGTAGGTAGTCCTAAAGGATAAGCTTCGCAAATAGGTAGTAGTTAGTCCTAAAGGATAAGCTTCGCAAATAGGTAGTAGGTAGTCCTAAAGGATAAGCTTCGCAAATAGGTAGTAGGTAGTAGGTAAGGGGAAAGGGAAAGGGGAAAATTTAACAACTAAAAATTAAACTATTATGAATTTTATTGAAACTGCGGTGCGCTGGCGACATGGAACTTTTGTTTTATTTTGTTTGCTAGCGGTATTAGGAATATTTTCACTTTTAAATTTGCCCTTAGAATTGCAACCAGGGGGCGATCGCCCAGAAATTAGTATTACGACTCCTTATCCTGGTGCTTCTCCGACGGAAGTGGAGGATTTAGTAACTCGTCCTATCGAAGAAAGGATGGAGGAGGTTTTAGGCGTACAAAAAATTGATAGTAATTCTCGTCCTGGTATTAGTAGTATCACTCTGGAGTTTGATTGGAGTAGCGATCTCAACGAACGTCTGGTAGATGTTTTAAATAAATTGCAACAGGTAGAAGAATTACCAGAAGAAACCAGCGAGTCTAATGTGGAATTGGTTGGCGGGAATAGTTCGCCGATGATGTGGATTGTGATCGCCCCCAAGGAAGGGGAGCAAAGCAATCCCGATCGCTATCGAGATTTAGCTGAAGATACGATCGTGCCTAGATTGCGTCGAGTTGAAGGTGTGGGACAGTTTATTATCCCTGGGGGTAGGGAAAGAGAAGTGGAGGTAAGAGTCGATCCCCAAGCACTTGCCGATCGCAACTTGACTATTAGTGATGTGGTTCGGGTCTTACAAGATAATAACCGCGATATTCGGGGTGGCCCTTTGGTAGTGGGTAGAAGAGAATATCGAGTGCGGACTGTCAGTAGATCGCAACAGTTAGCCGAAATGGAAGGGTTTGTCCTGCGACGGGATGCTTCGGGAACGGTTTATTTAAGAGATGTCGCCCAAGTACAGATGGGACGAAGAGTTCAAGAGAGTGCTTTGATTTTTAATGGCGAACCCGCCGTGGCGATTGGGATTATCCGTCGAGTTGGGGCTAATGTACCAGATGTAGCTAGAGGCGTTAGAGAAATTATCTCGGAATTTCAAACCCAGTTTGATCGAGATGGAGAAGGAATTCGCTTTGTTTATAACTATGACGAAAGTGAATATATCAATCAATCCATCGCTTTAGTCGAAGGAAATTTACTGACTGGTGCGCTGCTAGCTACGGCGGTGTTGATTCTTTTCCTCGGTTCGATGCGAACAGTAGCTGTGATTGCTTTGACTATTCCAACTACTTTAATTGCTGTATTTATCGTCATGTCTTTCTTAGGACGAACGCTGAATATTATCAGTTTGGCAGGTTTAGCCTTTGCTGTGGGGATGGTAGTCGATAATGCGATCGTGGTGATTGAGAATGTTTTTACGCATCTACAACAAGGCAAAAGACCAGTCTCCGCAGCGATCGATGGCACGCAGGAAGTTTGGGGGGCAATGTTAGGTTCTACTCTGACTAATGTGGTGGTATTTTTGCCTCTAATAATCGTGACAGGGGAAGCAGGACAATTATTTTACGATATGGCGATCGCTTTATCGGCTTCTTCTTTATTTTCTCTGCTTGCTGCGATAACTTTAGTCCCCATGTTATCTGGTTTATTTCTCAAACAATCCGAAGCAATGCAAATGATGGAGGGAGGGGAATATATCGGTGGTAATTGGTTAGAGCGATCTGTGGCGAAAACATCCGCTATTTTTCAGTTATTTCAAGGCAAATTAGAGAATTTTCTAGCTAATACGGTCAGATGGTCTTTAGGAAGGGGTAAAATCGGACGCAGATTATTTTTACTAGCTATTCCTTTAACTCTTTTAGTTTCTTGTTTGTTTCTTTTACCTCCTGCTGATTATTTACCTGAAGGAAATCGCAATTTACTCTTGTGGGCAGCAGAACCCTTACCAGGAACGAGTATTCCCGAAGCCATTGAGCTTTCAGCAGCACCAAGAGAATTTTTACGTCAACAACCAGAAGTAGATCGGGTTATGTTGATCGAACGACCTGGGAGAAGGGGTATTGCGACAATTTTAAAGCCTGAATTTGCGACTACTCAAGGACTTGCAGATATGGTTGATCGGATGCGCGCTGCCAGTAATAATTTTCCTGGTTATCGCTTTTTAGTGCCAACTCGTCTCTCTATTTTTCAAGATCCAGGTAAAGAATTTGAAATTGATATTATTGGTACGGATTTGGCAGAATTAAGTCAGTTAGACCGAGAAATTACGGAAAAATTGCGTTCTTTTACAGGAGTAGAAAATGTCCGTTCTAACTTCGTTTTTGGTGCAGGAGAATTACAAGTTATTCCCAACCGCGAACGTTTAGCAGAAGTCGGTATCGACGAAGCAGAAATCGGCTCGATGGTAGAAGCTGCTTTAGGTGGGCGTTTTGCTTCTGATTATATCGATGGGAAAGAAGAATTAGATGTGTCTGTGGAACTGCAAGATACTTTCGTTGAAACCCCAGAACAATTGCGTCAATTACCTTTATATACAAGTCAAGGACTAATCCAATTAAGTGACGTAGCCGAAATTAGAGAAACAACTGGTGCAGATGTCATTAATCACGTTGATTTAGAGCGATCTGTTACTTTAACTACTTCTTTAGCACCCGATGCACCTTTGAGTTCTTTAGTCGAGCAAGCAGAAAATGAAGTTCTCGCACCTTTGCGTAATAGTTTACCTGCTGGCTATCGTCTAGAATTAGCTGGTTCGGCCGATCGCTTGGCAGAAACTATCGCTCAATTAATAAGAGCTTTTTCTCTATCCATTTTAATCACTTACTTACTATTAGTTGCCCTTTATCGTTCTTTTCTCTATCCTTTGGTGATTATGATGACTGTACCGATGGGATTGAGTGGTGCTTTATTATGTTTGGTAATTGCCAACCGCATCCCTGGTTTAATCGTCCCTTTAGATATGATTACCGCCCTGGGATTTATTATTTTGACAGGAATTGTCGTCAATAATGCGATCCTGTTAGTCGATCGCGCCCTACAACTACAAGCAGAAGGGATGAATTACGACAAATCTCTTTATGAAGCAACTCGCGATCGCTTACGGGCAATCTTTATGTCGGCGGGAACTAGCGTTTTAGGTATGTTACCCCTAGCAATCATTCCAGGACAAGGTGCAGAACTCTATCAAGGATTGGGAATCGTTTTAACAGGAGGCTTGGCATTCTCAACTATTCTTACTCCTACAGTTGTTCCAGCCATTATGGGCTTACTGAGAGATTTCTCTGGTAGCAAACTCAATCATTTCCCACCAACCAATCCTCTCGAAAAACAAGCGATCCGTAAGGTACGCGGAACGTAATCGCTCTTAATAATGGTGCAGATCGCAGCCTGAGAGAGTAACTACTACCCACTACCCACTACCCACTACCCACTACCCACTACCCACTACCCACTACCCACTACCTACTTTTGCGCCATCTTATACATCTTTTCTCTAGCTGCCATACTGGTTAAAGAGCGCAGCAGCAGAATAAACCAAAAGGTAGCAAAACAAAAAAGAGCGATCGCCACCCCTTTGATTTGACCAACTAGCAATACTGAGCCTGACAAAAGGCAAAACCCCGATAAACAAGTATAGATAAGGCTTTTGATGCCCAATTGGATTTGTTTAAGCGATCGCTCGCTTTCGATGGATTTAACCTTAACCTGTAACTCACCTAGATCTAAACGAGATTCTAGACGCATGATCGAGGTTTGAGTACGGTTAGGCTGTCTAAGTTTGTACTGAATAAAGTCTTTAGTTTGTCGAGCCAAGATACCTAACATACTCCCCTGCTGCTGCTGAAAGGCAATTTGCTTCAGGAAGGGTTGGGCTGCTGCCAAGAGATTATACTGGGGATCTAGAGCGCGAGCGATGCCATCTAGAGTAGTTAAGGATTTGACCACAAAAGTCATCTGGGGTGGCAAGCGAAAGGGCTGCTGCTCAAAAATGGCGTAGACTTCTTCAGTGATCTGCTCAAAAGCTCTAACATCCACGGGCTTATCACGAAACTCCTTGAGCATAAAGGCAATCATCCGCTTAACAGGGGTCATATCTGCCACAGGTTCAATCAAACCCATATAGATCAAAGTTTCCACTACTTCATCAGTGTCGTTTTTCAACACGGCAAAAAACGTCTTGATCATCTGATCTTTGGCAATAGTTTTAACTTCCGCCATCGTGCCAAAGTCATAAAAGATAATATCCCCTCGCGGACTTACCGCCATATTGCCTGGATGGGGGTCAGATTGAAAAAAGCCGTCTTCTAAAAGCTGTTTTAAATAACAGGTAATGCCCAACTGAATCACTGCTTGGGTATCAATTTGACTGGCTTCTAATGCTGGTCGATTATCAATTTTGATACCTGGTAAGTACTCTAGAGTGAGAATTTTTGAGGTGGTGTATTGCCAATATACTTGAGGCACCGCAACTCGCTGATAGTCCTGAAAATTTTGGCGAAAGCGATCGGCATTTTTGCCTTCGTGAATATAGTCAATTTCTTGATATAAAAGCTCAAAAAATTCGCGATAAATTGCTTCTAAATTAAACTTACGGATGCCTTTGAGCAGTCGATTGAGCCAGCGTACCAAATGATGTAGAATCTCAAAATCTAGGTTAAACAAACGAGCCAAACCTGGGCGCTGTACTTTGACTACTACATCTTCTCCCGTATGCAATCTGGCTTTGTGTACCTGCCCCAAACTAGCCGCCGCCAGGGGTGTGGGATTAAATTCGGCAAATAGTACTGAGATGGGTTTACCTAATTCTTGTTCAATGACAGCGATCGCCAACTCGGAAGAAAAAGGCGGAACTCGATCCTGTAACTGACTAAATTCTTCAATATACTCAATAGGAATTAAATCGGCGCGGGTGGATAAAGACTGCCCAATTTTAATAAAAGTCGGACCTAATGCTAAAATATTTTTTACTAACCATTTGGCAATTCGATGTCTGCGTTGAGCAGAATTATTACCCGTAACTTTATCCCACCAGAGAGAAAAAAGTAATTTAATCGAGATACCAAAAATTTTAAATCGGCGCAAAAATGGCGAATAATGATAGCTATCAGGAGGAGATAACAATCTTTTTTGAGAAACAGGCTGTTTACTTTTGTGCCATTTCATAGAGATATCAAAGAGCCGACCAAGTTAGAAATAAAATTAATTTTCAAGCGATCAACTAATATTAAATAGCCGATCATCAGCCTAGCCAATAGATGGTTGAATTTGTGGTAATTTCAACACAAAAGTAGTCACGAATATTGTCTTCTCATCATCCACAGGATTACTGGTAACTTCAATCTTACCGTTTAAATGTTCTACTAGATACTGAACTAATGTTAGTCCCAGACCCGTTCCTGGCACAGCACGATCCGTTACGCCCTTACCTCGTCGAAACTTGTCAAAAATATACGGCAGTTCTTCTGGAGTAATTCCTGCGCCAACATTAGTCACCGCAATGACAATTTCTGATTGTGTGGCAGTTAGCTGATGAGATGCAGATAGTTCAATTGTCGTCTGAGCATCGCAATATTTACCAGCATTCAAAAGTAGTTCATGTAAAATATATTCTAAACTTTCCGCATCAGTATGAATTTTTAACTTTGGTGGCTCGACAGCACAAACTAAATTAAGATTGCGATCTGTCTGCCATTTGGCTACAAAAGATTGCCTCAAATCCTCAATAGTTTTACCCAAATGTAGTTCTTGAGGTTTATAACTTAATTCTCCCGATTCCACCTGTTGCAGGGTTAGCAAATCTTTAATCAGATTATATTCACGATTCCATTCTTCCTCCAGAATATCGAGATACTTCTCTCGCATTTGGGGGGATATTTCTGTCTGACGAAGCATCTTAATAGCGATTTTCATGCTGGTCAAAGGAGTCTTGAGTTCATGACTCATGCTATTCATAAAGTCATCTTTAAGCTGATTGAGCTTTTGCAGTTGTTTAATGTGTTGACGCATTTTAGTAGAAAGTTTGCCCTGCATATCCATACTAGACTTGAGTTGTGCTGTTCTCTCATCAACAACTAGCTGAACTCGATTGAGGGTTTGCTCATGAATAATTGCCGTACTCATCTGTACTCCAACCCAACTGATTAACTCCAGTTCATCTTGTGACCAATTACGCATAGTATTACTTTGTAAGACGAGAAAACCCAGCACCATTGCCGAATCGGTTTCACTGGTTTTTTTACCCATCAGGGGCATCATCAGCAGCGCGCTACCTATGGTGGGAACTGAGTCTACCGTCACATCAGGAAAAGAGGCATGATTGAGGTAAAGACAGTTTGGGGCATTACGCCAGGCTTGCTGACACAGATTTGAGTGATTGAGGTTAAATGAGGATTCTGCTGGTAATGAAGCTTGTTCAGAACTCCATTGATAATTAATGTTAGCAGTACCCTTAACTAAATCGCGATCGCGAAGCGTACCCGAAGGGTAATCGCGATCTTTAGCTCTTAAAGGATTGCGATATTTAAACATCAAAATCAGGCTACGATCTAGCTTAAGAGCATGACCAATCTCACTCAGACAATTCTGCAAGAATGATTCTAGTCGATACCCCTGGCTAATTTGTTGACTCAAATTGTTGAGTAAAGTTTGATAGCGAGATTTAGTGCAGGATTGCTGCTGAAGTTGTGCTTGAGCAATAGCGATCGCCAGCGGATTCAAGCTTTGGGTAAGCAACTGGTGTTCATCATGACTCCAAGCTGAACCAGATTTGAACAACAAAACTAAACCATTAGTTCGACCTTGAAACTGGGTTGTGATTCCCAGCCAAGTTCGAGTCGGTAAAATATTTTCGATTAAACAATCAATCGTCTTGTATAAAGGAGATGTAGTTTCGACTAAAGAAGATGGGGTTGAATCCTGATGGATTGATAAGCGGGATAGCTGCTCAATTGCTGACTCTGTAAATAAGCCTGTTTCTTGCCAATAGCCAATTTGATTGGTCTCCAGAGAATTAGTCCCCTGGGAAATGACAACACATCCATTTGCAGTAAATGATTGGCAGATCGTTGTTGCCAAATCTGACAAAATTGTTGAGCTATCTGAGTTATTTAAGGCAATCTGCAAAATAGCGGTTGCCAACTGTTCGCTACCTCGGGCTTGTTGCATCATCTTAGGCAATCGCTGCTCTATATTTGGGTGAGAAATTGAAAGGGGCATTAGTTTTAATGAACCGTGATCGAGTTGATTCATGGCAGTTTCAATGAGCTATTCCCGATGAGTCAACGTTACACCGTCGTAAAACGACGGTGTAACGTTGACCGCCTTCCGCGGTCAGAGAAAAAAAATTATTAGGCTAAATAGCTCACAATCTTCTCTTACAGCATTATGATTCCCATTATTAACTAACAAATCTATAACAGGATAACCATTTTCCCTGTGGTATGGATGAATAACTGATGTTACGCACGTTTATTGCCTAGAAATGTTGAAATCCCCGATCTTGATTTAAAAATTCTGTTAGCAATTTAGGAGAGGCTAAATTAGGGGAGTCTGCCATCTGGATGGCGGTATTTGCCGTAATTGTGCCAATTATTGCTGCGTAATTGCCTAACATCTCCACCAGTTTGATGGCATAAAACTGGGGAAGACACAAAACCAACTCAAAATCTTCGCCACCATTCAGCACCCATGACCAGGCTGTCTCTTTTCCTGCCAATTTCGTCAACCCTGAAAAAACTTGGATTCCTGAACGTTCAATGATTGCCCCAACCCCACTCCGCTGACAAATTTGCTGAATCGCATCTGCCAAACCATCGCTGCTATCCATTCCTGCGATCGCTACTGATTCAGGAATCTCTCTTAGATAAGGCATGACATCTAATCTAGGCTGGGGTCGTTGATGAGCTTTAATTAAGCGTTCCTGCTCTGCTCTGGTCAAATTATGTGCTTGATCAAAGTTTAGCAGTAGCTCCAATCCACCCCGCGATAAACCATGTAAACCAGTAATTACAATAGCATCTCCTGGTCGCGCCTGATGACGACAGATCGCTCGCTGGGGCAATACTTCTCCTAAGGCGGTAATTGCCAAACTAACTACCGTTGAACGACAAATATCTCCCCCCACTAAAGGGGTCTGATAAGCTTTAAGACAGGCGCTCATTCCCTGATAAACTGATTCAACCCAGCTTACTGGCTTACTCCCAGGAAGTGACAAACCAACGGTAATGCCGATGGGTTTTGCCCCCATTGCTGCCAGGTCAGAAAGATTGGCGGCTACGGCTCGCCAACCCACATCAAAAGGGCTGGTAGTGCGATCGCTAAAGTGAACTCGATCCACTAGAACATCTGTGGTCACCACTAAGGATTTCTGGTCGGCGATCGCCAAAATTGCCCCATCGTCCCCCACCACATCAACAGGACAAAAACGCTGTAATCTCTCTAACAGACCATGTTCACCTAAATCTTTAACCAGAAGTTCGTCAGTCATGGTTAATTACTGGAGAGTTGTTTAGTTTAAAAGCGTCAACTATTTAGCTAGGAGGAGATGGGCCTACACCCATCCCCCTGACTACTGACTACCTATTGTTCATTAGTCAGGTTCTTTCAAGTTTTCAATTCCCTTAATTACCTTGGCAGAAATAATTTTATCTCCTGCGGTTAATTCTTCTAAAACTTCCTTGCCTTCGGTAAGATAGCCAAAGACAGAGTAACGCCCATCCATTAGGTTATATCCAGGAGGCGTAACTTCTGTATCAAACTTGAAAAAGAAAAACTGAGAAGAACCACCGTTAGGATCGTCTCCTGGACGAGCTAAAGCCATTGCACCATAAGAGTTAAAAGGAATTACTGGTTGGTCTAGGTAGCGACCTAGTTCCTCTAAAGTCTCTCCATATACGGGTAAATCGTCCCCCTTAACCAATACTTCCATCGGAATTGCTCGATATTCATTAGTTTTAGGGTCAATAAAACCATTGGCTTCTCCTGGTGGATCTCCCGCCTGCAAAATATAGAAATCTTCGGCACGATTAAATTCTAAACCATCGTAAAAACCTCGTTTAACCAAATCAACAAAATTCCCCCCGTTAACGGGCGCACTATAACCATCTACCACGACGGTAAGATCGCCTTTATTTGTCTCCATTGCTACAGTTGCTCTCCCTAAAAGCTGGGGTAAATCAGAGTACTCAGCAGGAACTTCATAAGGAAAGCCCACGACCATTAGCTCTTCTAAATCAGTGACTAAATTTAGCAGCTCTGCTCTTTTAAGATAGGTAGCTTCGCGATCTTTAGCAGCGACAATTTCTTGCAGTTCGGTAGTTCCCTGAGCTAGTTGGTCAATTAGTTCTTCTGCTTGAGACTTTCGTTCATCAGGAATAGTCGCCAATAGCTGCTGACGACGAGCAGATAAGACAAAACTTGCGTCTGTAATATTACGACTAATATTTTTCCAGCGTTTAGCCCTGAGCTTGTTAGAAATTTCTTCCAAACTTTTTTGCAGTTTCCTAACGGAATCATTTTCAATGGGCAGTGCATAGCGCAAAATAGCCTGGGGATCGGTGACAGCATCGCCCTGAGCTAGAACAGCCGATGCTTGCGGTTGCCAAGCAACCAAACCAGTTACCACAATCATCACTGCTAAAATCAAGGTAACAATGCGATCAAGCTGACATCTGCTTAAAAAAGTACTTTTCTTAATGTTCATAAATATGTAATATGTCCGTAAATCTAATCTTGACAGTCGCCCGAAAATATTCAGCCCAACCAAAACTACTAAGGTGTATGTTCTTAGTATTTGCTCTCCCTTGTCAACATTTCTTTACTTCTGTTGGTACTCAATTGCTTTTAATTTAAGAACACAGAAGAATAGGCGACTAGAGACTGTCATACTTGAAGATCGCCCATCCCATCATCACTGCTTTATCCTTCATCCCTGGTGACACATCTTTGTTGAAGCCCGCCATCAGGTACAATTAAATGTCGATCTTTAAGCACATATTTTTAGCTGCATGATTTCTAGTAATGACTTTCGCACGGGAGTTACTGTTGAGATGGATGGTTATGTCTGGCGAGTAGTAGAGTTTCTGCACGTCAAACCAGGTAAAGGTTCAGCATTTGTCAGAACTAAGCTCAAAAACGTCCAAACAGGAAACACTATCGAAAAAACGTTTCGTGCTGGAGAAACCGTTCCCCAAGCAAATTTAGAAAAGCGCACCATGCAATATACCTATAAAGATGGAGAAGAATTTGTCTTTATGGATATGCAAACCTATGAAGAGACGCGCATGAGTAGCGATAATTTAGGCGATCGCATTAACTTTCTCAAAGAAGAAATGGAGGTTAACGTCATTTTTTGGGATGAGAAGGTGCTAGAGATAGAATTACCCACCTCTGTCGTCTTAGAAATCACTGATACTGACCCAGGCGTTAAAGGCGACACTGCCACAGGAGGCACTAAGCCTGCTATTGTCGAAACAGGCGCTCAAGTAATGGTACCTTTATTTATTGCCATTGGTGAAAAGATTAAGGTCGATACTCGTGATGGTTCTTATCTGGGTCGAGAAAATTAAATCTCGATCTTTCCTAAGAAATTCATTAGCAATCTCCGAAATCTCTTAGATACGTATAAATACTACACAACTATCTTTGAGAAAGAAAACATTACTCTTAATAACGGCTGTATAGTTTGTGTCTATAAATTTCCAAGAACTTCGTGAACTGTTAGGGGCGATCGCTCAAACCGACATCACCGAATTGGTTCTCAAAAATGATGATTTTGAATTAACGGTACGCAAAGAAAAGGGCTTGGTGGCAGTAGCCCCCCCGGCGATTTCGCCTCAGCTTGTTGAAGCTGCACCGTCTGTTGCGCCAACACCCCCCGCAACCCCAACACTTTCGTCTCCAGAAACTACTGTCACACCGACGGTAGATGACAAGAAATGGGTTGATGTTACCTCCCCAATGGTGGGGACGTTCTATTCCGCACCCGCTCCTGATGAAGATCCCTTTGTCGCAGTAGGCGATCGCATTACTAAAGGGGATACAGTATGCATCATTGAGGCGATGAAGCTCATGAATGAAATTGAAGGAGAGGTGACGGGACAAGTTATGGAAATAATGGTACAAAATGGCGAACCGGTAGAGTTTGGTCAAGTTTTAATGCGAGTCAAGCCTGGCTAAATAGTAAGGATGAGGCTAAAACAGAGCAAACATAACATCAACAATAATCTTCTGCCTCAATTAGGAACTTAAGGTTATGGAAATTCTCACGATTGTGCTGGCAGGATTGCTGGGCATAGGTTCTAGCGGAGGAATAATCCTAGATCGAATTGCTCAAGGCGAAATTAGCTCTCAGGTAATTAGTGTCGAGCAACAGGCAGTTAGAATTGATAATCAACCCAACTATGATGCTGCTCTGGGAAAATTAGCTCGGATCAGAATTGCTAGTAGAGGGATTAGAATCAAGCCAGGGATTCGGATTGCCTCCTTCGATTTAGAAACCGATCCTTTAGCCGTTAAGCTGGCAAAAATAAAGTTGAGCAACATCGATCGCCTGAGAGAATCGTTGGCTGCGCCTGCTGCGGGAGCAGTCAAGGTAGTATTTACCCAAAAAGATCTCAATCAAGCTCTGCAATCAACTGAGATTCAAGCTCAACTCCAAAACACTCTTAATCGGCTGATAGCGAGCAAGGCTGGCTCAACTAACATTAGTTATCAACTATCAGATGTGCAGCTTGAACTAAGACCTCAAAATCGTCTGCAAATAAGTTTTAAATTGAGTAGACCAAGACCAAGTCTTCCTCTAACGACGAGTTCAATTGGAACTTCTGAGGCAAAAAATCCCTCTAGAGAATTAGCTATTAGTCTAAGATTAACCCTCAAAGTTATTGACGGCGAACGGGTTCGTTTGCTCGATCCCCAGGGAACAGTTAATGGTCGTCCGATGTCGTCTAGACTGCTCAATGGTTTTGCGACTGGAATTAGCGATCGCTTGAACCTAAATACTTTGTCAGCAGACGGAATTCTAGCCCGTATCCTACAATTAGAAATCAATGAAGATAATTTACAGCTAATCAGTTTCGTTAGACTAGAAACAAAGATGCCATAATCTTCAGTTTAAACCCAGACATTTCCTTGTATCAGGAGCATAGTCCATGCAGGATCGCAATAAAAATCGTCTTTCAATCACCGTGATGGCTGCCATCACAGGAGTTATCTTAGCAGCAGGAGGGGGGGTTGCTTGGTGGGCAAAATCTAATTTAGACCAAAAAACGCAAAATGTTCAACCCGTTCCTTCTCCTATCGAGAAAAAAGAAACTGATCTCCCCGCACCAGCAGCCATTACGCAAGATCTAATGGTCGAAATTTACTGGCTCAATCCCACACAAGAGAGTATTGAATTGGTTTCTAAACCAATGACTTTTCAAAAATCAGTTAAGCCAGAGAGCGTTTTAAAAGCATCATTAGAAACTTTGCTGGCTCAACCGCCCGCAGATGCCAAATATACTACTGCCATACCTCAAGGAACTAATTTACTGAGCTTATCCAAGGATCAAAAAGGAACTCATATTAACTTATCTCAAGAATTTGTCTCTGGTGGAGGTAGTGCCTCGATGAGTAGTCGACTGGCTCAGATTATTTATACTGCCAGTGCTGCTACCGATCAAGACCCTATTTGGATTAGTGTTGAAGGGGAGCCGCTGGAAAACTTAGGAGAAGAAGGAATTATGGTTAGTCAGCCAATGACCAAACAGAAATTTGACCAAAACTTTGGAGGCTTTGAGGTAAATAAGTCTTCTTCTTAGAATAGTTGGCGATGCTAATGTCTCGATATATATCTTATGTGTATATTTTGCCCCTATTAATAATTAATCACCTTGGATCTACTATTGATTAGTTCTATCTACAGTTTTATCGACAATTCTGTCAAAGTACCAATTAAGTAAGGGAGAAAGTAAGCTATGCCAACGATTTAGAGTCATTAGTTCCATGCCAGGAGCGATCGCAAATTTATTTTTGGCTACTCCTTGCAAAATTTCTTGAGCTACCGCTTCAGCAGTCAAAACTTGAGCTGAAGCGGTAATTTGTTTCGTCTCTGGGGGCTTAATTTTATTTTCCGCAGCTAACTGAGGGGTATCGGTATCGGGGGGGTAAACCACCGTGAGCTTAATTCCTTTCGGTTTGAGTTCTCCCCGTAAAGATTCTGCCAACCCTCTCAGGGCAAATTTTGAGGGACAGTAGGCACTGTAGCCGTAAATACCGATCAAGCCCGCTCCCGAAGAGATCAGCACAATCTGCCCTGGGGGATGCTCAATCATAGCGGGTAAGACAGCTTTGATACTGTATAGAGAGCCAAAATAATTGACCGACATAATTTGTTCAAAAATCTCCAAAGGAATTTCGGTGAAATAACCAGGATGAGTTATCCCAGCGGAGGTAATTAATAATTTAGGGGAGCCTAAAGTGGCGATCGCTTGTTCTAACGCAGAGGTGATCGATGCTCGATCTGCCACATCAGCCTGGGCAATATTGATTTGCTGAGTTTGATTAACCATTACTTGCTGCAATTCCTGCTGCGCTTGGGCTAACTTATGGCGATCGCGAGCAATTAAGGTAATGTTTGCTCCTTGCTGTGTGAGTAATTTAGCGACTGCTTTGCCAATCCCGCTAGAACCACCAGTAATAATCGCGTGTTGATTGAGATATTTCATTACTAGGAGATTTCTAAGTTAGCATTGCTTTGTCTTTCTACTGCCTCAAATAATGCTTTAAAATTACCTTGACCAAAACCCTGAGCAGAATGTCTTCGTTCAATCAATTCTAAGAAGAAGGTTGGCTGTTCAAAAATAGGTTGCGTAAAGATCTGCATTAATAACGACTGGGGAGAAGTGCGGCGATCGCTATCTACTAAAATTTGCTGTTCAATAACGGCTGTTCTTTCTGCCCCATTCAAAAACAACAATGGTTTGAGGTTATTATAATAAGCCTGGGGAACAGTTAAAAACTTTAATTTCTGCTGTAATTGAGCAACATCAGCAATTAGATTTTGCGATCGCAATGCCAAATGTTGAATACCCCCTCCGCGATTAAAATTGATAAATTCCTGAATTTGAGAATTAGCTGTAGTGGGTTGATTGATATTAAACTGCACTTCCCCCTCATCATCAATTAAAGCCTGACTAGTTAATCCCGAACTACTAGTTTGGATTTCAAAGCTTTGTCGAACTTCAAAGTTGAATAACTCTTGATAGAGTTTAACCGCAGGGTCTAATTTACCCTGACCCACATTTAAAACTATATGATCAATCTGAGTAAGATGAGACTGACTAGACTTACTAGTATGCTTAATTTCATAGGGTTTTAAAGCAATGGGAATACAGCAGTCAGGTTGTCCTGTCTCTTCAATCAAAGTATGCTGTAGATCTTGCCACCCAGTAATTTGCGCAAATTTAAACTTGCCTAAAGATGATTGCCATAGCTGAATATTCTGGACAGTTTTTACTCCTAAACGGCAACTACGCTCAATCGTGGCAGCTAAATTTTTGACCCTAAAAGCAACATCGGCAACTCCCTCTGGATGATGATTGAGATATTGAGCTACTGGACTTGTCGAATTGAGGGGAGAAGAAATGACAAAATAAGCTGAATTGATAGCAATTAACTCTGTATGGGTATGTTGACTAATACAGTTGCCGATCGCTTGAAAGCCAACATTGCGGATAAACCAGTCTTTTGTTCGTGCTGCATTTCTGGTGTAGAAATGAACATGATCGATCTTCATAAAAATACCGCTGGCGTGTTTATTTAGCCTCTTTATTTACTCGCACAAATCAAGCCAAAGCGAACCAATCCTCTAGCATAACCACGACTCATTAAGCCCAGAGATAATGCTCCTTGAATCGTTTGCCAACCTGCTTTAAACAAACCAGCAATTGCCTGAGGGGCGATCGCCGAATCGATCACCACATCCCAAAATGGCTCAACCGCGATCGACCAATCATCGGATTTCATGTTTTGAAAACCGCACTCTGTCACAATTTTCCGATACTCCGAAAGAGAAATAACGTAAGGCAAACAATATACTCGATAAATCTCTTTAAGATGACCCACCTCACTAGGAGTCAAATCTCCTGCTAAGGAATCAGTCTCTCGATGACACCAGGTAGCAAAAATCATTTTCCCCCCTGGTTTGAGAACTCGATAACATTCAGACAGAAACTTAGCCTTATCTGGCATATGCTCGCCACTTTCTAACGACCACACGAGGTCAAAAGTGTCGTCCCCAAAAGGCATTGCTAGAGCGTTAGCCACTTCAAAATTTACTCGACTTTCTAAACCAGCGGTGGAGGCTCTTTCTTTTGCCCTTGATGCTTGAACAGGAGAAAGAGTAATGCCTGTGGCTTTACAACCAAATTTTTGTGCTAGATGTAGAGTACTACCGCCAATACCACAGCCAACGTCAATAATGTTTTGCGGAGGATTATTGTCGTGATAACCACTCCAAAGTAATAGCTCTTCGATTAGTTCAATTTGGGCTTGACGGCGATCAAGCTTGTAGTTACCATTCTTACCATAGTAACCGTGGTGCATGTGTTCGCCCCAGATAGACTCCCATAGTTCACTAGAAGCATCATAAAACTCGCGAATATCTTGATATAGACTATTATTCATAAGATAAAAAATAAGCTGACCCTCAGACCTATTCTTACCATAGCTAAATCGTTCATTTTTCGCTAAAAATCAGACTATTTGGTAAGAAATCATAAACAAATCTAATGATTTTCGAGGAGATATTGCAGAAGCGGTGAAAACTTTACAAACTTTGCACAAATTGTCTGACGTTAAAGTTGTTAAACGTGGTCATCTTCAAACTTATAACCAACACCAACCACAGTTTTGACAAAGGTGGGATTTGCTGAATCTGGCTCAATCTTCTTACGCAGTCTTCTAATATGAGTATCCACGACTCGTTCATCCCCAAAAAAATCATTACCCCAAAGTCGATCAATTAGCTGGGTACGACTCCAAACTCGTCCAGGATAGCTAAGAAAAGTAGAGAGAAGATTAAATTCTAAGGTAGTCAGATCTAATTCTTCCGAGGTTTGAGAATCTAACTGTCTAGTTGCTAGGTGCTGATCTAAATCGACAGTAAAATGTTTGGTGCGATAAGTTTGATTGTCTTCAGATACTTCGTGGCGCAGACTGCGACGCAGCAAGGCGCGGACTCTAGCAACTAGTTCTCTGGGACTAAAGGGTTTGACTAAATAGTCATCTGCACCTGTAGAAAGTCCGATAACTCGGTCAATTTCTTCCCCCCTAGCAGTCAGCATCATGATGTAGGGATCTTTATCGTAAGGCTGCTGGCGAATACGGGTACAGACTTCTAATCCATCTAAACCAGGCAACATCAAATCGAGAATAACGACATCAGGTTGTTGCTGCTTCAAAATAGCTAATGCCGTCAATCCATCGTTAGCAACACGACAGGAAAAACTTTCTTTGGTTAAGGTTTGTTCAATTAATTGAGCGATTTCCTGTTCGTCCTCAATAATTAGAATTTCCATTAGAGTCAAATTTAGTACTAGACTGTTGATAATTTTGATAGCTCTACTAGTATGACCATAAAAAAATATTACCTTTGATTCTCGACTATTTGATTTTAGGTTTGCTTAATTTGGCATTAGTTACGCCACTCATCGCTGCTAATAAGATCCAAGCAATAGTATTTACGCGCAGGTCAAAAACGGTAACATCTGTGAGGTTAAAAAAAATATAGGCTATAAAAGCCACTAAATAGCTAAATACAATCAGGTCAGATTTTTGACTAGACCAGGTTGAGCATAGCTTAACAACTGGAAACATAATTGTGGCAATAATTGCTAAAAACAACAGTAAAGAGATAATTCCTGTTTCTGCACCAAACATCAAAAATAAGTTGTGGGGATGCCCTAGCCAGAGATTCATTTGGGCTTCATAAAGGGGTGTAAAGTTGCGGAGTCCCCAACCAAAAATAGGACGCTCTGTAATTAAATCCCAGCAAAACTGCCACTGAGTAAGGCGCAAAGTTTCTACAGGACGCTCATATGCCTGGTCTGATAGCCTGAGCCAAATAAAAGCAGGTACTACTCGACGTAATTGTGTCCCGCCAAGATTCGGGGCAAAAGAAGCCCAGAGAATAGCCGTAGCAGCACTAGTAACGCCCCATACTAACCATCTCCACCCTAAGTAGAGAGCATAAGCCATAAAGCTAAATACAGCCAATCCCCAAGCATTGCGAGAGCTAGTCAGAACTAAACCACTAATATCGGCAAATAAAATTAGCGTCAGTAGCAACAAAGAGAATAGAGTAGCAGCTTTTAATTTAGTTGTTTTTTCTCGCCAAGTTGACCACCATAGTCCTAATGTTAGAGTAAAGGCGATCGCCAGATAAATTGCCAGAAAGTTAGTGTAAATAAACACCGATGACATTCTGCCAGTAGGCACTCCCAAGGGAATTAACTGCCAACCAAAAATACTTTCTATTAAAGGGTTTGTATCCCAAGCCAAGAAAAGTTGTCCGTAACCAAGCAGCACTATCGGTAAAGAAGGAAGTATTAAAAGCCAAGATAAGTAGCGAAGCTGTCTAGGTTCGGTAATCAAACATCTAAGCGCCATAAATAAGGCAAAATAAGGCAGGAAATTAGCTAACCCTAACCATGCTGACTGAGGATATTTTGCTAATGCCGAACTAATAATTAATAGACCAGCTAAGATACCGAAGGCTCGATTAAGATCATTGTGGACAATTTGCTCATAGTTATCTCGCCAAATTATGCCCAAAACAATTACTAATCCTAATGCTCCTAAAGCAGGAAAAAGCGGCAAAAAAAGGACACTGACACAAAAACAGCGCCATGTCCAATTATTCGTATTTTTTAATTTACTCAACCACATTTTATTATGAACTACAAGCTTAGAGCTTAGAGCTTACAAGACTTTATGGTAAATCCTGTAAGCCATTATCAGGAGTATTCGAAACTTGTCTGATTAAATCAGCATAGGACTGGTTGTAATCAATAATCGAGCTAAGTCTGTCTCCCCGAGCTCTAGTTAACGCAGTCTGAGCATCAATTACGTCAGTTTGAGTTCCAACTCCTGACTGAAAACGTAGTCTAGCCAAACGCAGACTTTCTGTTGCTAACTCCACTTCCTTGGTAGTAGTAATAATGTTATTTTGATTAGACCTCAATTGATAAAAGGCTTGTTCTACGGCAAAACGAATTTGATTGCGCAGGTTAGCAAACTGTGTTTCGGCAATTTCACGATCTCTGTCCGCCTGTTCTGCTCCTGCACTAGCCGCGCCACCGTCAAATAGTCGCCACTGTAAATTTAAGCCTAGCTGATATTGATCGGTAATATCAAAATCATCTTCAAAATCATCATTAAGGCTATAGTTAGCACTAGCACTGAGGTTTGGTCTAGTTTGGGATAGAGCTATAGTGCGCTGTTCCTGGCTAATTTCTCTTTGTAACAAGGATTGTTCTAGTTCAGCACGGTTTTTAAAAGCCTGGACAATAGTTTCAGGTAGTTTTAAATTCCAAATTCCTGCTTCCGCGATTTGATCAGCAGTAGCAAGATCGGTACTGTGGGATACGCTCAATGTTTCTGCCAACTGTCTACGAGCAATATTTTGATTAGCGATCGCCGTTGTTAACTGTTGTTCTGCCTGAGCTAATTCTACCTGTGCCTGCAATACTTCAAATTTAGTGCCTAGTCCTGCTTTTTGTAGAAGTTGAGCATCTTTTAAGGTTTGAGTCGCGTCTTGCACAGCTGCTTGTTGGATCTCGACTTGAGCATCTCCATTCTGTAGATTGAAATAATCTCTGGCAGTTTCAAAACGAGCCTCTTCGACAATTCTCTCTAAATCCAGCTCTGTGCTGCGTAATTGCTTTTCCGCAGCACGGATCGACGCTCCTCTTCGACCACCATTATAGATATCATAGTTGATGCCCAAACCACCCTGGAAATCAAAGCTAGCGGAGCTAGTATCAGTAAATTGATCTTCTGCGCTCTGTCTGACATTGTCTTCTATCTGCCCAAGTTCTGCATCTGTAAGATTAGGATCCTGAGCGCGGGCTTGATCTAAGGTATCTTCTACATCTTGATCGATCCTCTGCTCAGTAACACTATCGAGAAACAGATCGTTTCCATAACTTAATCCGCTCGTCAAATCTAAATTAGGATACAGAGCTGCTTTTTGCTGTTTTAATTCGGCCTCAGCTCGTTCTACCTGTATTCTCGCTTCTTCAATTTCTTTATTGTTTTTCAAGGATAGTTGTAGTGCTTGCTCTAAGGTAATCGGTTTTTGAGCATCTACTTGAACTTCTTCTGGTGTAGTTGGAAATGACAGGGGATTACCGCTAGGATTAAGCTTTTTAACATCTGAGACAGGCTGTTGACCAGATTCAATTTCTCGATCTGTATCTGGCAGATCACTTTCTTGAGCAATCTGTTGAGCAGTAACATTAGGTGCTTGAGCAACAGTGGTGATAATATTACTTAGCGCGATCGCTGTGCTAACCCCAACTACTTTGATGAATTTATTTTTCTGACCCACTCCTCACTCCTTCAATTTAATAATTAACATAATTTTTGACTGAAGATCTTAAAATAGGCGACGGTTTGGGCAGCAAATTCTACTTGTTTTTGAACAATGATTTGTCTCGATTAACCTGATTCCGCTGCCAGATAATAAAATCTATGGCCTTAAAACATAGACAATTTTATACTCTTTGCCAAGTTTTATGATCACTGCTTCTAGATTAAGATTAAACTGTCAAAATTTTGTAACTTATTTGCTTGAAATAATATACAACCAAACAAGTTACAGCTTGAGGTAAATCAGTATTTAACTAAACTAATCAACGGCACAGTCGGTAATTTATCTCTTCCCTTAAGCGCCAATAGCTCAATCACAAAGGCAAATCCAACCACTTCAGCTTGCAGTTGTGACAGCAACTGTGCCGTAGCTTTAGCCGTTCCTCCTGTGGCTAATAAGTCGTCAACAATTAGCACTTTTGCTCCAGGAGCGATCGCGTCTTGATGAATTTCTAGTCGATCTGTGCCATATTCCAGCTCATAGGTAGCTGAGTAAACAGGGGCAGGAAGTTTTCCTGGCTTACGTACAGGGATAAACCCCGCGTTGAGTTGATATGCCAGGGGAGTGGCAAAAATAAATCCTCTTGATTCCATGCCAACAATATAATCAGGTGTTAAATTAGCTATTTGGCATTCTTCACACAGGCGATCAATAGTATGGCGTAAACCTTGGGCATCGTTTAAAAGAGTAGTTATATCCCGAAACAAAATTCCTGATTCGGGGAAGTCGGGAATATCGCGGATTAAAGAGTGAAGTTGCATACTTTTTTTGATCGATAAACTGCAAAAAATCAGGCTAGACTGGTTTTTGAGTCGAATAGCTATGGCATCATAACACCAGAGAATTATTTGTTATCCTCGACAAAGAACAATCATCGGCAATTTAAATTTGGACTTAATTTTATAATGAGCCAATCTGCAAGTTTAGAATCGGAACATCAATCTTTAGAAGACAGCCCAGCCTCAATTTTAACTACTTTACCAGACATATCTCTTCCTACTAAGGTTTGTTCTCCTCGCACTCAACAGCAAATAGATCTGCTGTTACTCGCATTAGAAGCTTTGGAATTAGGGGCATCAGAACACATGCTGGCGACAGCCAGACAATTGGGCATTGATGGAGTTGTCAAACATCGGGTTAATCTTTGGCGTTTGCGCTGTAGTAATCCTTGGCGGCGTTCCTACACTAGAGATTATTTGAGCTTAGATCAGGCAAAGGCGCTGGTAATTATTGCTGGCTTTAGAGCTAAAGATTTAATGGTCGTAATTCGACAGCTATTGTTGGCAGAACAACAAATGCGCGAAAAAAATCTTCCCTTAGATAATCATTTTCGTCTCTCTGAATATTTAGAAAGATTTCGCGCTCATTTTCGTAGTCGGATGAACTCTCGTCGTGCTAAAGTATCGGCCTATATTGCCTCTGAAGAACAGCTCAACGAATTGGCTTTATCCTTGTTGGACAAGCTTTTGTTTTGTACTGGGACGAGGGGTATGCAGCGTGTTTGGTATAGTTTGTTTGATGGAGAAGTAGCTTAATTATGAGTACCAAAAGACAGTATAGTTTGCCTAGCTGCAATCTGATTTTAGAAGGTATTGAAGATGTTCATGCAGAAAGTGCTGACATTTTGAGCGGACAACTGCCAATGTCTATTCTCATCAATGCTGAATGTCATTTACTCAAGTCGAATCAAAAGTTGAGTGGTGGGAGCGTTTTTTTAACTAATCTTGCTTACGCCGTCAGTAATTATGCTCAAGGATTTTTAAGCGGGTTATTTTCAGCCGACACTGATAAAACTACTGCTGAATATCCTCAAGTATCTATTAGCAAAGTACCAGACCAACATCTACATCGTCTGACCCTACAACCTCAACCCGATCAGGGGGAAGCCAAAACCGAAATTGACATTACCACTGTAGAACTTTTCGATTTAGTTGATGCGATCGATCAATTTTATGCGGATCGTTCTGTTTTGCCGAATATGACCCTAGAACTAAAGCCAGTTAGCAAACGCTATCGTAAACCAGAACAACCCTTAAGCGAAAGGTTAACTCCCATTGCCATTGGTATATCGAGTTTAGCTTTTGCTGCGGGTGCATTGTTTATGATTCCTGTTCCCAAAACCACCCCAACTAAATCGGCTCCTCTAGATCAAACTACTAAAACTCAGCCAGAAACAGGAACTCAGAATCAACTCCCGACTAAAGAACCTGGGCAAAACTAATTAAATGCAGTTTGTTAGCTAAAATCAATATACTTAATATATGTATAAGATTTGAAATAAAATTTTAAATAAATATATTAATAATGCCCCAAACTGCTCTAAATCTAATTGCCATAGGAATCTTTTTGATGACTATGATTTCTTTACTCGGGCCGATTTTTCATATTTCTCCTGTAGTTCCTGCTGCTCTTACCTTCGGTATCCTCAGTTTAGCGACCGCAGATACTTTAAGCTGGAATAGTCGAGGCGTTTCTTTGCTGTTAGACTTATTTGCTTCTGCCGAACAACGTCAACGCATCATCAATCACGAAGCAGGGCATTTCTTGACCGCTTATTTTTTGGGCATTCCCATCACTGGTTACACCTTAACTGCTTGGGAAGTTCTCAAACAAGGCAAGTTAGGTAGAGGTGGAGTGGGGTTTGATACCAAATCTCTAACTGCTCAACCTTTTGAACTAGAAAAAATGCGTCTCAGTTTAGAACGCTTCTGTACTGTTTGGATGGCAGGAATTGCTGCGGAAAAAATGGTTTATGGCGACTCCCAAGGAGGTGCAGAAGACAGACAGCAGCTCCAGCAGGCTTTAATGATGGCGGGTTTACCAGAGATAGGATATCCTCAAAAAGAACGTTGGGCGCAACTACAAGCGACTAATCTTTTGACTCGACACCAGCAATCTTATGAAGCTTTAGTAGCAGCAATGACAGCTAGAGCCTCCGTCGAGGAATGTTATGCCGTGATTCAACAACATTGCGATGCGGATAGTGAGCAACTAGCAATGAGCAATGAGCAATAAACAACTATTGATAATCATTCCTAAAGGATTATCAATTAACATTGGGTTGTTGAAATTGATAGACATTTTCAATTACTTGAACCCAACCCTTAGCTAAAGATTCTAAAATGCGATCGCCTTTTTCTTTAGTCGCAACGGTAGCATCTCCCATGACTCCGCTCTTACTCAATTCTTTGGTTACCCAAGCAAATGGCAGTTTGCCTTCCATGTCGAGTAAGCTGTTTTCTGGTAAGCCTTGGGGGTATTCTTTGACTGCCTTGTCCATTTGAACCTGCTGTGGCAATAGTGACAGCATAATACTGGTTTCAGCATCTCCTGCATGAATGCCGTATTCTTGTTCTTGTGGTGTTAACATCTCCCCAACAACATGAGGAACACGCCAGGTAAACAAAGGAAACACCGCCAAGTCTGGATGTTCTTGATGGAGATCCCGAGCAGCGATCTCCATAATTTGAGGCTGTCCTCCATGGGAATTCATCAGTACGAGCTTGCGAAAGCCTGAACGATAGATACTCAGAGCCATCTCGCTAATTACGGCTAAAAGAGTCTGGGTGCTAAGAGTAATTGTGCCAGGAAAACCACTGTGTTCATTTGATTTCCCATAATAAAGACAGGGCAAGGCATAGGCAGGAATATGATCGTTTAATTCTAATAAAGCTTTCCCCAATACTCCCAAACTGATCGCGGAATCTACGGCAATGGGTAAATGAGGTCCATGTTGTTCGATCGCCCCAAGAGGCTGGATAATTACTACATTCTCCTTGTCAGGCATCTGCTCAATTTCTGACCAGGTAAGATAGGGAAAATAGCGTTGAGGAGGAATAAAGCCGTGCATCATATAACTATAATATTCGTCTAAATTGAACTACGAAATTTTGAGCGCAACCGCTATAATTATTGGCATTAACCTATAAATAACTTTACGTATTTCCTCAATTAAATTTTTATGCTTAAAAACATTTTACGTTTACTGGCTGCATCTGCTAGCTTCGTAGCTTTATTGTTGGTAATTAATCCAGCGACCGCCACTACTCCTCTAACCATCGATCATCACTGGCGATCGTCTGTTGTTAGCTTAAATGTTGTTAGTCCTGTTCTGCAAGCCAGCAACACAGATACCTCAATGAATCATTTTGGCTGTTCTTGTGCGGTCTGTATTCAAAGTCTACAAAATACGAGCCAAGTCTAATCAGCTTCGAGACAAACAAAGATTAGATATTTTTTCAATTAATTAATCAAGCTGAACTGGAAATCCTTTCTAAGTTCGGTTTTTTTTGTGTCTAATTATCTAATTAAATCTACTTAGATAGATCCTCATCACAACTATACATCCGCTTAATCAACTTGTTCAACTCTTCAAAAAATACCGAGAAATACTTAGATATAATTACTGAGTAACTACAAATAATACAAGTATCTTTTTTGGTTAAAAGCTAGGGATAGAGAGCTATTTACTCATGAAAAACTCGCCAAGTAATCCAAGTATTTTATTTATACTGCTAAAAAACAATATTCTGCAGTTTGTCGCTGGTATTTTATCTCTTGGCATTGTCCTAATAATAGCCAACAGCATCGACTATACAATAGTTCAAGTAATTCTTAAATCTTTGGGTTATGGTTTTTTCTGCTATTTAACCACTCCTTTTATGATTTACTGGTTGGCTTATGCCAGTGCAGGCATATTAACAATAAAAAAGCTAGGAATGACGATCGCTCTAACTGCGCTGTATAGCTTGATTATTTGGGATGCATATTTCTTTTTTCGAGAAGCGATCGCCACGTTATTTTTAAAAGCTAGTTAAGTCACCTTGGATTCTGGTTAAATCAATTTGGTTATAAACAGCCGTGATAGAATAATTTACATCTAATGGATACTGTAGCTTAAGCTGTAAATTTGGTGAAACATGGCAGAGGAAACAAACAAGCAAGAAGTAAAACCGACGACAGAAGTGAAAGCAGATGCTAAACCTGCTGCCAAAGCAAAAAAAGAAAAACCGCCTAAGCTTGAAGACAAGCCTTTCCACGAATTTATTCAAGAGCATTATCTGCCTAGTCTCAAAGAAGCAATGGCAAAAGCAGGAATTGATCATGTAAATTTAACTTTTGTTCAGCAAGAAGTTCCCATCAAAGGAGCAAGTTCTAACCAACCCTGTTGGCAGGTAGTGGGTAAGTGGCAAAACGGCGATCGCCAATTTAATATTTACTTTCCTGATGAAGACATTTCAGGACAAAAAGCATTTTCTAGTTCTACTTATGGTCATGCTCCTAGTACGATTGAATCTTTTATGATTGACGAAAAGAGAGTTAATTTAGAGCTGTTGGTAATGTATACGATTCAGCGCCTAAATGCTCAAAAATGGCTGACTAGAAATTAAGGCGTTGCTGATTTAAGGTATACCATTTGCCCTAAAGGATTCCCTACGGTCTCGAAGCTACATGCAGCTCAAGCCTTTGTCCTTTAGGACAAGGGTAAAATGTTTTAAAAGCTTATAGTTTATAGCTAAAAACCATTAGTATCATAAATCAGACCAGAAACTTTTCCACACAGCGGACAAACATTTCTACTCCCATCCCCAAGGCAGTTTCATCAAAATCGAAGCGAGGGTGATGATGGGGATAAGCTAGCTTCTTCTCAGGATTAGCCGAACCTAGAAAGAAATAACATCCTGGTACTTCATTCAAAAAGAAAGACATATCTTCTCCCCCCATAGTCTGGCACTCTGGAACTACTCCTACGGGAGTTTCGACTACTTCCATAGCTACAGAAGAAACTAATTCAGCGATCGCGCGATCGTTAATTGTGGGAGGATATAGTTGCCAGTGATCGAGTTGATATGCTGCACCATGCATCTGACAAACTCCAGCAATAATAGCCTCTAGGCGCTCTCTAATCAAGCTTTCTAGTTCAGGATTAAAATAGCGAATTGTCCCGCCGATCTTGGCTGTATCCGCAATCACATTTAAAGCTGTCCCTGCCTGAAATTCCCCCACTGTGACCACCGCAGCATCCAATGGTTTAACGTTACGAGACACAATAGTTTGCAGCGCATTAACAATCTGACTGGCAACTACAATCGAGTCTACGGTTTGATCTGGCATCGCCCCATGACCACCTTGTCCCAAAATAGAAGCGCGAAAACATTCCACCGCAGCCATTAATGCCCCAGGACGAACTCCTACTGTCCCTAAAGGCAAATTATTCCAAAGATGTAGACCAATAATTGCATCAACGTCTGGGTTGCGTAACACTCCCGCCTCAATCATCGGTTTTGCGCCTCCAGGTCCTTCTTCCGCAGGTTGAAAGATAATTTTCACCGTTCCTTGCCAGCGATCGCGATGCTGCTGGAGATAATAAGCTGTTCCTAAAGCGATCGCTGTATGACCATCATGACCGCAGGCGTGCATTTTACCTTCATGTTGAGATTTATAAGCTACCTCGTTAGCTTCTTGAATGGGCAAGGCATCCATATCCGCACGAATGCCCAATACTTTGCCTGGGCGATCGCTTTCAATCACTGCCACAACACCTGTTTTGGCAATTCCCCCTTGATGAGGAATATTCCAGATTTGAAGCTGTTGCTGAATAAACTCGGAGGTTATTTGTTCTTCAAAACCTAACTCTGGCTTTTGGTGTAGCTTGCGTCGCCACTCAACTAAGTTGGACTGCAACTTGTTTATTTCAGGGCGAATTTGACTATAATCAATTGATTTGGCTGATTTAACCGTAAAAACCATATCTTATAAAATTGCCGAATAAAAATTTGCTTTTAATCGTTTTAATTATATAAAAAATGTTACTTCAAAAAACTCACATATCTTAATTATTTTGTAGCAGCATTACTTATCAATGAGCGCACGCTCATTCAAGATTGAACAATTGATTAGTTTTAGTACTGAGGATATCTATCAAAATCAAAAGCAATTTCTATAGCAGCACGTCCTTTAATACTTGCTTCTTCTGCAGTCAAAAAAAGATTATCAAAGCTAAAAGCAATTCCCGAACAGTCAATAATGCTGAAACGATATAGCTGATCGAGCGAACAATAAACTATCAATGTATAGCCATCAATACCGATTACGTTGTGGATTTTCATAATAGACTGCTTGTAATGAATAAATTGCTAAAATTGTAATTTTTTTTGATCAAACAACGGATTACTAATTAAAGGCGATCGCCATAGTTCGATTTCTAACTCAATTAATATTCTGGGGTTTTTCAAGAATCAAAAGATATCTATCTTTTGATACATATTTAGCTAAATTTTTTGCGCGAAAACTTCGTTTTGACCAAATATTATAGTTTACATTAAGCTGTTTATTAAGACTAAAATCAACCGTATTATTACTTATTTATATTTATTTAAGATTTTGATTAAGTATTTTTTTTAAGAATACTTTACTGTGTTGATACATTAAAAAGAATTGGCGATCGCACTATTAGTAAAAGCAGTAAAAATAAACATAGAGCGATCGCGCTTTGGGAGGATGGACAAACAATAACTGAGAGCAACAACGTTTTAAGATTGGCTCTTTGCCCACAAATTAATCATGAGAACTAAAACTAAAAACTACATGTATATGCCCTCAAGAACTAACAAAATCACGATCGAGTTCACCTTGTAAAATAACAACGACTGCTGAAGTTGCGATACAATACAAGTCGTTTTAATACGACGCAATAGGCATCATGGGGAACACGTTCGGGCAGATATTTCGCATCACAACTTATGGTGAATCTCACGGTGGAGGCGTTGGGGTAGTCATTGATGGTTGCCCCCCACAGCTAGAGATTAGCGCAGAGGAAATCCAGATAGATTTAGATCGCCGTAAACCAGGTCAAAGTAAAATCACCACCCCTAGAAAGGAAAGCGATACCTGTGAAATTATGTCTGGAGTGTTTCAGGGTAGAACTACGGGTACGCCAATTTCAATTTTAGTGCGAAACAAAGATGCGCGATCGCAAGACTATGATGAGATGGCGGTTAAATATCGTCCTTCCCATGCTGATGCTACCTATGATGCCAAGTATGGTTTTCGTAATTATCAAGGTGGTGGGCGTTCTTCGGCGCGGGAAACCATTGGTCGAGTGGCAGCAGGAGCGATCGCCAAAAAGATTCTGCATCTAGTTGCTGGGGTGGAAATCGTGGGGTACGTTAAACGGATCAAAGACTTGGAGGCAGAAGTCGATCCTAATACAGTTACCCTAGAACAAGTGGAAAGCAATATTGTCCGCTGTCCCCATGCCGAATGCGCAGAAGTAATGATTGAGCGGATCGAGCAAGCCAGAAAAGAACAAGATTCTTTAGGTGGGGTAGTCGAATGTGTGGCGCGTCATGTACCCAAGGGTTTAGGCGATCCTGTCTTTGATAAGTTAGAAGCAGATCTGGCTAAAGGAGTGATGTCTCTTCCTGCTACCAAAGGGTTTGAAATCGGCTCAGGTTTTGCTGGCACTACCATGACAGGAAGTGAACACAACGATGAATTTTATATTGACGAACATGGTGAGGCTCGCACGGTGTCCAATCGTTCTGGCGGAATCCAAGGCGGTATTTCTAACGGGGAAAATATTGTTATTCGGGTGGCCTTTAAACCCACGGCAACTATTGGGAAGGAACAAAAAACCGTTACTCAAGGTGGGGAAGAAACTGTCTTAGCTGCCAAAGGTAGACACGATCCCTGTGTATTACCTAGAGCCGTACCGATGGTTGAAGCTATGGTAGCTTTAGTATTATGCGATCGCTTACTGTACAACCAAGCTCAGTGTAAGACTTTAAAAATATGATCAAAGTTATTAAAAGTACATGATTCCTCGCAGATATGAACGTATCAAACAAGTTTTAGCTCAAAGACAGCCAGATTTGACGGTATTAATGGAGGATGTTCATAAGCCTCATAACCTCTCGGCAATTATGCGCACCTGTGATGCAGTGGGTATTTTTGCCGTTCATGCCGTAAATCGCTATAGTGAGACACCAACCTATTCTCAGGTTGCCCAAGGAAGCGAGAAATGGGTCAAGTTGCATTCCTATCCTGAAATCAAAACTGCTATTAAACATCTCCAACAGCAGCAGTATCGGGTATACGCTGCTCATTTAAGCGAGATCGCTATTGACTATCGAGAAGTTGACTATACCCTACCCACGGCAATTCTTTTGGGGACAGAAAAATGGGGTGTTACCGATGAAGCTGCGGATTTGGTAGATGGACATATTATTATTCCCATGCAGGGTATGGTGCAGTCTCTTAATGTCTCCGTTGCTAATGCGGTAGTGTTGTTTGAAGCCCAACGACAACGTTTGCAGGCTGGCTTTTACGATCAAGTTCGTTTAACTCCAGAAATTTACCAGCAAACGGCATTTGAATGGGGATATCCTGAGATCGCAGCTATGTATTATCGCCAGGGAAAAACATATCCTCAACTGGGAGAGCAAGGAGAAATTTTGCCTTCATAAGCGTTAGTGATATGAGTATCTAATTATCAGCGATCGCTATGAAATATCTTTTGTTTTATAAACCTTATGGAGTATTGTGTCAGTTTACCGACAATAGTGATCATCCTCGTTCAACTCTAAAAGATTATATTTCTATTCCTGAAATTTATCCTGTAGGTAGATTAGACAGAGACAGTGAAGGACTATTATTACTAACTAATAATGGTCAACTGCAAAACCGATTAGCTAATCCTAAGTTTGCCCACCCCCGTACTTATTATGTTCAGGTTGAGGGGATTCCTGATGAATCGGTACTAGATCGACTGCGTAATGGTGTAATAATTAAAAACTATCGTACTCGAAAAGCTAAGGTACGCTTACTATCTCCTGAACCAAATTTACCACCGCGTATGCCACCAATACGCGATCGCCAATCTATACCTACGTGCTGGCTAGAAATGATTCTCACCGAGGGCAAGAATCGTCAGGTAAGAAGAATGACGGCTGCGGTTGGCTTTCCCACCTTAAGGTTAGTGAGAGTATCGATCGGTGGTAATGGGATTAAATTAGATTTAACTAACTTAAACCCTGGAGAATCGCGCGAATTATCTGCTAATGAAACAAAAGCGTTACTTAACTTCAAATAAATATCTTATTTCATTTATTTTTATTAACTATCAACGACAAAATGTCGATATATTACTAACTATTTCAGGGTAATTTAATTACTTAATATAAGGTAGAAAAAATTTACTAAATTATACGTTTAAATTAGAAGAGATGTAAATATACTGAGAAAATAAGATAGTTACTCTATCGTCAATAAATGATGTAAAACATATTCAGCTATATATAATCTATGACAACTACTATTCGCCAAGACAGAGACTATAGTCTTTGGGAAAAATTTTGCCGCTGGATCACTAACACTAACAACCGTATTTATGTAGGTTGGTTTGGCGTGATCATGATTCCCTGTCTTCTCTCTGCTACCATCTGCTTTATCATCGCTTTTGTGGCAGCACCCGCTGTAGATATTGACGGTATTCGTGAACCTGTAGCTGGTTCACTGATCTACGGAAATAATATTATTTCTGGTGCAGTTGTGCCTTCAAGTAATGCGATCGGTCTCCATTTTTATCCTATTTGGGAAGCCGCATCTTTAGACGAGTGGCTCTATAATGGGGGTCCTTATCAGCTAATTATTTTCCATTTCCTGATCGGTGTTTTTTGTTGGATGGGTCGTCAGTGGGAACTCAGCTTCCGCCTTGGTATGCGTCCTTGGATCTGCGTAGCCTATTCTGCACCTGTATCCGCAGCAACCGCCGTGTTCTTAATCTATCCTTTGGGACAAGGTTCTTTCTCAGATGGAATGCCTTTGGGAATCAGCGGAACATTCAACTTCATGCTTGTATTCCAAGCTGAACACAATATCCTGATGCACCCCTTCCATATGCTCGGTGTAGCTGGTGTTTTTGGTGGTGCTTTGTTCTCGGCAATGCACGGTTCGTTGGTAACATCTTCTCTAGTTCGTGAAACAACCGAAACCGAGTCCTTAAACTATGGCTATAAATTCGGTCAGGAAGAAGAAACCTACAACATTGTTGCTGCTCATGGCTACTTTGGTCGTCTGATTTTTCAATATGCTTCTTTTAACAACTCACGCTCTTTACACTTCTTCCTTGGTGCTTGGCCTGTAATTGGGATTTGGTTTACGGCGATGGGCATTTCTACCATGGCGTTCAACCTTAACGGTTTTAACTTTAACCAATCCGTAATGGATTCTCAAGGTCATGTAATCAATACTTGGGCTGATGTACTCAATCGCGCTAACCTTGGTTTTGAGGTAATGCACGAACGCAATGCTCACAACTTTCCTCTTGATTTAGCTAGTGGTGAAGCTACACCTGTAGCAATGACTGCCCCTGCTATCAACGGTTAAAGATTTTTCTTACCTCTTTATAACTTTAATTGATTGGGTTCAAAGGCGCTTTTCCTAAGAAAGGCGTTTTTTTTGATCAGCCGCAATCTGGAGAAAAGATTTATTATCTTCAATAATTCAAAGTTTTAGGTAAAAGGGTAACAGAGCCAAGACGGTATTTATTTTCTTTGATTAACTTATTAATTTCCTTAACTCTTTTCTCAGGAGCGGGATGAGAAGCAAGAAAATCCAGGTTGCTTTTTTGTTCTTTACTCAGTTTATGAAAAAAATCCGTTGATCCTGCTACTTGACCATAGGTTTTGTCTAACAACATCAAGCCAAATTGATCAGCTTGCTTTTCTTGCTTTTGTGAATATTGAGCTTGACTAATTGCCTTAATGCTGGTGGCGATAATTGATTTAAAAATGCTGGCATCACCTAAAAAATAAGCAATTGTCATTCGTAACACCACAACATTCCCTAAACTGCGGAGATGATCTCGATGGGCAAAATGTCCCAATTCGTGTCCCAAAATCATCATCAATTCATTTTCCGAATCGACTTTCTTTAATAATCCCTGATAAATAATTACTTTGTTGCCAGGAATTGCGATCGCATTTACAGTATCTTCAGGTATATATAAAACTTGATATTGATTATGCTCTTGTTGCTCAGGGGGTAATTTATTCTCCAATCGATCTAAAAGCTGATTGAGAGTTGTTTGCTGGGGAGAATCTAGAGCTTGTTTTTCATATATGGGTGCGATGACTGCCCCTAATTTTTGTTCTAACTCAAGGGGAATGATGCTGATTAAGCCATTAACTAATAGATTGAACAATAAAATTACTAAGATAACAGCAGCTAAAAAAATGCTAATTATGACGATTATCTGACTATTACTTTCTGGTTCATTTTTAGAGCTTTGGGGAGAATGATACGACATATAATACTTTTCGTTTAACGAGTGCTAATTATATATATCTATAAGGTTAGGTTAAAGGGCAAAGGTTAAAGGGGAAAAGAACAAGCGCCCAGAGTCGGCTTTTGAGTAAGAGTATTCTTGCTCAAAACGCGATGTAACTTGCGTTAACTAGCACCTTGGATTATTTAGTCACTTTTAGTAGGACGAAACGGATTTAAGAAATTAATTAAGGGAGATAGATTGTGGGATTGAATCCATAAACGTCCTTCTCCTGAGAAGCGGCAGACAAATCCTTCTCCGCCGAAGATGCCTGTTTTCAAACTTTTGAAAGATAGTCCACCGATGTTTTCTACAGAATATTTAAGAGTATCCTCTTTGGTGATCCCACCATAAGCGCCAAAAAAGACCCGACCCTTGCCACTTAATCGCAACTTAAACAATCCTTCTCCCGCAATTAAACTTGCCCAACCGCCCAGCGCACGCCAATTTTAATTCCTGGGGTACTAGCAATATAGGCTCCTGGTTGAAAGTACATATCCTCACCATGAAGTTCAATTTCGGCGATCTCTCCGACCACAGATTGGGTTAAAACCAAATTTACATATTGCTTAGTTTCATTGCTAAAAACATTAACAAATAGTGATTCACCCCCCCCAAAAACTTCTTAGCCAAAGCTGAAAACAAATCTCCAGCCAACTCAGTTTTAATGGTGACTTGGCTATCCATACTAGCCATTGCTCCTGCTTCAGCGACAATTTTTTCCCCAGGTTCTAGGGTGACAAAAATGGCTGAAAATGCTGGCTTATATTTTATTTCGCATTTCATATTTTTTGATTAATGTACAGTTAATCTTGATTAATTAGATTAGTTGAGATCGAAGATCATTTTAGTTAACTTGCGTCATTAGTATGCCCAGCATTTGCTGGAAATCTTCAATGTTGTGCGAGCAGGGCAATATGACTCTTCAAAGATATCGTTGTAGAAGCGCTTGAGTTGCTGCCCCTGTTTTTGCCCAACTAAACTTTTGCGCTTGTTTTAGACTGAGTTTGCTCAATTGCGATCGCATTTGTTGATCCGTTATTAGATCCATCATTGCCCCAGCAATTTCAGCAGTATTGCGGGGATTAATTAAAATTGCTGCATTGTCAGTTATTTCAGGTAAAGAAGCTAAATTCGAGGTGATTACAGGAGTTCCACAAGCCATTGCTTCTAATACAGGCAAGCCAAAACCCTCCCAAAAAGTCGGAAATACTAGGGCGACGGCATTACTAATTACTATTGGTAATTCTTGATAACTTAAATAGTTGAGCCATTTAACCCGATGAGCAATGCCCAATTCTTGCGCCTGTTGTTGGAGTTGCGGGGTAAAACGAGGGTCACTAGATCCAGCGATCGCTAAATGATAATCTTGATTAGGCATCTGGGCAAAAGCAGTAATTAAACCAGCCAGGTTTTTATAAGGATCTGGGCGACCAAGATATAATAAATAGGGTGCTTCAGGGTTATTAGTTTGCTCTCTCGGATAAAAATTAAGGCGATCGTATCCTAGTAAAATGGTTGTAATTTTATCAGCATCAATACCATAATAATCAACTAAATCTGTGGCGGTAGCTTGAGAATTACACAGTATATGCTCTGCTTGTTGCAATACTTGTGGGACAACATAGCGAAAATAATTGGTTAAGGGAGAAGTGCGACGAGGAAAACGAAGAGGAATTAAATCGTGGCACATAACTACATAGCGAGATTTACTATATAGAGGTGCTTCAGGAATGGGAGAATAGATTAAGTCTGCCTTCAACTGTTGATAAATCTGAGGTAGTTCAAACTGAGTCCAGAATAAGCGCTTCAAATGACCTTTACTTCCTTGGGCTGGGGTCATGTGATCGGCAATCTGATAGTGATTAAACCCTGGAAATTCTACCGCCGATAGTAATGTTGCCTGAAGATTCCAATTGTTAATTAAATTTTGGGCATAAGTAGCAATACCTGTTGGTTGGTCAAATAGGATAGCGAGATTAACTAACAAAGAACTGGACATTTAATTTAGAAGTTTAATTTAGACATTAAATAATTACGGCAAAATTCTTTTCAGACTAGATTGCAGGTTTAGTATAGTTCAGCTTATGAGTAAACTATTTCCCTAACAAACTTAAAAAAAAATGCTTAACTGGGAACTATATTAATGAAATTGATCGAGTTGCTACATCATAGGGGGATTTAAAGTGTCTTTAAATTGGCTAAAATCGCTAATATCAGTGTCTTTTGGTATGTTGATTTGGGATACAGGGGTATTAGCTCAAACATCTCCTCCAAAATCTTCCACTCCTGCGACTATCGAGCGTACCGAAGAATGTGAGCTATTAGTAGTTGGTGGCGGATTATCAGGGGTAGCTGCCACTTATGAAGCTTTGCTCGCAGGTAAGACAGTCTGCATGACGGAAATTACTGACTGGGTGGGGGGTCAAATATCTGCTCAGGGAACTTCAGCCTTAGATGAAAGAACTACTCAACGTTCCCAGTTATTTTTTCCCAAGGGCTATTTAGAATTAAGGAAGCGTATTGAAGAATTTTACGGCAAACTAAATCCTGGAGACTGTTGGGTTAGTGAATCCTGTTTTCTACCCAAAGATGCCAATCAATTAATGTGGCAACAGCTAAAAGATGCTGAGGCTAAAGGCAATGGCAACCTTAAATGGTTTCCCTCTACGGTCATTAAAGATTTAAAGATTGAAACTATTACAGGAGAAGGAACAGGTCAGCAAATTACCAGCGCCATAGGAATTCAACATAGCTCAAACAATGAATATTTACCGTTAAATACCCTTCCTCTATCTAGCACGATTGAAGATGCCTATAGCTATGAAGACTCAGAGAAATTCAACAAAGAGATAATTCGCTTTGTGCCAGCCAGCACCTCAGATAAATCAGCAGACTGGTATGTAATTGAAGCCACAGAAACAGGTGAAATTGTCGGTTTAGCTGATATTCCCTATCGTTTAGGCATCGATCCTTTATCTTCTTATGAACCTTCTTCTTCTAGCATGACAGGAGATGAGTACTGCACCCAAGGGTTTACTTATACCTTTGCCATGGAGGCGACAGAAGAACCTCAAGCACATAAGATGCCCACCTTCTATAATGAGCATAAAAACTATTACAGTTATGAACTAGAAAGACTAGCAGACTTTGATTTAGTTTTCACCTATCGTCGGATTTGGAGTCCTAAAAAAGGAGATCTCAAAAAATTTAGCGGGATTGAATTTACTGTCCCGACTCCAGGCGATATCTCGATGCAAAACTGGACTTGGGGGAATGATTATCGTCCAGGAACAGCAAAAGATAATTTGATTTATACTCGCCAACAGCTTTTAGAATTGGGTCAGCTTGAACCAAATGGCTGGATGGGAGGATTGCGTACTACAACCCTCAGCCGAGGGGAAGATCATGCTCTAGGTTATTTCTACTGGTTAGTCGAGGGAACTACCGACTCTCAATTAGGAGATGGAGTAAAAAAACCTTATCCCAACAACCTTTTTCTTCAAGGCATAGACTCGCCGATGGGAACGGCTCATGGCTTATCAAAATATCCCTATATTAGAGAGGGGAGAAGGATTGTGGGTCGAGTTTATCCTGGCTATTCTAAAGGCTTTGAGATTAATGAAATAGATATTTCACGAGCAGACTATCGCAACGAATATTACGCTCAAAAACTTGATGCTAAAACCTATCGTCAGCTATGGACAAAACTAGATAGTGAAGACCCGATCGGCAATCGCCACAAAAACATTGATAAAATTCAACAACGTACTCGTTCGTCAATTTACCCTGACTCTGTGGGTATTGGTCATTATGCGATCGATTTTCATCCCTGTATGAATGAGAGTCCACCAGAGAAAGCGGGTAACACTGAGCGAGAGGGAGAGAGAAAAGGTGGCGGCCAGGCGTATCCGTTCCAAATTCCTCTTAGAGCCATGATTCCTCAAAAAATTGATAACCTAATTGTGTCAGGAAAGAGTATTGCTACTAGCCATATTGCTTCTGCTGCCTATCGGGTACATTCTTTTGAATGGTCTTCTGGTGCTGCTGCTGGCATTACCGCAGTCTTTAGTTTAGAGCAAAAGGTTATGCCTTATCAATTGGTAGATCAGCCATTAATTCAGGAAGATCAGTTTAAAATACTCAAAAAACGCTTAGACGAAAGTGGTAATCCTACTGCGTTTCCTGATACTTCTATCTTTAATCAGGATTGGTCAGATTGGCAGTAAATTTTTAGGCATGAAGAAGATTATTACTCGTTGTGGTACTATTTTTTGGGGCGATCGCTATCTACCCTCTAAAATGCTTTTTTCTGCTAAAAAGCTCTTAATTACAAGCATGGATGTTGAAAGTCGCCAGCTATTTCATTAATCTTTTTAGCGATGCCTTCGGCTAGCTTCGCAATCGCCAGTAACTTCACATCCTGCCATCTTTTACCAACAATTTGCACTCCAATGGGTAATCCTGACTTACTTTTGCCAATGGGAATTACTACTACAGGGCTACCCGTAAAATTTAACGGCATGGTGTAACCACCACAAGCTAATAGATAAGGAAATTTTACCCCATCAACTTCTATCGACTGACCAAAACTACAATGAGGAAATGCAGGAGTCATCGAGACAGGACAAATCCAGGCATCCCACCTCTCCATAAAGCGATCCATTTGTGCCATAGTGCGATCGCGCTCAGTTAAAACAATATTGTATTTTGCCATACTTGGTGGAAATGCCAGATTTCCTTTTTTAGCCAGGGGAGTAGCCGATTTAAAAGCGGTTTGAGTACGAGCATAAAATTCTGTAACAATTCCTGTCCACATTCCTGGCAAAATACCCAGTTTAGCAGCAGACGCAAATAATTCATAAGCGACAAAAGCACTATAGTTAGCTAAAGCTTCTTCCCAGTCAAAATTAGTTGAGTTGCATTCTTCTAGATAACAACCAGTATCGGTTAAACGGTTAATTAAGCTTTGAATACAAGAGCGCGTATCTTGACTTGTGGGCAAAAAATCATAGCCGTATGTCCAGGCAATTTTTAGTTCGGACAATTTTTTATCTATCGGTGGATCTAAAGGTAAGGGAGGGATTTCTGGCTGTCTGATATCCGCCCCTGCAATTAGAGAAAAGCATAGCTGTAAATCTTCAATTGAACGAGCTAAAGGGCCAATTCTAAGTAGATGGCGAATATACTTAGGTTTTCCTGGTAATTCAGGAATATGCCCTGCGGTAGAAACTCGACGATCTGTAGGCATAAAGCCGTAAACACCACAGTAATGGGCGGGATGGCGAATCGAACCTGCAACATCACTACCAAGTTCTAAAGCCGAAAATCCAGCAGCGATCGCTGCTGCTGAACCTCCAGAACTACCTCCAGGAGTATAATCTAAGTTCCAAGGATTGTTAGTTTGTCCAAATAAAGGATTATTGGTTTGATAATCTCCTGCTAGTTTTGCAGGATTGGTTTTAGCGAAGATAATTGCTCCTGCTGCTTTTAATCTTGCTACTGTAGTAGCATCTTGCTGAGGTAGATAATTTTTTAAAGGTGGATAGCCAGCAGTAGTTAATAAACCTGCCGTTTCAATAGTGTCTTTAATGGTAACTGGGACACCGTGTAACGCTCCCCAATTTTCCCCTTGGGCTAAGGCTTCATCAGCTTCTTTGGCTTTTTTTAAAGCTTTTTCTCGATCTAAAGTCGCGATCGCATTTATCTTACCGTTATGCTTGGCAATTTGTTCTAAATAAGCATCTAAAACTTCTACTGCGGAAACTTCTTTGTCTCGAATCATCTGCGCCAGTTGACTTGCCGTTGCAAACACTATATTCATCGTTAATAACCTAATAGAATAGACAATGAGTAGTCATTTAGTCATTTTGCAACTTTATAATTGGTGTTTGGGTAAGGCGGCTTTTCCTAAAGGATAAGCTTCGCAAATGGGTAAGAATCTTCTTTCCCAAAACGCGCCGTAAGGAATGGGCAAATACGAGAAGCTACTGCAAAAGATTCTTACAGGAACATCCGATCACAACATCAAATTTTCCGAACTTCGCCAGCTACTCAAAAAAATGGGTTTTAAGGAACGAATCAGAGGCGATCGCTATTTTTTCACAAAAGATAATGTAGAAGAAATCATTAATATCCAGCCCCAAAATAGCAAAGCTAAGAGTTATCAAGTTAAGCAAATTAGAAATCTAATTGTGAAATATTCTTTAGGAGATAGTGATGTCGATTAAGTATGAATTGATTATCTATTGGAGCGAAACTGACGCAGCTTTTATTGTAGAAGTTCCAGAGTTACCTGGATGTATGGCACAAAGGGCTTGCACGCATGTTGGTCAAACTTACGTTGAAGCAGTAACTAATGCTGAAATTATTATTCAGGAATGGATTGAAACCGCTCAAGAATTGGGACGTTCTATTCCTACTCCCAAAGGACGATCGCTATATGCTTAATCCAAAGTCGCTTTTAGATAAATTTATTAATTTGCTCAAAGCAATAGAATATATAAATGCAAATTAGACTGTGGGCAAAACGTCTCTATGAACTCCAATTCCAACCAAATTTATCCTGTTGTTTGGCAGAATAATCAAGTACTGTTAATCGATCAAACTCGTTTACCAGCAGAATATAGCCATGTAGCGATTAGTCGTAGTTCTGACATGGCACAGGCAATTAAAACAATGATTGTACGTGGTGCGCCAGCTATTGGGGTGGCAGCAGCCTACGGTATGTATCTGGGAGCAACGGAGATTGAAACAGAGGATCTTCAAGAATTTCTCGCACATCTTCAACAGGTTGGCGATTTATTAAAGCAAACTCGCCCGACAGCAGTAAATTTATTCTGGGCGATCGCGCGGATGCTCAAAACTGCTCATGAAGAAATTGGCACAGTTGCCGAAATTAAACGTACCCTATTGCAAACTGCGCAACAGATCCAGATCGAAGACCTGGCAACCTGTCAAGCAATTGGCGATCGCGGTTTAACTATCTTGCCTTGTAGCCCTAGCAAATTGCGCATTTTGACCCACTGTAATGCAGGTTCGTTAGCTACCGCAGGATATGGCACTGCTTTAGGGGTAATTCGTTCTGCGTGGCGGGAAGAGCGTTTAGAGAGGGTATATGCCGATGAGACTCGTCCTCGTCTTCAGGGGGCAAAATTAACCGCTTGGGAATGCGTTCAAGAAGGAATTCCCGTCACCGTAATCACCGACAGCATGGCGGCTCACTGCATGCAGCAAAATATGATCGATCTGGTAGTGGTGGGAGCAGATCGTATTGCTGCCAATGGAGATGCTGCGAATAAAATTGGTACTTATGCTCTGGCGATCGCCGCTAAAGCTCATAATGTTCCTTTCTATGTTGCTGCACCCTTCTCCACTATTGATTTTGATTTAGCTAACGGTAGCCAGATACCAATTGAAGAAAGAGATGCGAGGGAAATAGCTCAAATTGGAGATACTGACATTTGTGTTGCGGGAGTAGAATTTTATAACCCAGCTTTTGATGTGACTCCTGCTAATTTAATCAACGCCATCATTACCGAAAAAGGAGTAATTAAACCCAGTGCTTTGATTGATTACCTTAACGTAGTAGCTTAAAGGTTGCGCCTTGCATTTTCGAGATCTTTGCAGATCGACTAGCTAGTAAACCGGTTATTTATTCATCCCAGGCTGTTCTTTACTCAGCCACTCAACAGGCTTGTAAGTTCCAAAAACTATATCCCACCAGTCGATCGCTAGCCCAAAATTACTATCCCACTGGTTGTTTTGGTGGTGAACGTAGTGAATCGGCATTTTCATCCAGAAACATTTGTGGGGGTTGTGGTGCTGAATTTGGTGGGCATAGGAAGCAAAAGCAGCAAATGCTATAGTCCCAGATATCATAATAATTCCGCAGGATAGAGATATTAAAAAAGCTGGCAATACTAATAATGACACTAAACTAAAATCGAGAAAATCACCGACGAATCCTTTAGTACTATTGCTGCGATGATGTCCATAATGCCCTGTGATTTTATTGCCAAACATTGGACTGACGTGCATCAAGCGGTGAACCCAGTATTCTAGAAAACTGCCAAAAATAAAAGCAAAAATAAAGCCTATAAACGATTCCATGAAAATTTAATCTGTGATAAAAATAAACATATCGAGCTTACTGCAAAAATATTACTTAATGGGTAACGTCAGTCAGAAATCAAAAGTCAGAAGTGAAGTTTAGCTATCTGCGGTCTGCCCCAAATAACTGTTTCTTGTTTATAGATAACCATCCCTGGCTTTGCTCCCTTGGGTTTATAAATGTATTTTGGTTGGGTATAGATTACAGGAACTCGATCGCTTTCACGAGCTTGACTATAGTATGCTGCTATGTCTGCCGTAAACTGAAGATCTTGTTCACTAGCAACCGCACCAGGATCGAGACGTAGCAATACGTGACTTCCAGGAATTTCTTGGGTATGAAACCAGAGATCGTATTCCACCGCCGTGCGGAAAGTTAAAATATCATTCTGACGATTGTTCCGACCAATCCAGATTTCACAGCCTGAAGGTGCAGTCAAGCGATAGGGCTGAGAGTCTTGGTCAATTTGGCGTTCCTCTTGACGTTCGGCAATGATGTATTTTTGTTGAATTAGTTCTTCTTTAATTTCGGCTAAAGCCTGTAAATCTTCAGAACTGTCTGTATTTTCGCCCTTGAGTTGATTTAAAGCTGTTTGCACCTGGGATAAATAGTCGATCTCGCCATCGACATCTGCTAATAAGGGAACGACTGCATCTTTAGCCCGCTTGAGTTTTTGGCTCTGTTTGTAGAGGTATTGAGCATTTTGAGCTGGATTTTTTTCGGGATTGAGCTTAATTTTAATTGGCTTGCCTGTCTCAAAGTCATTCAGGGTAATCGACTTCATACCTGGTTGTATTTGGTGGAGATGCGCCATCAATAAATTTCCCTGCTGACGATAGCTGTCGGCATCTGCCGACTGTGCTAACCGTTGGCGAAAAGTATTAGCTTTGACATTAAGTTTTTTGAGTAAGTTAATTAGCTTTTGATTAAGCTGATGATGTAGCTGTGTAAACTGCTGACGGTTTACTGACTGAGTGTAGTAACAATTTAGCAGAGCTTGGACTCCCTCGACCGATTCAACTTTATTCCAGCCTAAAACCGTATACCCATCGGTTAACCACCCTGGAGAAAACTGCTGATGTTCCAGGGCAAGTAGCCATTTTTGCCAATAGTGAAATAATGCTTGCCAATGTTCTAAGGTGAGAGTGTCAGTTTGCTGCTGGGGAGATAAGCCTGCTGCGATCGCAATTTCTGCTGCTACTCTAGGACTCAAACCACGATAGGACTGGAGTAATTGACGTTTTACCTGTCCAGGCACTAGACTAACTCTTTCTTGCCAACGGACAAAAGATTCTTCTAATTTGGGAGTCGTGCCAATGAGGGCTGGAGGAAGTTCATAGGGCTGTCCTGTTTGAATTGGGCGTACACTAGACTGAGTGGGGCTAATTTGTTTAGCGGGGGTAACAATCTGCTGTGAGCCATCGGTCAAGATCACGTTACTATACTTGCCCATAATCTCAACGTATAAATGCCACAGGGGTTTTTCTCCTGGGCGTTGGGCGAACTGAAGATCGATTACTCGTTCCCAAGGAGCGATCGCTGCAACTCCCGTGAGGGCTAAACCCTTAAGCTGATGCCGTAGCTGATCGCTGAAGGTAAATGTATCTTTTAGACGGGGTGGGGGATCGCCAAGGTTAATCCGAGCAGCTTCAGGATGCCAACAAATAGTGAGCCAGGGTTTGGCTTTGAGGGTTCGCAGCGCGAGAGAAATAGTAAAGCGATCCCGCTGATAAACCTGTTCTATCCGCGAGGGAATCCAGTCTCGATTTAGTTCGGCGCAGCTTGCCATTAAAGTAGTGTAGTCAACTGGTTGCATAATTGTAAAAAAAAACAAAATATCCTAGATTAAGCAGTAAATTATTGTGATTTTGGCTACAAGTTAGTTTAATTCTAAGCAAAAGCGAAAATTTCCTTAAATAGCTTCGTTTATGTAGCTTTTTCCTTGTAAATCAAGCGATAAAAATATAGTATTAAAACAATATTTTCTAAAATTTAAATAGCGAGAAGCATTCTTAAAAAGTTGCAAATGAATAACTATGGATATTCAGTTAATTAATATTGGTTTTGGTAATATCGTTTCTGCTAATCGTATTATTGCCATTGTTAGTCCCGAATCTGCGCCGATCAAAAGAATTATTACTGAAGCTAGAGAAAAGAGTTTATTGATCGATGCCACTTATGGTCGTCGTACCCGTGCCGTGATTATTACTGATTCTTCTCATGTAGTACTCTCAGCGATTCAGCCCGAAACTGTAGCTCACCGCTTTGTCGTCAGCAAAGAACCATAACCTAACCAGATTATCACTAATGTCAGTCGAACAGCCAGGTCAACTCATCGTTATTACTGGGCCGAGTGGAGTGGGTAAAGGCACGTTGGTTAGTCTGCTTTTGCAACGTCATCCCCAATTGAGTCTATCAGTATCTGCTACCACCAGAAAACCTCGTCCAGGGGAAATAGATGGTGTTGCCTACTACTTTTTGAGCCAGCAAGACTTTGAAACCGCCATTCTTAACCATGAACTGCTAGAGTGGGCAGAATATGCGGGGAACTATTACGGTACGCCCAAAGCGCAGGTAATCGAGCAGATTGACCAGGGCAATTATGTTGTATTGGAGATTGAGCTAGCTGGAGCAAGAGCGATCGCCAATATTTTTCCCCAAGCAAGACGCATTTTCATTTTACCTCCTTCAATAGAAGAGTTGGAAGCCAGAATCAGAGCTAGAGGAACAAATTCTGAAGAGTCGATCGCCAGTAGGTTAGCCATCGCCCGTCAGGAAATTGCCGCCAGTGAAGAATTTGACTTTACCATTGTCAATGATGAGGTGGAAGTTGCGATCGCCAAACTAGAAAACGCTATTTTCTCCTAAATGGTTAAGATTATCTTGATAAACGGCGATCGCTTGCTGGGAGACTGCTCGCCAGGAAATATTATGTTGACGAGCCAAGGCTGCGCAGTCTTCATATTCAGGTTGCACATTAATTATTTGTTGGTTCTCCCCAAATCCCCAACTGGCAACTTTAATATTTACAGTGCCGTACTTTGTCTGGATCGGCTTGATTTCGCGGTTGAGAATACTTCTTTGCTGAGTACTTTCACGAATACCCAAAGTAGTTGTCTCGCGGAAAATAATGGTCTTGCAAACATAGGCTGTTTCAGGATGGCAAATTACCGTTAACAAAATGCCTGAACGAGATTTTTTCATGCCGATGCTTTGAGTGAAAACATCTAATGCCCCTGCTGTCAATAGCTGTTCGAGGGTATAGGCCACCACTTGAGGACTGAGATCGTCAATCTGAGTTTCTAACACAGTAATAGTTTCTTGCTGTAGCTCAACCTTTGGTTGATTTTCTGCTGCTTCGCCAATCCACAAGCGCAGAATGTTGGGAATTGCCAAATCTTTTGAACCCGCACCCAAGCCAATTTTAGTTAACTTCATCGCGGGAGGTTCGCCAAAGTGTTGCGCTAAAGTCACCGCGATCGCCGCTCCTGTGGGTGTAACTAACTCTTTTTGAATACCATTGCTATAAATTGGCACTTCTCTTGTCTCCCAAAGTTTGACCACCGCAGGGACAGGAACAGATAGTTGACCATGAGCAGCCTTAATCGTTCCGCCTCCAGTAGGCAGAGGAGAACAGTAAAGCCGATCAAGATTTAGCCAGTCTAAACCAATACAAGTACCAACAATATCAATAATGGCATCAGTTGCCCCGACTTCGTGAAAGTGAACCTGTTCGGGGGGAATACCGTGGACCGCACTTTCGGCGATCGCCAACTGCTGAAAGATACGCAAGCTCCAGCGTTTTACTCGCTCTGGCAAAGATGCAGCCTGAATTAAACTTTCAATCTCTGGTAAATGCCTAGGGTGGTGATGCTCACTATCATGATGGTGATGTTCCTGGCGCAAATTGACATAAACTTTAGTTGCCGATTGCCCATTGCGGGTCACAACCTCTGTGGTTAACTGATATTCTGCTTCTATACCTAAACTCTTGAGACTATCCAGCAAATATTGCCAGGGCAAACCGCAATCCACCAATGCTCCCAAGCACATATCCCCAGCAATTCCTGTCGGACATTCCCAGTAACCAATTTTGACCATAAAACCGTTTTGTTCAATCTTGAAATGATCTTAGCTGTTGATTGTTCTCTAAGTAAAAATTATTACTAATTGATTAGCACTATGGCAATTTTATACGAACTAAATCAAAATAATCCTCAACAACGAACTATCGAGCAAATAGTTGCTGCCTTACAAAAAGGCGCGGTCATGCTCTATCCTACCGATACAGTTTACGCGATCGGCTGCGACCTCAACGTCAAATCTGCTGTCGAAAAAGTACGCAGAATCAAACAGATGTCTAACGATAAACCCCTCACGTTTTTATGTTCCTCCCTCTCCAATATTTCCGAGTATGCCAGAGTAAGCGATCGCGCCTATCGGATTATGAAACATTTGATTCCTGGTCCCTATACTTTTTTACTTCCTGCTACTAAACAAGTCCCCAAGCTGGTTATGAGTCCGAAAAGAAAAACCACGGGCATTAGAGTACCTGAAAACACCCTCTGCCAGGAATTGCTCAAGACTTTGGGTAATCCAATAGTTTCCACTTCGGCACATTTACCTGACGAAGATGGGGAATATCCCACCATCAATGTTGCCCAAGCCTATCTCTTTGATGCGCTAGAAAATCAGGTAGATATAATCATCGATAATCAAGTAGATCCAGGTTTCAACGTTTCAACTATTTTAGATTTTACTATCGATGAACCAGAGGTTGTACGCCAAGGTTTAGGTTGGCAAGAAGTAGAAAACTGGTTAAATATCGTGCCTTAAATCTATCTTGATTACCCAACCTTAAATTATGCCCAAAGCGATCGCCAAAAAAACTTGGGTAAAGACAGCATTCTCCGCCAACGCCAAGGCTCTTGATAAAGACGGTAAGACCACTCTAAATTATTATTTCTTAACCACTCTGGCGCACGTTCTTTAGTCCCTGCCCAGATATCTAAGCTACCGCCAACGCCAATCCAAACTGCATGAGGACAGAGATGACGATTTTCTTGAATCCACAGTTCTTGTCGCGGTACACCAATGCCCACCAGGATAACTGCGGGTTGTTTAGTCTTTAGGGTTTGTTTCCATTCTTCTTCGGCTGCTCCCGCCACATATCCATTCTGGGTCAAAATAGACAGGCGGGGAAATTTCTCTTGCCAAGCTTTGGCTGCCTGTTCTGCCGTCCCAGGGCTACCGCCAAAAAAACACAAATTAGACGTATTGGATGTTCCCAAATACTCAATTAAAGATGCAGCCAGCTCGATTCCAGGGCAACGCTGATGTTTACGACCTCGCCAGCGCATATAAATAACTACCCCAGCCCCGTCGGGAATAACTAATTCGGCTGATGTGATAGTTTGTTTTAAGGCTTCATTTTCCAGCGCCATCATGCTCATCTCAGCATTTAAGGTAACCACATGGGTTCCAATTTTATGCTCAATTCTTGCGATTAGCCAGCTTAGGTAATCATCGAGTAGATGAACCTGAAGACCAAGAACAGGGAAGGTACTAGGAGTAGGCAAGTTACTATCTATAAACATAATTTTTACTTGGCCAATTAAAATCAGTTTAGATTTTAGCCTTGATTGTTGCTGATTAGATCCTGATCAACCAGTAGACGTGGGCGTAAGCGATAATTTGACTGCTGATTCCTGTTAAGCAGCAGTACTAGGTATGGCAAATACAGCCGTTTCCAATTGAATAGACTACGCTCTTAATTAATTAACTCGCAGCTCTAAGCTATAAGCCATAAGCTTTAAGCCTTTTCTAATCATTCTAATAACTGTGGTCTACTAACGTGAAAAACGCTGTAACATTTACTTAAGCAAAGCTTAACCTAGTTTGACGGCCGTTCCTGTTGCTGTAATTAATAACAGCACCCCTTTGTTGTCTATATTAATCGTCCCTGTATCAATTTCAATCCCAACTACGGCATCGGCATTTAATCTTTGGGCGCGTTCTTTTAGTTCAGCGATCGCTTTTTGTTGTCCTTGTTCAAAGACCTTTTCATAGCTGCCAGTACGCCCCCCAATCACATCACGAATTCCCGCAAAAAGATCCCGCAGCGCATTAGTGCCATATACCACCTCTGCCGTCACCACTCCTAAATAGGCTTCAATCGATTGATTTTGAATTGTATCAGTTGTCGTAACTAACATTTATATTTATATCCTTCAGACAATCGTGACCAAACTTACTTGTACATTATATTATTGATAACTATTACTCCAGGGCTAAATAAAATGCACCACAATACTTATGACCGATTTGGAGGGAGTTGGTGGGGAGGCATCATTGGGCAAACCATAGTGAATCAAGCTGATGCCTTGACTCAACCTTGGGTATTAAAGCGCAGACAAATAGCCGAAATGCTGCTATCAGAAAAATTAAACAGAACTAATTTGGCTTTATTTTTAGCAGCTCAATCTGCTGATAGCAGACTAAATGAAGTCAATAATTGGCAAGATCACAGTAATTTACTATCTTGGTTGCCTTCAATTATTTTGCAGACAGATGAGCCGAATTTATATTTAAGACTTATGCAACCTGATTTTAAATCAGCCCATACAAATAGCAATATTGTCTCTAGTCAAAACATATTGATTTGGAGTTATTTGCTCGCTACTGTCTTGAATCATCAGACTCGCTTAGGGGAGCAAGCACTGAGCATTGAGGAGATGTTCAATCATAATCTGATACTCAAAAGCCCTTTAATAGAGAAGTTGAGTATCGTGCTGCAAGGAATTAAAAGTGGCAGTAGCTTACAGCAAATAACAGAGCAATTGTCATCAAAAGATCAGCTTCAGGCAACGGCGATCGCTTTAGCATGGTATTGTTTTGTCACTACTCCCAACGACTTTAAACTATCTATTCAAAGGGCAGCTCGCGTTGATTCAAAATTATCGTGGCTGACAATTACCCTCACTAGTACATTGTCGGGAGCATATAATGGAATGACCGCAATCTTAGGCAACAGGAGGACAGATATCGAGCAAAATCACAGCTGGCAGTTAGAAAATCATTTGTTGCTGAAATTATTAAGGTTTTGGTTAGGAGTTTATGCTGTAGAGCAAAATTATGAAGCTTATAATCTAGAATTAGATGCGATCGCGTTACCACAATTTATTCAACCTCGTCAAAGCTTAAAAATTATTTCGCAATTATTATCAAATAAAAATTAAATTAATCGATAAAATCACCATTAACTAAAACTAATAAACGTGGACTTAACCGAAGTAAGCATTTATTTAACTTGAAACCCTGACCATATCTTACTGGCTATCTACAAAGCGGTGACGCAACCTAAGCAACTTATCCTTTAGGACTTGTTACTTAAGCAAAGCGGTACTAGAGACCATAGCGATTTTAGAGATTATAAACATCCTCACCTATGATGAAAAGCTGGCATTCACTAATTCAAAAAATTGAGGGATGGCGATACAAATATCAACACCACAAATTTACTTGGTGGGGAGGGAATTTTTTCGATCAAACTTTAAGCAAGTCTCACAGTTGTCATTATGGACAATCAGGCAGAAAAAAACATCATACCAGATTAAGAAATTTTATTGTCATGTTAGTCTTAAGCATTACTGCCTTAACTAGCGTAGTCGGTTATCGATTTTATAATCAGCCTCAACTAACCGTAGGTAAAATTTCTCCTCTAACAATTAGAGCTCCCTACTCAGCGCAATTTGAAGATACTCAAACCACTTTAGAAAAAAGGAAGCAAGTACAAACTGGAGTTGTACCGATTCTCAAGCACAACGAAGAACTAACCCGAGAAAGTACTAGCAAATTAGAGTCATATCTCAAGCAAATTGATGAGCTGAGGAACATAACTGCACCTTTTCCCTTTGCTGCGCCACAAGATCTGTCCTTGATTAGCCAGAAATATATTCGCTTTTGTCCCGAATCTGAATTTAAGTCGGTTTTAGCCTCCCTCAAGCCAAACTCTTCAGCCCAAAACTTAACTTTAGCAAAACGACCAGACTTTAATCTCGGCTTACAAAAAGTAGCTGCTGAACTAGAAACATACAAAAAAAATAATTCAGAAATTCAATTTAATACTTTAATAGCTCAAATTACTTTAACTCGCTATCACTACTCTCAGGCTTGGAAAAACATCGCCCAGAAAAACATTACACATTTAGATGAAAAAGAATTAATTATCCTGCTCGATCTGACAAAAACAGAATGGAAAGCTACTAAAAATACTATCTTGCAGACTGCGGAGCATATTTTAATTCAAGGTATCCCCTTGGGGCTGCCTTCAAATTTACTGGAGCAGGCTGTTACCGCGCAACTAAATCCTGATATTCCCGATCTCACCGAACCGATCGCCTACAATCTATTGTTGGCAACTTTGCAGCCAAATTTAGAAGACGATAAAAACGCTACACGCAATATTGCCGAAAAAGCAGCCATGGCAATTAATTCAGTGGTCGTCGAAGTCGAGCAGGGGGAAGTGATTGTTGAGCAAGGAGAAAAAATCACTCAAGCAAATTTTGTCCTACTCGACGGTTTTCAATTAAGTCAACGTGGAGTTAACTGGAGAGGACTTGAACTATCAGCAATGATAGTGGGGGGAATTGTCAGCTTATTTTTAGCGATTCAACGCAGAATCTATTCTTCAATTCGCCATCGCGATTATCTACTGCTCTGTTTATTAGCTATTAGCGCACCTTTATTAAGTATCTTTGCATTTCCCTACACCAGTTTGCCCGCGATTGGGCTATTAGTGAGCAGTTTTTATATTCCTGGTTTAGCAGTGTGTCAGGTTATCCTGGTGGCAGTACTAGTAATGTTTAGTAGTCAAAGCGTTAGTTCGATCTATCTTTTGTCAGGCTTAGTCGGCGGTTTAATTGCTGCGATTTTCACTGGCAGATTACGCTCCCGCGAAGCGATCTCAAAATTGGGTATTGCTGTTGGTCTATCCCAAATAGCCGTTTACCTATTTGCCAACCTAATTATAAGTTCTAGCGCTACTACTATTTGGTCAGCAATCTTACCCGACGCTACTGTCTGTGGTTTATTTGGCTTGGCGTGGATTGTGGTGGCAATTGGCATCTCTCCTTATCTCGAACGCTGTTTCGATCTCATTACGCCGATTCGCCTAGCAGAATTATCTAATCCCAACCTGCCATTATTAAAAAGATTGGCAACCGAAGCACCTGGAACTTTTCAGCACACTATGTTTGTCTCTTCGTTAGCAGAAGCTGCTGCTAGAGAATTAAACTGCAATGTGGAATTGGTCAGAGCGGGGACTTTATATCATGACATTGGTAAAATGCACGACCCTTTGGGATTTATTGAAAATCAAATGGGCGACCCCAATAAACACGATACAATTGACGATCCTTGGATCAGTGCTGAGATTATTAAAAAGCATGTTAGTGAAGGACTAGCGATCGCGCGAAAATACGGTTTGCCTAAAGCCATTCGTGATTTTATTCCTCAACATCAAGGTACTTTACTGATTGTTTATTTTTACTATCAGGCAAAGCAAAAGGCTCAAGAGTCGGGGACTATAGTGGCCGAGGCCGATTTTCGCTATGCTGGTCCAGTTCCCCAGTCCAGAGAGGCAGGGATCTTGATGCTGGCAGATGGTTGTGAGGCAGCATTGCGATCGCTTTCGGATGCTACTCCTAAACAGGCTCTAGCTACACTCCAAAAAATCTTTAAGTCTCGTTGGCAAGATCGTCAGCTAGTTGATAGTGGACTAAACTATGATGAGCTACCAGTCATTGCTGAAGTTTTTATTCGTGTTTGGCAACAGTTTAACCACAAGCGGATTGTTTATCCTCAAGCTGCGCTGGATTTAGCCGCCAAAAATAATCAATTAAATTAACTTAAATTATTATAGTCAGTAGATTAGGAGAATCAATAAGTTACTGTGGGTCAGCAAACATCGTTACAGTCAGCTCAATTAAATCAGGCTCATGCTAGCCTACAGCAGGCTATTTCTTGGTATTCTAGTTTTCGTCGTCATGGCAATTCTCCCCCTAGCGATCGCCTTCAAGCAACAGTCAAAACTGATTTGCAGTCTCTGCAAAATGCTTTGGCAAGATTAGACCGTAAAGCAATTCGCATCAGCACCTTTGGTTTGGTTAGCTGTGGTAAATCATCCCTCATTAATGCTCTATTGGGAGAGGAAGTGGTAGCCACTGGAGCTGTCCATGGTGTGACTCAATCTCTGACTATTTTGCGCTGGAATCCGTCAGTAGAATCAGGACTAGATGTTGAATTGATTGATACTCCTGGTTTGGATGAGGTTACGGGAGAATCAAGGGCAGTGATGGCGCGGTCAATTGCCCAAAAATCCGACCTGATTTTATTTGTGGTGGCAGGAGATATCACGCGGACTGAGTATCAGGCTCTATGCGAGTTGAGAGATACCCAGAAGCCATTAATTTTGGTTTTTAATAAAAGCGATCTTTATCCCGATCAAGATCGCCAAAAGATTTATCGACAGTTACAAAAGTTTAATGTGGCTCATAGTGGCAGTAGCCTGGAAGATATTATTGCCCCTCACGAAATTGTCACCGTTGCAGCCAAACCTCAACCGATTCAGGTGAGAATTGAATCGGCAGACGGCACTGTTGAAAATAGCTGGGAATATCCCGAACCTGAGATTGAATCTCTCAAAAATGCTTTAGTGCAAATTCTCCAGCAGGAAGGAAAATCGTTGCTGGCGCTGAATGCTTTAGTCCAAGCAAGGGATGCTCAAGTTAATATTGCCCGCAAAACCATTGAACTACGGCAGTCAGAAGCTCAAGAAATTATTGCCAAATATGCCCGCTATAAAGCGATCGCCGTTGCTGTCAACCCAATTATCTTTGCTGATTTACTTGGGGGTTTAATTGCCGATCTTGCTTTAATTAGATCATTATCTAAACTCTATGGTTTACCCATCACTACCTTTGAGGCAGGAAACTTACTGAGGCGAATTTTAGCTAGTACAGGTGGCTTATTACTAGGAGAAGTTGGTAGCAGCTTCTTTTTAAGCGTTGGTAAAAGTGGTGCAATTTTAAGCAGTGGTTTTGATAGTACTGGAGCTATTACTGCCTATTTGGGTACTGCTAGCGTCCAGGGTGCGATCGCTGGGTACGGAACATTTGTTATTGGTCGAGTAGCGCAGGTATATCTCGAACAGGGCTGCACTTGGGGAGAAATGGGAGCTTCTACCTTAATTAAGCAAATTTTATCTCAAGTAGAACCCAAGACAATTATTTATCGCTTAAAACAAGAATTGATGCAGCTTTAAGCGGTTACTGCACATTAAAAAACTATATAAAAAGACTTGTGTAACAATAATTTACAAAGCTAGATAGTTGTCCAGATACAGGATATGACCATCACCACCAACAATTCCAACACAGCAATCTTACCTGGGGGTAGTGACCCCACTGTTTTTGATCCATTAGAAGCCTGGTATCCTATCTACTTTGTAGATGACTTAGACAAAACTAAATTAGCCAGATTTACCCTACTAGATATAAATTTAGTAATTTGGTGGGATAAGTCTGGCGATACTTGGCAGGTATTTATAGATCAATGTCCCCATCGTTTGGCATCCTTGAGCGAAGGAAGAGTAAACGAAGCTGGTTGGTTAGAATGTCCATATCATGGCTGGGCATTCTCAGGTAATGGCGAGTGTCAAGTGATTCCGCAACAGCAACCAGGAGGTTCGGCTCATGAATCTATAAGAGCCTGTGTTAAATCTTATCCTACAGCGATCGCCCAAGGACTATTATTTGTTTACCCTGGTATTCAGGAAAACGCAGCTACAACTCCTGTACCAATTATTAAACCGATGGCAGAAGATCCTGATGCTTGGGTTTGCTTAAATATCTTTCGCGATCTTCCCTATGATGCTCTTACTCTCTTAGAAAACGTCATTGATGCTAGCCATATCCCCTATACTCATCATAAAACCGTCGGTAATCGCTCTAATGTTGCTCCTGTCGAGTTAGAAATCACAGAGTCAGGCAAACAGGGATTTAAAGGTATTTGGATAGAAGGACCTCGTAAAGGTAAACTAGGGACGCAATATACAACCTTTACCGCTCCCTGTCTAATCTGGCACGATCTGACCTCGCAGCAATTTGGTCGCACTTTAACCGTGGTTTATGCTACACCGATCAGCAAAGGAAAATGTCGTTTGTTTGCTCGCTTTCCTTTTAAGTTTTCTGCCCCTCTGCCTCGCTTTTTGATTAAACTTACCCCAACCTGGTATTCGCACCTCAATCAAAATAGCGTACTGGAAGATGATCAGATTTTTTTGCATCATCAAGAGCGTTATCTGGCAGCCTTGGGAGGTAGCAATAACTATAGTAAAGCCTTTTACTTGCCGACCAAAGCAGATCTATATGTCTCAGAATTACGGCAGTGGGTTAATCTGTATCACGCCGATCCTTTTTCTCACCAAGATCTGCCCTCCGCATTATCTCAAGAGCAACTGCTAGATCGCTATCATTCCCACACCAAAAACTGTCGTAGCTGTAGTCAGGCTTTGGGAATAATTAAACAAATCAAACAAATTGCGATCGCTATCCCCATCTTAACCTGGGTAATTATGCCTTTGCTATCCTTATTTATCAGCTTACCTAGTAATTTGATCGCAGTAAGCTTGTCTGGCACATTGCTTGTGTTTAGCTTAATTTGGTGGCAGCTCAACCAGATCGAACCAAAATTTTATTTGGGCAAAGAGATTCCACCCCGCAACCTATCAAAAAATTAAAACTGGATGTTTTTCCAGGGTTAAAAAGACTAGAGCAAATTAATCTTCGTCTAAAGGTAGACCGAATCTAACTCTCCCCCTGGCAAAATATCGCCCAAACTGCATTTGATATACTTCGTCTTCAGCTTGAGTTTCCACCTCTAAATCAGAACGAGGATAACTAACGCAAAGTAAAGCATAACCCCGCTCTTTGAGCTTGGGAGATAAACCCATGGCTTCTGGTTGAGCTAGCTCTCCAGAGATAATCTTGACAGCACAGCTAGTACAAGCACCATTGCGGCAGAGAAAAGGTAGATTAGCGTCTTGCTGTTCAGCAGTTTGTAAAATATATTGATCTTCGGGAACTTCGACAATATATTGTTTTCCGATAGTGCGATCAAAAATTTTAACGATGTGAGTTTTAGTCATTTAAGTAAAAAATATTTAATGATTGAATAATTTATAAGTTTTTTTAAATGCTTAACTCGTAGTCTACAGCAAAAAAGAAGTGCAAAAATTTTGACAGTAACAACTATGCATGTATAATTATAATTCGTGAGTCATCTGGAGAGGTGGCCGAGTGGTCGAAGGCGCAGCATTGGAAATGCTGTAACGGGGTGACTTGTTCGAGGGTTCGAATCCCTCCCTCTCCGTTTAAAATAAACGCTTTCGACTATTAATTCATGTCCTCTTGAAGTACAAGGCACAGTTGGAGGCATGACCAGACCTTAACTGCATTACTTTGTTCTAGCTTGTATTTTCAACACAGGTTTATAGAACCGAATAGCTTGCTTGCCAGACAGCTTATCTGAATATATCAAACTAAGACAATAATTTTTAATAATCGTTACCCATTTTGCACCAAACCTCAGTAAAATGACTCTGTTGCCCTACTGGGGCATCACGCGCGTGCAATCTATTGGAGAGGTGGCAGAGCGGTTGAATGCGGTAGTCTCGAAAACTATTTTAGGGTCAAACCTAACGGGGGTTCGAATCCCCCCCTCTCCGTACTAAATAAAAACTTGCCAAGCTTATATATAATCTGGTTTATCTAGCCTTTTGCTTAGTTAGAGCAAAATATTTGCTGAACATATTTGATTTTTCGAGTACAATTCCAAGCTATTAAGCTTTGACTGCAACTTGGAGAAGATTTAAATATGAAAAAGTTTAGCTGGAATTTTGGGAAAAGCGATCGCGCGAACTCAACCTCGAACTCAATATTGATGTTAGCTTTAATGTCCTTGAGTGCTGGAGTATTGCTTACTTCTTGTCAAGAAGGAGATCCTAATACTACTAACGGAACAGAGGGCACTCCAGGTGAAAAAACTACTCAAGAAGGAAACGGTCTAAAATTAGGAAGTCTAGCTCCTGCTACGGGAGATCTTTCTTCTATTGGGCAAAACTGGCCCGCAGCAGTACAACTATCAGTAGATACAGTCAACGAATGCGGTGGCGTAAATGAGGCCCAAGTTAGTTTGATTTCAGAAGACGATCAAACAGATCCTAGTGCAGGTAGTAGCGCTATGACCAAACTTGCCGAAGTAGACAAGGTGGCAGGAGTAGTTGGGTCTTTTGCCAGTAGCGTCTCAGGAGCAGCAGTTGATGTAGCGGTACGAAATAAGGTGATGATGGTGTCCCCTGGTAGCACTAGTCCAGTATTTACTGAACGGGCAAAAAAAGGCGAATTTAGCGGTTATTGGGCGCGTACTGCACCACCTGATACCTATCAATCTCAAGCACTAGCAGCATTGGCGACAAAACAGAAATTTAAAAATATTGCCACTGTGGCGATTAATAATGATTATGGTGTGGGGTTTGAAGAACAGTTTGTTAAAGCATTTAAAGATCAAGGAGGCAACATTGTTGGTAAACCTGTACGCTATGACCCCAAAGCAGCAACTCTCGATAGCGAAGCAAAAGGAGTTTTTAGTGGCAAACCAGATGCGGTAGCAGCGATTTTATATGCCGAAACCGGTAGTGTCTTGCTCAAATCTGCCTTTGAACAAGGATTAAGCGATGGAGTTACTGTTTTATTAACCGATGGGGTTTACTCCGATGATTTTATTAAACAGGTCGGTAAAACCGCTGATGGCAAATCAATTATTGCAGGAGCATTAGGGACTGTACCAGGGGCAAATGGTCCTGCGCTCAAAGAGTTTACTGCTCTTTGGAATGAAAAAGTAGGCAAAGAATTAACTGCTTATGTTCCTCATAACTGGGATGCGGCAGCGTTATTGATGTTGGCAGCCGAAGCCAGCGACGCTAATACAGGGGAGGGCATTAAAAGTAAAATTCTAGAAGTTGCTAATGCTCCTGGGACGGAAGTTACTAATGTTTGTCAAGCAATGGAGTTGGTGCGTAAAGGCGAAGATATTAATTTTCAGGGTGCAAGTGGTAATGTTGATATTGATGCCAACGGAGATGTCGTCGGTAGCTACGACGTTTGGAAAGTTGGGGATGACGGCACTTTAAGCGTAATTGACAAGGTTGATCCTGTTGCAGGTACTAGCAATTAAATTAATAATTCAATAGCTTTCTCTCTTTTCCGAGGCAGCTATTGAATTGCTCTAGCTAATCTATTGATTTGCATCTTTAAATTAGCAACATTGAAAAAGTTTAAGATTAAGCATCTTGCAAACACCCCCTAAATCGAACTAAGCTAAAGGTCAATAAGGCAGAAATAATCCCCAGGGTTTATGTTTATGGACTTACAGAAGCTGCCCAATAGTTTAAAGTCATTGCCGTTCTGATTAAATTCGTTCGCAGAAGCACATTTTACAAACTAAACACCACAAATTATGATGTTGACACAAGTTATTTGCCAAATTAAAAATTTCCTTCCAGCACCCGAAGTTCACGCACATTGCGATGGCCCTTGCGGTGTCTATGACCCATCTTCAGCACGCATTACAGCTGAAGCTGTTGTTTCCATGACCAAAAAAATTAAGGATCTCGAAGTTCCTTCTCAGGATGACAAAGAAGCGATGATCGCTTATCACAACACCTTGAGTCGCTATATTGCCATAAAAGAAGAACAAGCTCAAAAAACTAAAGAAGATTTATTAATTCTTTGGACAGACTACTTTAAGCCAGTACATCTGGAGAAATATCCTGACCTTCATGATACCTTCTGGAAAGCTGCTAAACTTTGTTCTGCTTGTAAAGTAGAAGTGAGTAGTCAACATGCTAATGAACTGATGGATGCAGTTCACAAAATTCATAACATTTTTTGGGAAACTAAAGGGCGCGATGTTAGCTTCGTCAAAGCTAGCTAATTGAAAAATTAAAGTTGTAAAACGTTTTAAAAAGTGAGTTTGATCAAGCAAACTCACTTTTTTGACTGTTAATCCTTAGATAAAATGCTTAAATGTTTGCTACAAATTTCAGATTGAAATGACTATAAATTAAACAATTACACTTTTCTGTTCTAGTTCGGTATGCCCCTGTGGTAACTCTGCTTGGTCGAGTAAAGATTGAAGTTTACTGCCTTCAATTACTTCTACCTCTAGAATTTCTTGAGCAATTTGTTCTAGTAAATCGCGGTTTTTCTCTAAAATATCCACAGCCTGTTGGTGTGCATTTTCAACAATGCTTTTAACCTCTTCGTCAATCGCTTTTGCCGTTTCATCGCTAACCATACGACGGGGGTTGCCCATACCTTGACCGAGGAAGTTATTTTGTCCTCCTTTTTCATAAGCTAGAGGCCCTAAAACCTTACTCATCCCGTAAGTTGTGACCATTCTTTCTGCCAGATCGGTTGCCCGTTGCAGGTCGTTTGATGCCCCTGTGGTAATGCTATTAAATACTACCTCCTCGGCTGCCCGTCCCCCCAACATAGTGGCAATTTGATCTTTAAGTTCCGATTCTGACATTAAAAATCGGTCTTCAGTAGGCATCTGGAGAGTATAGCCTAAAGCAGCCATACCACGAGGAACGATAGAAATTTTCGCTACCTTGCCCCCGCCAGGCATGAGCGCACCGACTAAAGCATGACCCACTTCGTGATAAGCTACGATTTTCTTTTCTTTTTCTGATAGGACTCGACTTTTCTTCTCTAAACCAGCAACGACTCTTTCAATCGCTTCGTTAAAGTCTGCTTGGGTAACGGCTTCTCTTTTGTTTCTGGCAGCCAGCAAAGCAGCTTCATTAACTAAATTAGCTAAATCTGCACCAGCAAATCCAGGGGTGCGAGTTGCAATCTGTTTTAAATCTACTTTTACGTCTAATTTAACTTTAGCTGCATATATTTCTAGGATCTTTTGACGACCAGAAAGATCAGGGCGATCTACTAATACTTGACGGTCAAATCTACCAGGGCGTAGTAGGGCAGGATCTAATGTTTCGGGGCGATTGGTAGCTGCCAAGACAATTACAGTGGCATCCCCCGCAGCAAAACCATCCATTTCTGTTAGTAACTGGTTTAAAGTCTGTTCTCGCTCGTCATTTCCGCCCACAAAGCCATTGCCACCACCACGAGCTTTGCCAATAGCGTCTAATTCATCAATAAAGATAATACAGGGTGCTTTTTGCTTTGCCTGTTCAAATAAGTCTCTAACTCTGGCTGCACCAGCACCGACAAACAATTCTACAAATTCTGAACCAGAAATACTAAAGAAAGATACTCCTGCTTCTCCTGCCACAGCTTTTGCCATCAAAGTTTTTCCCGTGCCAGGAGGACCTACTAATAATACACCTTTGGGTATTCTCGCACCGATCGCTTTATAGCGTTCAGGGGTTTTGAGAAATTCAACTATTTCAGTTAGTTCTGCTTTAGCTTCTTCTACTCCCGCCACATCATCAAAACTGACTTTGGTAGAATCACCATCTACATATACCTTAGCTCGGCTCTTAGTTAAAGATAATGCTCCTTGCGCTCCTCCTGCACTGCGGCTAATGAAGAATTGCCAGATGGCGACAAAGATTAATGGTGGGACAATCCAGCCGAGGATGCTACCTAACCAATTGCTTTTGGGCAATGCTGCGGTGAACTCGACTCCATTGTTTTCCAAACGCTTAGGTAGTTCTAAATCTAAAACTGGATTAGTACGAAATATTTTTGGTTGCTCGGCGTTAGCATCTTTGAGTTCGTAAATAATTTCATTTTGACCGACGGATGCTCTGGCGACATTGCCATCTTCTACTCTGTCAATAAACATACTGTAAGGTTCTTGAGGAATGGGATTACCATACAGTTGAGGAAAGAAAAGGTTTGTCAGTAAAAATAGTCCTGAAACAAGGAATAGAATATTAGAAATTAAACGCGATCGCGATCCTGGTGGTTTGTTTTTGACACCCATTAATACACCTTAAATATTTTCTGTCCATACATTTGTTAAATCTTTTCATAAATCACCAGTTTAATGGTCTGACGCTGGATAGACATTTACTGGCTTTTTGGTGAATGCGATCGCGCTTAATTTGTTTTAATTTCTAATTTTCGCTTACTTTAAAATGCTTTGCCCTGGGCTTTGGCACTTTTTCTCGTTGAAATCTCTAAACTCATGTATAATTATATATTTGGAGATATTTGGTTAACTGTAAACTAGAGGGGAAATAATATATGTCTCGCTATACAGGTCCGCGCCTGCGGATCGTTCGTCGTTTAGGGGATTTACCTGGGCTAACTAGAAAGAGCGCTCGTAAAGCTTATCCACCTGGACAACATGGTCAAAGCCGTCGCAAACGCTCTGAATATGCGATTCGTTTGGAAGAAAAGCAAAAATTACGCTTTAACTACGGAATTACTGAAAAGCAATTAGTCCGTTATGTTCGTAAAGCTCGTAAAGCAGCTGGTTCGACAGGGCAAATACTGCTAGAGTTTTTAGAAATGCGCCTGGATAATACTATCTTCCGTTTAGGAATGGCTGGTACTATTCCCGCAGCACGTCAGTTAGTTAACCACGGACACATCACAGTAAACGATCGCGTGGTAGATGTAGCTAGCTATCAGTGTCGTGCTGGGGATGTCATTAAGGTTAGAGATCGCGATCGCTCTCGTAAGCTAGTTGAAACCAATATGGAATATCCTGGTTTAGCGAATTTACCCAGTCATCTAGAATTCGATAAAGCTGCTTTATCTGGTAAGGTAAATGGTTTAATCGAACGTGAATGGGTAGCCCTGCAAGTAAATGAACTACTCGTAGCTGAGTATTATTCAAGAATAGTATAGTGGTAGTTGTTGTGCTGCTCTAAATTATCCGCCAATTTGGGACATGGTACGAGTGTACTTTCCATCTGTACCAGAGTCCCGCTCTTTAAAGTTAATTTCAGGCTTGAGTAGCAACAACTGACTAATTTGAGTTTGTAGTTCTGCTAAATCCACAGAACTACGGAGAGCAGTTTTCAAATCGATTTGACCAGTTTCGTTGAGTAGGCAAGGACGTAGCCAACCATCTGCTGATAATCGAACTCGATTACAGCGATCGCAAAAGCATTCTGACATTTGCGAAATAAAGCCGAGAGTTCCCTGTGCGCCAGGAATTTGGAACACATCAGCAGGGCCATTGCCTTTAATATTTGATTCCATCAAACCCCATTTTCGCCGTATTTGGTGGCGTAATTCCGCCGAATCAATCCAGGCTTTGTCACCAAATAATTCAGGATTACCGATAGGCATAAATTCAATAAAACGGACATGCCATTGACGCTTAATACTTAATTCGGCCAAGTCCAATACTTCGGTATCGTTTAAACCAGGAATCACCACTACATTGAGTTTTAACGGATTGAAGCCCACCTGATGTGCAGTTTGTATACCTTCCCAAGTTTGTTGCCAGCGACTGCGCCCGTGATTACCAGTAATGCGATCGAAAGTTTTTGGGTTCAATGAGTCCAAGCTGATATTTATCCGCCTCAAACCAGCATTATAGAGAGGCTGGGCTAAATCTTTCAGCAAAAAGGCATTAGTTGTTAAAGCCAGGTCTTCAGTTTCAGGAAGTTGGGCAATATCTTTAACTAAATCTACCAATCCTGGTCTTAATAAAGGCTCTCCTCCTGTGAGGCGAAACTTAGTAAACCCCAGAGGAATAAATACTTGGCGCACTAAAGTAACAATCTCTTGATTAGTTAGTAGCTCATGATTGAGAACATAATCAAACTTCGTTCCCTCTGGCATACAGTATTGGCAACGAAAATTACACTTATCAATTAAACTAATGCGTAAATAATCTATTTTCGGCATTAAAACATCACGCGAAGAGGATTTTGATAGCTAAGAACTTACGACTAATAAATAATACTAATCAACTTGGATACAGCTAACTAACTATCAAGCATATTATTAAGAATAAGACAATTTTTTAGCAGCAAGCAATAATACAATCTCCGATAATGAATTTCAACGAAGAGTTTTCTCTCCTATTACGCGCCTGTTACCCCATAATTTATCTGCCTACTAGAGAAGAAGAAAGAGCCGAAAAAGCGATCGCCGAGGCTACAGCAAAATTGGGCAAGCGTAATATTTATATTTGGGATTTTGTTAATGGCTATCAGGAAAATCCGAATAATCTTGGTTTTGGTAAACGCAATCCCTTGCAGGCATTAGAATTTATTACCAATATGCCAAAAAATGCGGGAGGTGTGTTTATATTGCGAGACTTTTCTCGTTTCTTAGAAGATATTGCTGTTTCTCGTGAGTTACGCAATTTAGCACGAATTTTAAAATCTCAGCCCAAAAACATTATTATGATTGCGCCTCAGGTGCAAATACCCGAAGAATTATCAGAAGTGATTACTGTTGTTGAATTTGCTTTACCAACTGCACCAGAAATCAAAACTGAAATTCAAAGTTTAATTTCGGCAACTAACCAAAATTTATCCGAACAGTTGCTAAATGAATTAGTTAGAGCAGCCCAGGGACTGTCTTTAGAGAGAATTAGAAGAGTTTTAACTAGGGCGATCGCCACTAACGGTAAACTAGAAGAGGAAGATGTCGAGCTAATCCTCGAAGAAAAACGCCAGTCCATACGTCAGACACAAATTTTAGACTACTATCCCGCCACCGAACAAATTTCTGACATTGGTGGTTTAGACAACCTTAAAAGTTGGCTGCTCCGCCGTGGTGGCGCATTTAGCGAACAGGCACGAGCCTATGGTCTACCCAATCCTAGAGGGCTATTACTAGTAGGCATCCAGGGAACAGGAAAATCACTAACGGCAAAAGCGATCGCTCATCACTGGCATCTACCTCTGCTGCGCCTAGATGTGGGACGTTTGTTTGCAGGCTTGGTAGGGGAATCTGAATCGCGGACTCGTCAAACTATTGAGCTAGCTGAAGCCCTAGCTCCCTGTATTCTCTGGATTGATGAAATAGACAAAGGGTTTGCGGGAATAGATGGGAAAGGAGATTCGGGTACTACAAGCCGTGTTTTTGGTACTTTCATCACCTGGTTAGCCGAGAAAAAAACTCCCGTATTTGTGGTTGCCACGGCTAATAATATTCAGACTTTACCCCCAGAAATGTTGCGCAAAGGGAGGTTTGATGAAATATTTTTTGTCGGGTTACCCAATCAAGTAGAACGAGAAGCTATATTTAAGGTTCATTTAGTAAAATTACGTCCGCATAATCTAGGCAATTATGATGCCAAACGGTTAGCATATGAAACACCAGATTTTTCTGGGGCAGAGATTGAGCAAACTATCATCGAGGCAATGCACATAGGCTTTAGTCAAAATCGTGACTTTACCACAGATGATATTCTAGAGGCGGCGAGTCAAATCGTTCCCTTAGCCAAAACTGCTCAGGAGCAAATTGAATTTTTGCAACAGTGGGTAGCAGCAGGAAAAGCTCGTCTTGCTTCCAAAAATCATGATTTAAGCGATCGCATTCAGAGTCAACTTAATTAAGGGATGACCAAATCTATTTTTCTCAAACGTTTCTCGGCTACTTTCCAGTTTATCTTGGGGTTTGTTCTGGGCATTAGTATCATCGCGGGTATATCGGGAGTGATTATCTTTGCTTACTACACAAAAATGTCCAAGTTACCCAAAAAGCCAGTCTTTTCAACGGCGACAGAGCAAACAGCGCCATCAGATCAAGCCGATATAGAGCCGATAGAACCGAGTAAGCCGTTAGAATCAACAACTAGCGATAATCCAGAACTAGAGACAGAGACACAAACAACACCCACAGCAGAGGAGAAAAACAAGGATTCTGAGGTTGAACTACCTCTTAATGCTTATCGCGCAGTAGTTACGTGGCCCGAAGGCTTAAGTTTAAGAGCCGAACCCGACGCTGATGCCGAAAGGATTGGCGGAATTGAGAATAAAGCTACGATTGTTATTTTAGAAGATTCTGTTGATGGGAAATGGCAGCGAGTCAGACTACCCTGGAACGATCAAGAAGGCTGGATTAAAGGCGGAAATATTGAAAAGCTCCCTTAAATTCGCGGAGCTGTTTGGGCTAAAGTATTCTTGCGGTCTGATCACAGGTCGCTGTCTCCTGTCACAAAACTACGCAATTTTAACTGGAATATTTGTAACCAGACCCGCAGCAGATGTATCCTAAATAAATATATCTATTATTTTAACAAGCAGTTGGGGATTGGCATTTTGGAAACATATGAATTTGATGTTGTTATCATCGGAGGAGGCCCAGCAGGTTGCACTTGCGCACTCTACACATCAAGGGCCAATCTCAAAACCGTTATTCTAGATAAGAATCCTGCGGTGGGAGCATTGGCTATTACCCATAAAATTGCTAATTATCCTGGAGTCTCGGGAGAAATGAGTGGGGAAGCATTGCTAGACAGCATGAGGAATCAAGCCGTTGAGTACGGAACTGCTTATAAGCGCGCTCAAGTTTTTGGGATTGATGTTAGTGGTGAGATGAAAAAGGTCTATACCCCAGAAGGTACTTTCACTGGAAGAGCTTTAGTCTTAGCGACTGGGGCGATGGGTCGTAGTGGAGCATCCTTCGAAGGAGAATCAGAATTTTTAGGTCGTGGGGTGAGCTACTGTGCTACCTGTGATGGCGCATTTTACCGCGATCGCGAAGTGGCAGTTGTTGGTTTAAATCCCGAAGCTGTAGAAGAAGCACAGTTTTTGACTAAGTTTGCCTCTATGGTGCATTGGATTACCTTTAAAGATCCTGGTAAAGACGATTTTCATGCTGAGGATCTGCTTAGTATGTCCAACGTCAAACATTGGCGACGCTCGCGTTTGGCAGCGATTGAAGGTAATGAAGGAGGGGTAACAGGGGTTAAGGTTAAGCAAAAAGATGCTGGTGAGCCTTTGTCTTTAGAGGTAGAAGGAGTCTTTGTCTATCAAAACGGTTCTAAGCCCATTACCGATTTTGCGGGCGATCAAGTGGAATATAACGCCGATGGTGGTGTCAAGGTAGACGATGCCATGTCTACTAGTGTTCCTGGAGTTTGGGCGATCGGTGATATTCGCAACACTCCTTATAAACAGGCAGTAGTAGCTGCGGGGGATGGGTGTATTGCCGCTATGGCGATTGATCGCTATTTGAATCACCGCAAGACAGTTAAACCTGATTGGGATCATTCGTAGTTCAAGATATTATACAGTTAAAATTAAAGAAGATCCTTCAATGTCGGTACAACTATTGGGCATTGAGCATTGTGATCCTTCCCCTATTAAAAGCAATTGTTTATGGCAGAACCGATTCTTTTTTGGGTAATCGTGACGGCGGCAGGGATTCTTTGCTCGATGGAATTGATTTTTCCCACCGCCTTTGTCAGCTTTATGATGGGAATTGCGGCTTTGTTGGTGGCGATCGCATCTCTATTTTTGCCACAACAATATATTCTTTTAATCGGACTATGGCTGCTATTTTCGGCGGGGTTAATTGTATTTTCAAGACGTTTATTTACACCCCAACGCAAGATCTCCAGCACAGGGGATGACTCGGAAGCTACCGCCATCAGCGGTATTCTCGCAGGTACAGTAGGAAGAGTTATTTATGAAGGAAATTCTTGGCGAGCCAAATGTGCTGACGAAACAAGCGATATTGCTCCTAACGAGGTTGTTTATGTCCTTCGTAAACAAGGCAATACATTGATAGTTTTACCCAGCCGAATGATCGATCAAATCGAACAAGAATAAACTGATCCAATTGGGCATTTTTAAAGCAGAGTTACAACTAAAGTAATATTTAATTAATATTTAGGAGAAGTTACTTATGGGGCAGTTTTTCACCTTAGTTTTATTATTATTAGGTTCTTCCACCTTGGTCGGATCGGTCAAAATTGTCAAAGAAAAAGAGGAATATTTGGTTGAAAGTTTGGGAAGCTATAAAAAGAAATTAGAACCAGGTTTGAACTTTGTTACTCCCTTCATCGACAAAATTGTTTACAAAGACACCATTAAAGAAAAAGTACTAGATATTCCTGCACAGTCCTGTATCACTCGCGATAATGTCAGCATTACGGTAGATGCGGTGGTTTACTGGCGTATTATGGACATGTATAAAGCTTTTTATAAGGTAGAAAACCTGCGGGACGCGATGGTCAACCTGGTGCTGACTCAAATTCGCTCAGAGATGGGTCAATTAGAATTAGATCAAACTTTTACGGCTCGTACCGAAATCAATGAAATTCTTTTACGGGAGTTAGATATTGCGACAGATCCTTGGGGAGTAAAAGTAACTAGGGTCGAATTACGCGATATTATGCCTTCTAAAGCCGTCCAAGATTCAATGGAATTGCAGATGGCAGCGGAAAGGCAAAAACGCGCCAACATTTTGACTTCTGAAGGACATCGCGATTCGGCGATTAACTCGGCTCAAGGAAATGCTCAGGCAAGGTTATTAGAAGCAGAAGCAGCAAAAAAAGCAGCCATTTTAAACGCGGAAGCCGAACAGCAGGCAATTATTCTCAAGGCGCAGGGTGAGCGCCAAGAACAGATCCTCAAAGCAGAAGCCACTGCCGAAGCCATGAAAATTGTGATGGAAAAGCTTAACACCGATCCTCATGCTCATGAAGCCCTACAGTTTCTTCTGGCACAAAATTATTTAGAAATGGGGAAAGAAATTGGCAACAGCAACAGCAGTAAGGTCATGTTTATGGATCCTCGAAGCATGATTTCAACTATCGAAGGGGTGCAGTCGGTAATTTCCCAGAATCATAATTCTGACGGCAAAAGCCCTCAGGTAAAGCAACCGCCAGTAGAATTAAATATTAAAAAAATTGAGCATGACTTTAAGCGCTAACGCTGGGTAGATAGTTCTTATTTATTTTTGAGGAATAATTTCTAAGATCTCTTTACCAATGTCTTGATAGCGATACCAGCCAGTTTTTGCTCGGCGATCTGGGTAATCTTTGACGATCACCCCAAGACTAGGCGATCGCTGAAATGCTACAAGTAAGGGAATTTCGGTCTTGAACATCGGTAATTGAGCTTCTGTTAAAAATTCTCGTGCGCTTTGGGGGTTTTTGGTACGGGAATCAACTTTAGTTAGCAAAACTCGATAATTGGCATTTAAGGTTTTAAGTAACTCCACCGCTTTAACCGTCGTATCTAAATCCAGGTGATTAGGCGTTGTTGGTAAAATTAATAGATCGCTACCCACAGCCAAATCTTCCAATTCTTCTGGTTCTGGTCTTGCTTGGGTATCAATTACAATATGGGTGAACTTTTTGATCAATCCAGGCGCACCTGCTTGAGATGCCACGTAAAAAGGGAGCTTGTCTTCCCTCGACCAAACTAAAGCGGAACGATTTTTATCTCCGTCAATTAATAATGTCGGGGCTAAAGTTTGCAAAAACGCAGCTAAATGAACTGCGGTAGTGGTTTTGCCCACTCCTCCCTTCAAAGCGGTAATGGCAATAATCATCGGTAGCCCCTGAGATAGTTGATCAAGTAGTAAATAGTAGTTTACCTATTAGCGTGTCTTGCTCGGTTCAAATCTGACTTTAGCTTGTGATTATGTAAATTTTTTGTTACATTTATTTAGATAATTTAAAAGTGTTGTTTGAAAGCTGGAATGAATTAACTAAAAATCCGTCTATATGTCGGAAGTTAATCATCACAGCAAATGTTTTCTTGTTATCTCGATAAGCAGTAACTTGATCGATGACGAGATGTTCTAAATCTCTTAATTTATTTAAAACTGATTTTGATAGATAAAAGTTGCTTCAATTTCATCAACATTGATTTCTCCTGAATATTAACTTCCTCGGCTAGTCACCCGAGGTTTTTTTTTGACCGCGGAAGACGGGAACAGTTAACTAAAATTAGATAGTGCTTAACATAACTTTTGACATAATTTTCACTAAATTGTTGAGTTGAGATTTTCCACAAAATTAAAATTAGCTTCACAGCTACACCTACGAGGAGTTGTGAGCTAAGATTTAGCTCACAGTTTAGGCTGTTGAAAGATTTAATTGAGATTGTAAGATGTCTAAATTAAAAAAATTACTAAATTTTAATACCTTATATTTAGCTCTGCTGACTTACAATTGTCCCAGTTTTCCTGTAACGATCTCTAGAGGAAATTAATTATCGTGTCTTCTGAAACCATATTCAAAAAACCAGAACCAGAACCAGCCCAGGCGATCGCTAAATCCTTTTTGCTAGGAGTAGCAAAAGCAGCAGGAGGAACAGTTTTGGGCATTTCGATGGTCACCAGTGCCGTTGCTGCGGGAGGACTGGTTGGTTTGGCCTTCAGTTTCCGCAATTTACCTGATGTCAGAGTTTTACGCAATTACGTTCCTGCTGAGACTAGTTACGTCTACGATATTAAAGGTAGATTGATGACGAGTATTCATGGTGAAGCCAACCGTGAAATTGCCACCCTTGACCAAATGTCACCTGAATTGAAATTGGCGGTGGTGGGGGTCGAAGATAGTAATTTTTATCGCCATCAAGGGTTAAATCCTTACAGTATTGGACGTGCAGCCTTAGCTAACTTCAAAGAAGGGGGCGTATCTGAGGGAGCTTCTACCTTGACCATGCAGCTAGTCAAAAACTTATTTTTGACCCAAGAGCGTACCTTCAGCCGCAAGCTAGCTGAAGCTGTTTTAGCTATTCGAGTTGAGCAGGTTTTTTCTAAGGAAGAAATCTTAGAAATGTACCTCAATACAATTTATTGGGGACATAACAACTACGGTGTTCAAACTGCTTCCAGGAGCTATTTTAACAAAGATGCCGATCAACTAAACTTAGCAGAAGCCTCGGTCTTAGCTGGTTTAATTCAAGCTCCCGAACAATATAGCCCGTTTCTTAATTATGGCAGTACCAAACAAAGACAGGCAACTGTATTAAGGCGCTTAGAAACCCTCCAGTGGATTACCCCTGAACAAGCCTCAGCAGCACTCAAAGCTCCTTTACTAATCGGCAAACCTACTGCTTGGCGTAAAAGCAAATCCCCCTTTATTACTGAAGCCGTTACTAAAGAACTAGAAGAACGTTTTGGCAAAGACAAAGTTTTGCTTGGTGGGATTAGAGTCCAAACTACAGTTGATATGGACTTTCAAAAAATGGCAGAAGAATCTGTTAGGGATAGCCATAAAATGCTGCTTGGTTGGGGCTTAAGAGCCGATCAAATGGCTTTGGCAGCGGTAGATCCGCGCACTCACTTTGTCAAGGCTTTAGTGGGTGGAGTCGATTATGAATCCAGTCAGTTTAATCGTGCGGCGCAGGCTCGCAGACAACCAGGTTCTTCTTTTAAGCCTTTTGTCTACTATGCTGCTTTAGCAAGTGGTAAGTTTAGTTCTAGTACGATCATTGATGATGCGCCCATCTCCTACTCTATTCCTGGGGGAATTTACAAACCCCAAAACTACGGTGGGAGCAAAGACTTCGCTGGACAAATGTCTATAGCTACTGCTCTTAAGCAATCTCGTAATATTCCTGCGGTAAAATTGGGTAAAGCGGTAGGGTTAGAAAAGGTTATTGAAATTTGCCGTCTCTTGGGGATCAAAAGCCCGATGCAGCCAGTTATCTCTTTGCCTTTGGGTTCAATTGGCGTTACTCCTTTAGAAATGGCCGGAGCATTCGCCACTTTGGCTAACAATGGCTGGTCTTCTGACACCACTGTAATTCTCAAAGTTACTGACAGCAAAGGCAATGTCTTGCTGGATAACACTCCTCAACTCAAACAAGTCTTAGACCCTTGGGCAACAGCTAATTTAACATCAATGTTACAAGGAGTTATACAACCAGGAGGAACGGGGCCTAAAGCTAATATTGGTCGCCCCGCAGCAGGAAAAACTGGCACAACCTCTTCAGAGCGAGATGTTTGGTTTGTAGGCTATGTACCTCAACTAGCGACAGCCGTTTGGATCGGCAACGATGACTACAGTAGCATGGGCAAAGGTATTACAGGAGGAGATTTTGCTGCTCCTGTTTGGCGTAGCTTTATGCTCAAAGCCTTAGAAAATGAACCAGTAAAATATTTCCCTGCTGCTTCACAGTTTGAGCGCCCATAATCAGCAAATTTGAAATGATCCAAACCACATCAACAACTGAGCTTTTGTCCTGATGAAGTAGCCCTTGCAGACTAATCCAATCATTGGCAGATCATGGCTCAATCTCTGATTTCATGCGTTTGAGAGTAGTTTCCATCTGATCGAACATCTGTTGAGGAGTCATACCAAATTGATTGAGCTGGGTTTTTAGCTGCTGTACGGTCATTTGCGCCATAAAATCTTCTGACAGTTCAAAACGCTTCATAAAAATACGATAGCGTTCCATCAACCCTTCCATCTGCTCAATAAACATTTTTTTTCCTTCACGGTCGAACTTGCCATATTCTCCCCCAAGCTGCATTAAAGACTGATAATCTTCAAACAGCTTCTTAGCTTCTTCTTGAACTACTTGAGAATCAAAAAAACTCATGATACTTGCTTTTCCCTTATATTTTTGTTGACTAGGCGATTTAGTTTCCTAGAACTATTGATATTAATTATTCGATTTTATTATTATTTTAGAATAACCAAACAATTCCAGTAAAATACGGTTAACCGCATAGCCATCAGCAGTGAGCTAATTGCTTTGAGTAGATTTAATCCTGGTAAATGAACGAAAAATGGATAATTGATCGACAAACTTTTTAAAAATACTTAAAACAACTATTTTTCTCTAATGTAATGTTCTATAGTATTTTACTTAAAAGTTGTATTGCTAATTTGTCAGGATAAAATTAAGATGTGTTAAAACTATTTATCCTAAAGTTAAATTTTGATACTTAATATTTTAATTACTGAGCTTAATTTCAGCAATAATTATTCATTGACATATGATTAATCAATTAGGTATTCAGCCTCAAATCAACTGCGTTAGTGCAGTAGGAATAATCATAGGATTTAATTTAGGAGCGATCGCCAATGCAGAGGCTACTTCTGATGCTGACTACAAATTTTTGATTAACTCTAACTGGCGTAGTTGTCAACAAATTAGCACCGATTATCAAGAAGTTTATGCTTTTGAAACCTCTAGCTTTTATGTCAATATTTGTCAAAAAGATGATATCTATTTCTACTCAGGGGAAGCTAAACAAAGCGATAATAGCTCAATTTTTATGACCGCAACTCCTTTGGAACATAATCGCGGTTTCCAAGCGAAAAACGGCAACGTATCTTACGTCGTAATTCTTCCTTTTCCAGAAAATGACAGGCTTGAACCTTCCAATCTTGACCCTGAAGAGGCAATTTTAACTATTAAACGTAACGATCGCCTAGTCGCGGTAGAATCATCGTTAAACAAGTATTGTCATCAATCTGAAGCGATCGCATTTGATAATATTAAATTAAATCAGGGTTTAAATCAGCTAGCAACTATTTCCCAACAACAGGATACAAGCAAGGATTTATTATCTCGTCAGCCTGAAAATTTTTTACCAGCCGACGAAATTTTTCACTCTAATTCACGTTTTGATTTCTATCGTATTGATGGCGAGCTTCATCGTTTGGTTACTTGTAATTAAAGGCAATGCTGGATGATAAAGATAAAAAGACAGTGGTAATGCAAAGTAAAAACCTAAATTTCGAGCTACTCACTGAAGCCCATGCCGACGATCTTTTTTCTATTCTGACCACACCCTCCGTACTCGCTTTTATCGATCCCAATGAAAACCCACCGACTATAGAGGAGTTGAGGGCAGAGTACGCCTCCCGTTCTCAAGGTCCTGTGGTTTTGGCAACGCCTGCCGAGCGATGGTTCAACATGGCGATACGGTTAAAAATTCCTCCTTTCCAAGCGATTGGTCGGCTTGAGGCGACAGCATATGGAGAGTGGGGAGAGGTCGCATATTTATTAGGTGAAGCCTGGTGGGGAAAGGGATTAGCATTCGAGGCGATGCTCTGGTGGCACGATTACCTCGCTGCTGTTGTACCAAAAACCGAATGGTGGGCAACTGTACATCCAATAAATCAAAGGAGTATTCGCCTTTTGAAACGTCTTGGATACAAGGAGGTGGACTCAAACCATTGTCCGAAACTTTATTCCTATGATTTGGGAGATTGCTGCTTTGTCCGCTCTGTAATAGATTAAGGAAACTATAGGCGATCGCCTTACTCGAATTCAAATCAGCTTACGCTATCATCAAGTGCGATCACACTTTTTTAAACGATATACGGTTGGAGCGATCCAGCCATCTGTAAAGATCATTAGTTCAGAGGTAATAAGGTATGTTAGACTCAATGTCCGATTGAAAAAACTGCTATGAAAATTACTAATTTTCTCACCTTACCTGACAATCGGCAGTTAGCTTATGCGGAATTTGGTAAGCTCGATGGACATCCAGTTCTGTATTTTCATGGTGGTGCATCCTGTCGTTTAGAACCCTTACTATGGGGAGATGACACCATTAGCAGATTAGGTTTACGTCTTATTGCTCCCGATCGTCCAGGAATAGGGCAATCTGACTTCAAACCCGATTACGGCTTCTGTGACTGTGTGAAAGATCTTGTCTGTCTCGCTGATGCTTTGGATTTGGATAAATTCTCCGTCTTGGGTGTTTCTGGCGGAGGTGGATATGTCATAGCCTGTGCTGCCAAGATTCCCGAAAGACTTCATGCTGCTGTAATTGCTTCTGGTGCATGGAAAACGGATGCAATTGCGTATTTTCCAACAGCCACCCGCTTAACTTGGATACTTGTACGAAAATTTCCTTTACTAAATTTGCTCATACTAAAGCTCAGAAAACAATCTTTCAAAGCGAGTCCAGAACAGTTATCAAAAAAGCTCAAGAAATGGTTTCCGCCAGTGGACTATGCTGTGGTGGAGGCATCAGATCGAATCAAGATTTTACGTCAGATATCGATTGAATCCATGCGTCAGGGGGTAAAAGGTGCTGCTTGGGATGTTCACCTCTATTTGCAAGAGTGGGATTTTCGTGTAGATGAGATTCAGATGCCTTTAAAGTTCTTCCACGGTGAGCAGGATATGAATATCCCGATTGCACTTGCAGAACAAGTTGTGGCGAGTCTACCAATGGCTGAACTTGTGAAATACCCAAAGGAAGGGCATCTATCTCTAATCGTGAATCATTTTGAGGCGATCGCTAAAGCGCTGGTGAGTGAGTAAGAATTTCATGTTTGTACTGAACAAGCAAGTTAATAAACTACAATCTAACGTGCAGGATTAAAACTTTATTGTGTCCATTATTGTCGTCGATAACCTGAGTAAAATCTATCCTGTGGCAATTAAGCAGCCAGGATTAAAAGGCACTTTAACCCACTTTTTTCGCCGTACCTATCGAGAAATTAAGGCGGTGCAAAATGTATCGTTTACAATTCAGCCAGGAGAAGTAGTCGGGTTTTTAGGGGGAAATGGTGCAGGGAAAACAACTACTCTGAAAATGCTGACGGGTTTGATTCATCCCTCGCAAGGAGAAGTTAGGGTAGCCGATTATGTTCCTTTTCGTCGCCAACCGCAGTTTTTAAACAAAATGAGCTTGGTAATGGGGCAAAAGCAACAGCTACTCTGGGATTTGCCCGCTTTAGATTCCCTCAGAATCAACGCTGCTGTTTATAATATTCCCGATCGCATTTTCAAGCAGCGCTTGGGAGAATTAGCTGCAATGTTAGATGTGTCAGACAAGCTACATCAGCCAGTGCGTAAGCTATCGCTGGGGGAAAGAATGAAGGCTGAATTATTAGCGGCGTTGCTGCATCACCCGCAAGTATTGTTTCTCGATGAGCCAACTTTGGGTTTAGACGTTAATGCCCAAGTAGCCGTTAGAGAGTTTCTGCAAGAGTATAATCAACGCTATGGAGCGACTATCTTGCTCACTAGTCACTACATGGCAGATATTACCGCATTGTGCGATCGCGTTTTACTCATTCATCAAGGAAAATTAATCTACGATGGCTTATTAGAAGATTTGCTAGATCGTTTTGCTCCCTATCGCCAAGTTAGAGTAGAGTTGGCTCAGGCTCGATCACGAGATGAATTAGCTAGTTTTGGCGAGGTGGAATCAATTCAAGGACAAGAAGTTCGCCTGCTCGTACCCAGAGAAAAGTTAACTGTAACCATTTCGCGTATTCTAGCAGAGTTACAAGTACAAGATTTAAACGTCAGCGATCCTCCCATTGAAGAAATTATTGGTCGGTTATTTCAAACAGGAAAAGCTAATTAATCTAAGCACAATTGACATCCCGCAGTTAAATTTCAGGTTGTTTTTTGTGCCATTCTGTCGCCTGTTCATAGGCATGAGCAACGTGAAACAGCACATCCTCCCGCAGCAGGTTACTAATTAGCTGTAACCCAATGGGTAAACCTTGAGAATCAAAGCCACAGGGAATACTGATTCCTGGTAAACCAGCTAGATTAACGGGAATAGTCATTAAATCAGAGAGATACATGGAGAGAGGATCGTCTGTTTTTTCCCCTGCTTTAAATGCCGTGGAAGGAGAAGTAGGACAGACTAAAACATCTACTGCGGCAAATGCATTATCAAAGTCTTGCTTGATTAGAGTACGCACCTTTTGCGCCTTGAGATAATAAGCATCGTAATATCCTGCCGAAAGAGCATAAGTACCCAACATGATTCGACGCTTAACTTCGGCTCCAAAACCCGCAGCACGAGTATTGGTGTACATCTCTAGCAAGTTCTCTGATTCTTCGCGTACTCCATATTTCACCGCATCATAACGAGCGAGGTTAGCGGAGGCTTCAGAAGATGCAATCATGTAGTAGACAGGCAAACCATAACGAAAACGAGGACAAGAAATTTCTTGAACTTCTGCACCAAGTTCTGCTAGTTTTGAGATCGCTTTTTGTACTGCTTCTGCTACCACAGAATCTAATCCCGAGCCAAAAGTTTCGGTGATGATGCCTATCTTTAGGCCTTGCTTGAGTTTAGGGTGGAGATATTGAGTATAGTCGGGAATATCTACCTTAAGGCTAGTAGAATCCTGAGGATCATGTCCAGCGATCGCTTTTAATAAAATCGCTGAATCTTCGACAGTGCGAGAGAAAGGACCAATCTGATCCAAGGAAGAAGCATAGGCTACTAAGCCAAAACGAGACACTAAACCATAAGTAGGCTTTAAACCCACAACCCCACAAAGAGAAGCTGGCTGACGAATCGATCCCCCTGTATCTGAACCGAGTGAAACAACACATTCTCCTGCGGCGACGGCTGCTGCTGAACCACCAGAAGATCCTCCTGGTACTCGTTCTAAATCCCAAGGATTAGCTGTAGTTTGATAGCTAGAGTTTTCCGTAGAACTCCCCATCGCAAATTCATCGAGGTTGGTTTTCCCCACGACTACTGTACCTGCGTCTTTTAACTTTTGCGTAACGGTAGATTCGTAAGGAGGCACAAAATTAGCCAAAATTTGTGAGGCACAGGTGGTTTTAATTCCCTTGGTACACATATTGTCCTTAATCCCCACAGGAATACCTTCTAAGATGCCGATACTTTCCCCTGCTGCAATTTTGTCGTCTACTGCTTGAGCGCTGGCTAAAGCTGATTTAGCAGTTACCGCTAGAAACGCTTTAACTTTTGGTTCTACTGCTTCGATCTGTTTTAAAGTGGCTTGGGCAATTTCTACTGCCGAACGTTCTTTACTTACCAACTGCTGATGTAACTCTCTTATACTTCCTTGGTACATCAAATTTCCTTATATTTTATGATACCTACTAAGATTTAGTTGTTTTACCTTTTTCTGGTCACTCTTGGCAACTAATCATCCCTAATAATCTTAAGTTAACCATACTTATCATTACTCTACTATTTTCTAAAAAGAGCAACCAGCGAACAGCAAATAATTGATCGATCATTTATGCTCCCGTAATGTTGGTTTTTAAGTGGTTTTTTGACAATTAAGCTTGATTTAACAATTAATTTCTAATTTGACTATACATTTTTTGATGAATATTTGTAAACTGATCTAGGAGTCTAATTTTTATACAATAAGTGTTTACAGTAGTTAATTTATGAAGCGAGCATCCAGAACAGAGAATTATTTGTTGATCGGTCATGTTTTAGCAATGGCGTTTGGCTTGGCGGGAATTGCGCTGGTGCTACCTAATATCGAGTTTCAGGCAAAGCTGGCTGAATTTGCCTGGGGTTCGAAGATCTTTGGTTGGTCAATGGCTGGTGGCGGAGTGGTTTATATGCTGTTGGCAACTGCTGCGGTTGCTTTGTATGCTTATCGCACATTGGGAGTCTGGCATTGGTTAAGCTTTATGATCCCAGCGATCGCTTTATCCCTTGGCAGTGAATTATTGGGTACAAGTACAGGGTTTCCCTTTGGCGAATATCGTTATTTAAGTGGACTAGGTTATAAAATTGCTGGATTAGTACCGTTTACTATTCCTTTATCCTGGTTTTATCTCGGCTTTAGTGCTTACATCATTGCCTTGGCTGGATTGAAAAGGCTAGAGGTTAGCAACTGGTTATCTGAACTAGGGGCGATTGTTTGTGGTTCACTATGCCTGACTTCATGGGATTTTGTCCTCGATCCAGCTATGAGTCAAGCACCCGTACCTTTTTGGGTTTGGGATCAGCCTGGGGCATTTTTCGGGATGCCTTATCAAAATTTTCTTGGCTGGATGGGTACAGGAATTATGTTTATGACGGTAGCTACTTTGCTGTGGAGAGCAAAACCTTTGATCATTGCTAGAAACGATCTTAAACTTCCCTTGATAATCTATCTTGCTAACTTTGTTTTTGCTGCCGTCTTAAGTTTGGCAGCAGGGTTTTATATTCCTGTATTGTTAGGTTTTGTTCTGGGTATTCTACCTTTACTGCTTCTTTACTCGATCGCAACCAATCAAAACACCACTGCTGAAGGTAATACTCTAGCAACTAACAATTAATCATTAATTTAATATTTAAATAGTTAAAAGATTGAACTTTGAGCTTTTTGATGGCTTTATTTTAGGGATTCTAATTTCCCAGATCGTAGCTACCGCCATTTTGTTATCTCGTTTACTCAAGGGTGCAAGAAGGAGATCGCCTTTGCTACCCCAGTCAGCAGAACCCGATTTAATCGGCAAAGTAAGTGTGGTGGTGCCTACTCTCAACGAAGCTAAGAGAATTATGCCCTGTTTGATAGGTTTGAGTCAGCAAAGCTATGAACTACGGGAAGCGATTATAGTCGACAGCAATTCTCAGGATGGCACCCAAGACATTGTGAAAACTGCCAGGCAAAGTGATCCTCGGTTACGTTTAATTACTGACGATCCTTTACCTCCTGGCTGGGTTGGTCGTCCTTGGGCTTTACATACAGGATATCTACATACTTCTCCTCATAGCCAGTGGTTTTTAGGGATTGATGCGGATACTGAACCCCAGCCTGGCTTGATTGCTAGTTTGATTAGAGTAGCGGCAGTAGAAGGTTATGACATGGTGTCCTTGGCGCCCCAGTTTATCCTGCAAAATCCTGGAGAATGGTGTCTACAACCTGCCTTACTCATGACTTTGCTATTTCGCTTCGACTCGGCAGGAGTAGATGCGGTTAATTCGAGTCGAGTAATGGCAAATGGGCAGTGTTTTTTATGTCGCCGCCAAGTGTTAGAACAGCTTAATGGTTATACTTCCGCTGCGGGTTCATTTTGCGATGATGTTACCTTGGCTCGCAATATTGCTGCTGCGGGCTATAAGGTGGGTTTTTTTGATGGATCAAAGGTAATCAAGGTCAGAATGTATGAGGGGGCGAAAGAAACCTGGAATGAATGGGGGCGATCGCTCGATCTCAAAGATGCAGCTAATCCTGCTCAAATCTGGGGGGATGTTTTATTTTTGCTCTGTGTTCAGGCTTTACCCTTACCTTGTTTATTGTTAAGTAGCTATTTGCTGTATTCAGGCAATAATTATCCCAGCATATTTATCTTATTTAGTTTAAACGCTTTTCTGTTTTTATTACGTTGCGGAATGTTAATTGCGATCGCTTCTTCCTATTCAGGCTCTTCTTTGTTTTTCTGGTTATCTCCTTTGGCAGATCAACTAGCAGTCTTGCGGATCTTGTTATCTTCTCTCAAAAAACCGACTAAGTGGCGGGGGAGAATTTATCAGTGAAGATTTTATGGGAATCAAGAGTCAAGTTATACTAAATTTGTTTCATATAGGTTGCTTAAAAAATTGAGTAGCAAGTAGCAAGTATTTAGTTATTCTGATTTCATAGCCAAATTTTTACGCAGAAATTAAACATTACCTTTGCAGAGCGGATTTGGTATTGGAGATACGAGCAGGGGATGCGATCGCCAAAACAAACATTAATCCTAACTTGGCGATGGTCACTGTAAGATCAATAGAGCAATCTTCTCTTTTGTGCATGGTATCTCTTCCCAATTCTCGATCCTTGGCTTTCCTCGCCCTACAAAATGTTTATCAACAAAAAGCCTATACGGATATAGCGCTCAACCGCGTTTTGAAGTCTGTGGATAAAACGGTTGAAATTAGTCAGACAGACCGTAATTTTGCCTGTGAATTAGTCTATGGTATTGTGCGCCGTCAGCGTACTTTAGATAGTTTAATTGATTTATTAGGCAAAAAAAAAGCAGCGCAGCAACCTCCAGATTTACGCATTATTTTGCACATAGGTTTATATCAGTTGCGCTATCTTGATCGCATTCCCGCTTCAGCAGCAGTTAATACCAGCGTAGAATTAGCAAAAGATCAGGGAATTTCTAAACTAGGAGGTGTTGTCAATGGGCTGTTACGCAGCTATATCCGTCAGGCACAATTAGGCGATCCTTTGCAGCTACCAACCACTCCCATTCTCAACCTAGGCATCAAGCACAGTTTTCCTAATTGGATGATCGAGACATGGTTAGAACAGCTACCCATTGAAGAGGTAGACCAACTACTAGCTTGGTTTAATCGATCGCCCAAACTAGATTTACGAGTTAATCTGCTTAAAGCTTCGCTGGAACAGGTAGAAAATGCTTTAAAAGATGAAGGTAGATCTGTTGAGCGCATCTCCAACTTACCTCAAGGATTACGACTCGACAATGCAGGGGCAATTACTGATCTACCTGGCTATAAACAGGGATGGTGGATGATTCAAGATGCTAGCGCTCAGTTAGTGACGCATTTGCTCGACCCACAGCCTGGGGAAACGATAATTGATGCCTGTGCTGCTCCAGGCGGTAAAACTGCTCATATAGCCGAATTAATGCAGGATAATGGTCGAATAATTGCTTGCGATCGCGCAACTAAACGCTTAAAAAAAGTTAGAGAAAATGCAGCTAGGTTGCAGTTAAACTCAATTCAAATCGAAGTGGGGGATAGTCGGGAATTTGAGCACTTTGAGAATATTGCTGATCGAGTCTTGCTAGATGCACCCTGTTCGGGTTTGGGTACGCTACACAAACGTCCCGATCTTCGCTGGCGACAAACATCTCAAGCTGTTAAGGAACTTTTTGAGCTCCAAAAGGGACTGATCCAAAAGACAGCACAATGGGTTAAACCAAAAGGTGTGTTAGTTTATGCTACCTGCACTCTTAATGTTTTAGAAAATGAAAAAGTAATACAATCGTTTTTGACAAATAATTCAAATTGGAGTGTAGATCCTCATCAGGCGATTAATGCGATCGCCCAGAATTGGATAACCTCTGAAGGCTGGATTAAAGTTTATCCTCACCGATCTGATATGGATGGATTTTTTATGGTGAGATTAGTACGAGATAGGTGAGATGGGTGAAACAAGAAAAATGAAGCAAATTCTCAAAATTATTATTGCTGCTGCTTGGATTGACGGGGTAATTCAACCAGAAGAAAGAGCTTACCTGCGCCGTGTAGCCCAGGATTTTCAATTGGCTAACGATCCAGAAATTAAACCTCTACTGTCAGAATTAAAACCAGTTCAAGCTGTTGAATGTTATCAATGGCTTGAAGAATATTTTGGTGAAAATCACTCGGTCGAAGAATATCATCAGCTTTTAGAAAAGATCAGTGCTTTAGTCTACAGCGATGGGTATGTGGACATAAGGGAAGCAAAACTAGTGGAAGCTATTCAAAGTTGCGATCCTGCCAATCCAGACTGCAAAAACTCAATCTGGGATCGGATCTTACGAAAAATTCAAAAACTGTATAAGGCAGCGATAGAGCAGCAGGTTTGAAATCTTCGGAAAGGGGGAATTACAGGTGAGCAAGCTTAGAGTAATGAGTAATGAGTTTTTTACCTACTACCTACTACCTACTACCTACTACCTACTACCTACTACCTACTACCTACTACCTACTACCTACTACCTAATTGTCTATCGCTAATTTTGTACGGCTATAGCTTCCCATCGCGTGAATCGCCTCTACAAAACTCAAACTCCTTTCATCAATCTTTTGAGTTTGTTTTTATTATCTGAGGCCCAGAGTAAAGGAGTACCAACTTTTGACCATAAAGGCATGGGGATAGGACTCCAATAGTAAATAGAAAGTAGTTTACGACTACGATCTGCTGGACAAGATAGGTGGGTAGGAACGCCATGAAAAGTTTTGGCGGTAGTAGGAAAAATAATCGTGCGGTTGAAGTAACAAGGATAACTAACTCGACTGTTCTCGTCAGTGGCATCTTGCAGCGCTAGTTCTCCTCCCCAGCTAGCATCCCAATCTCGGTTGAGATAAATCAAGACGTTGATACGACGCATCAGAGGCATACTGAAGTGCCTGGTATAGTCGGCGTGCATTGCTAGCCAACCATCTCGATGCATTTCGTGTAATCCTGCACCGTGGAAGGTGGGATCTCCCACTAGGTTGTTTATGCCTACAATAGATTCAATTGTCTTGACTACATCTACTGAATTAAGCCACAGAGAAAACATTTGCGTAAAGGTTGATAGTCCGTCAATACCTCGTGAAGTACTTTTTAATTCATTGCGTGTGTCCCAGAGTAACCAATCTCTACTGTCAGGTTTAGGAAAATCTGCTAGCAAACGATCAAGTAATTCAGGCTGAAACAGATCATCAATTACCACATGGGGATAAGGCTTTGCTGTTGCATAAGATTGGCGCAATGAATCAGATTGATTGCGTAGAGTATCTAGAGCTTGAGTAAAGGCTGTTAAATCCAAAAGATTATTGCTTACAGCTAAATCAGATGAGTCTACAGTTGAAGTAGTGGTAATATTTTCCATAAATTAAAAAATAATTAGAGTTTTGTAGAATACGAATTAATAAATTAAAAAATGCAAACTAACCAAGTGTAACATTTCATATGGCTAAATGATAAGTATGCAAATTAATCATTTATAACAGCAGAAATTAAATTGAGTATAGTTTGCCTAAAAAAGAGTAGCTCGAGAGAGAATTGATTAATGTACAACTGATGACTACTTAATTTATGATTGCCAAGACTGATTCTTCTCCTCAAAGTAGTGACTCCCAGCGCTCAATGCCCTTGAATTACGCTTACAATCAACCAGGCAGTATGCCAGGTACTATAGCGATCTCTGCTCAAGCAAAACCATCAGAAATTACTTTAATTGACTACAACCAGGAACGTCATCACTATGCCAGGAATCTGACTCCAGAAGAATGTCTCAATTATCTCACCACTGAGTCAATATCTTGGGTAGATGTAGGAGGATTAGGCGATCGCTTGATTTTAGAGAAGCTAGGAGAAGTGTTCAATCTACATCCTGTCTTGCTCGAGAACATTGTCAATGTTCCTCAACGTCCTAAGCTAGAAGATTATCAAAACCAGTTAGTGGTCATTACTCAGATGGTTAATTTAGATGCCAAAGGAGTTTGGTTAGAGCAAGTTAGTTTTATTTTGGGTCAAAATTATCTATTAACCGTCCAGGAAGAACCCCATCAAGACTGTTTTACTCCAGTGCGCGATCGCCTAGCCAAAAATCAAGGCATTATTCGCCAGCAGCAAGCCGACTATCTCACCTATGCTCTTTGGGATGCGGTGATTGATAGTTATTTTCCAGTTTTAGAAGTATATGGTGAAAAAATTGAGGAATTAGAGGAATTGGTTTTAACCCAGCCTACCCACGCCACTTTGGGCAAGATTCATCAAATTAAGCGTGAGCTTTTATCTTTGCGCCGTGCTGTTTGGCCACAAAGAGATATCTTAAATCTTTTGATTAGGGATGGTCATCCTTTAATTAGCGATCATGTCTTACGCTATTTCAAAGACTGCTATGACCACACCGTCCAAATCATTGATACTCTGGAAATTTATCGTGAACTAGCATCGGGGTTAATGGATGTTTATCTTTCGGCGGTGAGCAATAAAATGAATCAAGTGATGAAGCTGCTGGCGGTAATTTCCACCGTTTTTATTCCTTTAACCTTTGTAGCAGGGATTTATGGCATGAACTTTAATACTCAGGTTTCTCCTTGGAATATGCCAGAACTTAACTTCTATTGGGGATATCCTCTCTGTATTGGGATTATGCTGGCGATCGCCTTAAGTCTAATCATCTATTTTTGGCGTTTGGGCTGGCTTAAAAATGATATATAAATTGAATAATTAGGGATAGCTATAATTAGCTTGATATCGATTCCTAGAGAGGGCTAAATCAATTGTGGTCTAACTTACCAGTAATTTACCGTGGGGCGATGATTCTGGCTGTTCCGATAATTTCTTTTATACCAGCGATCGCCACCTGGATTTGGTCCTATGAGGCTAAAAGCGAAGCGCAGCAGTGGGTTAGCCATACTGAAAAGGTCCTTCGCGAAACAACTTTGCTAATGAAAAATATAGTGGATGCAGAAACGGGAATTCGTGGCTATGCTATCACCAGAAAATCGGAATTTTTAGAGCCATATCTGGAAGCACAGACAGAAATACCCGTTCTTCTAAGCGCAATCAAAGAACTCACTGCCGATAATCCCTCACAGCAACTACATCTCAAGCAAACTGAAGAGCAAATTAAAACCAGGCTCAGTTTGTTGGTGCAGATTTTAAATCAGCTACAAACCCAACCAGATTCAAATGTCATCAGATCTTCGCAGTTAACTCAACTTTTGACTAAGGGTAGGATAGAAATGGATCGCATACGCCAGTCCATTGAAACTTTTAGCGACGAAGAATGGCGGTTGTTTAATCTTCGTCAACAGAAGTTGGCTCAGATTGAGACAATTAGGAATGTTGCATTGGGCATCAGCATCTTTAGTATTATCCTCGGCTATGGATTGGCAATTAAACTCTATCTACAATCTGAAGAAAAGTTAGAATTCAAAGCCAAAAAACTAGAGAAAATTAACCAGAATTTAAATCTTGTCAATCAACTTTTAGAAGAGCGTAATCAAGAACTAGACCAGTTTACTTATATAGTTTCTCACGACCTTAAAGCGCCTTTACGAGGAATTACTAATTTATCTGAATGGATTGAAGAAGATCTAGAAGGCAAGTTAGATCCAGATACTAGCCAGAATATGAGTCTGCTACGTAACCGCGTGCAACGGATGAATAACTTTATTGACGGGCTTTTAGCATATTCTCGCGCTGATAAATCTCAAGAAGCAAAAACTACTGTTGACGTACAAAAATTATTAGATGAAATCATTGATTCTTTAGCACCACCGCCTAATTTTAAAATCGATATTTCTAGTAAGATGCCAGTTCTACAGACAGAAGCGCTACCCCTACAGCAAGTATTTAGCAATCTAATTAGTAATGGCATCAAACATCACCACCGCGATGATGGCATTATTCAGATTTCTGCTATTGAACAAGGAAAATACTATCAGTTTGCAGTGTCAGACGATGGTTTAGGTATTGCCCCAGAAGACCAAGCAAAAATATTTACTATCTTTAAAACTTTATCTGTCAAAGATACTAAAGAAAACACTGGGATTGGCTTATCAATCGTCAAGAAAATTGTCGAACATCAGGGAGGGAAAGTCTGGCTAGAGTCAAAGTTAAATCAAGGCACTACTTTCTATTTTACCTGGAGCAGTGGCTGAGATCTAAAAATCCAGTTAAATTTTAAATTATTGATTATTTTATTTCGATTGCTTGAGAAATTACTCAAAGCGCCAAACTCTTGCACGATGTTGACGACGAGACATAATTTTACTGACAGCATTAACATCAGGATCATCACCTGAGATTAAAACTAAATATTTTCCACGTTGAAATAGTTGCCAGAAAAATTCATGAGCAGCTTGGCTAAAATTAAATTTAGCCTCAAAATAATTATTGGCAATTAATTGAGAACACCACCAACAATGTTTGGTATTGCGGGTCATTAAAGTAATCCAATCGTCAGAAAAGCCTGCATGATGCAGTTCATCTAAGGCTACTTTTAAATCTCGATGATGAGAAAAGACAACGACGGCGCGAGTCTCGTTGCAACTATTTTCAGCTAAACTGCAATTTTTATTAGTGCTTTCTTCTGGTTTTGCTGAAGCGGCAAATAAAGTTTGGGGTTTGAATAGTGTAAGCATCAGCCTATTAATGAAAAGTTGAATATACATAAGCTAACAATTAAATGTGTCAAGACAATGACGAACTTATGACATTTTGAATCAAGATTTATATTTGAGCAAGATAAACTATCAGTTAGCTGTGGGAAGAATAGAATTATCTATTTTTAAGCTTATTTTATTAATAATGATTAACGTTTTTATTTTTGTTTTCGTAGCAGTTTTACTGTTTCTAACATACGTGTTATGTCAACAAATTAAACAACAACCAAGATTTCAGCCAAGAACTAAATTAGATAAAAGTCTAGATCAACAACTTTTAACTATGTTAGGTGGCGATCGCCAAGCAGCCTTAAGACTATTGAGATCTGCGTGTAAAAATAATCCTGGCAGAAGCTATCTCTGGTATCACGAAAAAGTCATTAGGGATTTATCAAGAGATAGAAGATATTAAATATTAACAAGGTTTTGCAATATTTTGATAAATTGGCGTACTGAAGGAAAGAGAAGCTTATCGCCCTATCTCAGTATATTTAACTAAATTATCCAGTTTTTTTAACTTTTATGATTGTTTTGTATGTCAAATTACATTAACAAAAATTCAAATAAGTTAATATATAAATACACAATCAATAATGGTAAAAACTAATGAAATCAGAAAATAAATTTGGCTTTACTAAATTTGCAGAAGACTGGAATGGTCGTTTGGCGATGATCGGTTTCGTTGCGGCTATGGTAGTGGAATACTTCACTGGTAAAGGCATCCTGGGTCAGCTAGGTATCATGTAAAGCTGTCTTATCTTGACTGTCTTAAGTCATGAATTGCACTTATAAATTCTCTAAATTCTGAACATAGTGAGAGTTTGATCTGACAGATAATTGTCGCTCAAGCTCTCTACTTATTTAAACTTAAGATGCGGTTTAATTGATAATCACTCAGTTTGTCCACAATTTTATGCCTCCTAATAACCCCGTAACGTTAGGAATAATTTTGGCGCTGGCAGGTAAATCTAGCTTGATTTGTTTGGTTTCTCCACCACCAATATAGAGTGTGTCGTAGTTAAATAAATGATCTAAACAAGCGATCGCTTTTTCTAAGCGCAGATTCCATTTTCTAGCTCCATGTTTGTCTAAAGCTGCTCTACCCAACTGTTCTTCATAGGTTTCTCGCTTACGAAATGGATGATGTCCCATTTCTAAGTTAGGGACTAATTTTCCCTGCACAAATAAAGCTGAACCAAATCCTGTCCCTAAAGTAATAACTAACTCGACTCCATTTCCTGAAATTGCTCCAAGTCCCTGAATATCCGCATCATTGGCTACTTTGACTGGTCTAGATAACAATTGACTGAGGCTAGTGGCTAGGTCATATTGCAGCCAATCATCATGGAGGTTAACTGCGGTTTTGATGACTCCATTTTGCACCACCCCAGGAAAACCCACGGAAATACGGTCATATTCCTGTTCTTTTGCCAGAGTTAAAATTACGTCAATTACTTTTTCTGGTGTGGCAGGGTTAGGTGTTTTGAGGCGTTGGCGATCGCTTAGGGGATTACCCTCAGTATCTAGTACCATGACCTTAATCCCGCTACCACCAATATCTACAGCTAAAGTACGCAATTGTTCAGACTCATTCATATTATCTTGCTTGAGATAGATTTTTGCCGACTATCAAAGTTTTTAGGAGTTTAAGAGAATTTGATTCCTTACTTTTTTTCTGAGTATAAGGGAACTTAGTAACTTAATGTAGCGACTAAATACTACTAATAAAGATAAATTTAGTTAATTATTTTTGATGAACATGATCAAGACTACCAGATCGGGGTTTATTTTCCGCTGTTTAATTATTGTAGGCATCGGATTATCGGGATTGGGGATGGAATCTCAAAGCGCTTTGGGTGCGGAAAAGGTCAAACTAACTTATGGTTTTTTAAGAGGAAAAGTTTCCGTAGATTCATTAGAAAAGTTTGCTGCTACGGGTGAAATTACCCCTGAGTTTCGAGTATATTCTACTTTTGCCGATCGCCAAACCCTAACTCAATTAAGATCTTGGCTCAACAGCCGTTTTGAATGCGATCGCCTGGATGTGAATAAATTTGCTAGTACTTCAGAAGGTCAGCAGTTTCTACAAGAGTTAGGTACAGTCATTAAAGCTCATCCTCAACAGAATGGATCTGTAGCAATTCGTTCAACTTTGATGGCAACAGCGGATGTACCAAGTCAATCTGATGGCTGGACAATATTGGAGGCAATGTACAATTTTCCTGCCGATGATATACATGTCAATGTCAAGAGTTTATTCCAGCTACAGAAATCTTGGTCAAATAATCCGCAGAATAATCGAGCTGCTGCCAATATATTTAATATTCGTGCAGAAAATACTTCTGCCTTGAATGCTCAGTAATACTAAATCCGTTTATATAGGTTACTTAAAAAATTGAGTAACAAGTAGCCCTAAAGGATTCCCTTCGGTCTCAAGTAACGAGTCCTAAAGGATAAGCTTCGCAAATATTAGTTATTCTGATTTCATCATCAAATTTTTACGCAGAAATCAAACATTACCTTTGTCGAGCGGATTTAGTATAATTACTGCTTAAATTTTTCTAACTCAGTCTGATCTAAGCTACGAATAATTGAAAGTTCAAAGGCATTATTATTTAATTGCGTATTGTTATGTAAATATGTTTGATATTTAGTCTGTTGGGCTAGGTAGACCTCAAAAAAAGCAGTGCTTAGAGTCTTTAAAGCAGGATAAGCATAAATAGGACGAGGCCCTACTACATCATCAGGGACAGGCAAAATTCCTAAACCTTCTTGTAAAAAGCTAAAGTGAGTTGCTGGCTTAATCAAAACCAAATATTTTTCCTTTTCTTTCAGCCAGGAAAAAGGTTCAATTTGCTCGGTAAAGGGGGGCATAATTCGATCATTGCTACCTCCAATAATCATGGTTGGGATGTCAATCTCACTCATCCCCGCCGATCCAAAAATTTTCGCCATAGGGTTGATGGCAATTACGGCTTTGACGCGAGGATCTCGTAGCTGTACCTGAGATTGATGGAGTTGATTAAAGGTACATTTAGCTAAAGATGATAAATCAAGCAAAATATCTGAATAGCTTTGGGTCTGACACTCTTTAGCGCTTACTTCTGGGATTAATTTCCCTCCCGATAATGCCAACGCACTATAGCCACCAAAAGACTGACCGACAATTCCGACTCGCTTTAAGTCAAGATATGGTTCTGATTTCAAGCGATCTAGAACGGAACTAATATCCAAAGGCTGATCGATCAAATTGTTAGCTTCGGGGAATGATTCTGTACCTGAAAGAAAACGATCAAACTTAGCCAAACTCATGTCATCGTGTTCAATTACGGCAACTGCGAAACCGTGAGAGGCTAGATGTTTTGCCAAATAAGCGAAGGTTTGTCTGCTCGAAGCCATACCGTGAGAAATGGCAATTACAGGAACAGAGCGCTTAATTTTTGGCTGGTAAAGATCGAACAAACCTGTTTGGTGACGATGAGGATTTTTGTAAGAGAGAGTCCGTTTCTGCCAAGAATATTGCCCAGGGATTTTCAGATCTGATTCTCGCTCAATGCGATCGCCTAATGCCTGATTTTGAGGTTGATGACCGACAAACCAGGTGCGCTCAATTACTTTTCGGTTTTTGGCAAGTTGTGTTGACTGTTCGAAATATTGATTGATTATTTCTAGATCTAAATGAACTGTTTTTAAAGGATAGTGGTGTAACAGATTGATTATACTCAATCCCTGATCATCAAAAGCGGCTGCAATCATCGCTCCTCTAAGAGCGTAAAAACCATTGCGATTGGTTGAGCTTCTTATCCCCTTGCCCAAGTTTTTGAGTGTAACCTCTCCAACGGTAGAATTACTAAATTTCGCGATCGCTAATGGCTTTAATTTTAGAGGAGTGGATAATAACTGCGGTAGTTTAGCTACCTGTTGCGGTGGTAGACGGTGAAGGTAATAATCTAATTCAGCGGTGCTTGACCCAGTAGCTATAAAAGCTTCGAGATCTTTTACTTTAATTTGAAACTGACCAAAAGGAGCTATATTGAAAGTGATTCTTTCTGCTGGCATCGCTGCTGTCGGAAATAGAGCAGCGACTATCCCGATAGCTACCATCAGCTTTTGTTTGATACTTTGCCTCAAAATCACCGAATTTGATGGTTATTACCCTATATTTCTTTACAGTTTAATAGAAATACAGGGCTAAGGCACTGATGATTCAGAATCGATAGTTATGGCAATTTATCTTTGAGCTAATCGCGATCGCAAATCTAAGATCCTCGTTAAGATTTTGATTTTCATAGTTAACTTAAACTAGATTCGCTTTTCTAAATATTGACCGATGGTAATTTCTTCTCCTGCACGAGAAATAACTGTTTGTCTGGTGCGATACTTGTTGCCAATTAATTTTATCTCTTCTTCAAAAACGTTGGCATTATATTCAGTCCGTAAATTCATAGTTTCGGCATTAGGAAAAGCACAAATTGCAATTACTGGTTTAGGTGTAGCAAATCCGCGATCGCGATAGAGAATATTGCCTTTAATCCCAAAAACAGTTGAACCAACTACGGGTTTACGGTTTTGGTTTGTGTAGTTGCTTTCCCAAGTGACTTTTGTACCACAAACTAAGGCTGCTAAATCTTCTAATTGATGAGCTTGTGCTAGTTCAATTAATTCTGCTGCACCTTGAGACAAAAATGAGATCTTGAGTACACTTTCAACTTCTTGAGGTTCGACATCTTTGTTGAGGGTGTAATATCTTCTTTGAGAATTCCAGCTACCTGCTGACTTCTGAAAAAAGTCAATCGCTAAGGACTGTAGAGTAAGATTTGTGGTTTCCGCAGACATAATTGGGGTTTAACCTCTTTGACTGAACTAATAAAAAGACACATCTGTCAAGCTAGACAAGTTTGTGCTTAATATATATTAATATATATCGAGCTGATGTCACGAATGTTCCGTCTTTAGCTATATTTTGATTAGCTCAAAAAGTGAATTTATTTTTATAGTCCTTAGTGTGGTCAATTATCAAAACTTTTCTGTTAAATTAATTGCTATTTTGGCGATCGCTTTAATCAATTTGCTCGAAGTTATTCCTGCTGCTGCTACAACTGAGAATTTTCAACTCAACAGTTCTCAAGGATATCGAATAGAAACCAGCTTTAATTATGATGAGACTAAAAACATAGATGCGATCGCCAAGCGTACCCTTTGGGTAATCGCGAAGCGTGGACAAAGTCCAATCACCGAACACGGAAAAGAAGCAAGTCTAGTAGATTCAATTAGGGTTAGCTTTTACAATCCTGAGGGGAAATTGATAGCTAGTTATGACAATATTATCGATGGCATCATTCAAAATAGTTATTTTGAATTTAATTATGATTTAAACAATAAGCAGTTAATCGGGAAGGTAGATTTAGGTGGTGAATCGGCGGGAGAAATCTACCTTAAAGGCGATGCTGACCAAGAACTGTCGTTGGTGTTGATTGAACCCTCAGGAGAAGAAAGGGTTATTGATCAGGTCAAAATGTAGAAACCTAATTTATTACATTTTAAAGAGCAAGCTATTAATATATCTTTAACGGGACTGACGGGACTCGAACCCGCGAAAGAACTCTTCTTGTCGACGTAACGTCGTCTCAAACACTTACTCACTAACCATTACAGCCAAAGTGAGCAAAAAGTGAGCAAAGATTATAATCACGAGATCGGTTACGAAACTTTACGAAAAGACTTTGAAGTCTACAAAAAACAAGCACCTAGAGGAGTAACCCTGGCTAAGGGAGGTAATAGCATCTACCTCCAGTTCAAGACCCCTAACAAGTCTAGGAGCAAATATCAGTGCAATTGTACGTTTAGCCTTGATGGAATGATTGACGCTGTTAGAAAGGCTAGCAGGGTAAAAGAAAAGCTAGAAACTCTAACATCTGAGGTTGAATTCTGGCAGTGGTACGACAAGGAGATTAAGCAACGTGAGTTCGACGAAAAAATTAGAAACAAAGAAAGGCTGAGATGTAAACTCAGAATAAGCAAAAATACTGAGTATC
>NZ_PVWF01000034.1 GCF_003003995.1 Pleurocapsa sp. CCALA 161 | reverse complement strand
AAACCGAGGCGGTATTCGCTGCGCTCAATACACCCGCCTCGGTTTTAGCGGGGGTCTCCACGGGAGGAGTCAGATGAGTCCACTTTTGGTTGAATCTAGAGTTTCGACTAAAAATAATCGCTAGAATTGAGTTGAGGAAGGAAATTCAACAACTCTCTCGTATATTGCTTGACTGCATAAGTTTCAAACAATTCATTTAATGCGGTCGGTTCAAAAATTATCTCCATAATTCCTCTAACTATTACCGTTACTGGAGTTTCTTTAATATGCGAAGCGATACCCTTTAGGGTTAGGGCTTGCACTCTTGTCCTTAAGCCAATGAGGATATCGCATTGAGTGTATCCTTGAGGACAAATTCAGAGAAGATAGTATTAATCATCAGGCAATATTCCCTAAATGCTTTGTTTTATGTTCTCATGAATATTTTTTTATTAGTACATTTGCTCACCTTAACAGGGGTAGCTCTTGGCTCTAAGCTTTTAGCTGTTAAAAGATTTTTTGCTCTACCCTTGATTAATTTCTGCAATCAACTTCGTCACTTGATTCGCCTGCTCTTGATTACCATCATTTTTATATAGCTCCAAAGCCTGTTGCAAAGCAGCGATCGCTTCTTCATCTCTGTTTCTACCTTTGAGGGCAAGACCTAAGTTGTGATAGCCTCGCGGGTTGTTGGGTACAAGTTCAGTTAAACGGCGAAAATCAATAATTGCCCGATAGTAATTCTTTTGTGCCAGATAAATTAATCCTGTACCCTCAATAGCCGATTGATCATCGGGTTTGAGTCTGGCTGCCCACTGATACTCGGCTAAAGCACGGTCTAATTCTCCCTGCTGATATAGAATCTTGCCGATTTGCAGATAAATAAGATGATTTTGGGGAGCAACCTTCGTGGCTAATTCTAGGGTTTGTAGTCCTGCTGTAATATCTCCCTGGTTGAATAGAGCTTTGGCTAACTGCAACTTAAGATCTAATTCATAAGGCTGCTGTTTTACGGCTACTTCTAAAAGAGCGATCGCTTCTGAATATTTTTGTTGGTCTAATAAAATCCGTGAAGCAATTTTGTAAGCATCTTTAGCCTCTTGGTTATCAGGCGCTAGAGTAATAATATTTTTGTAAGTCTCCACAGCGCGATCGTATTCTTCGGCTCTGACTAGCACCACTCCCAAACCCAAATGATTTTGTAAATTATCTGGCTCAAGAGCGATGGCTTGCTCATAAGCTTCCGCTGCTGCTAAATTCTTGCCCAAATTACCCAAACAAAAACCCAGTGCGTGATAAAGTTTGGGGTCTTTTGGAGATAACTTAACGGCTTTTTGATAAGCTTTTGCTGCTTCAGCATAATTTTTTTTCAGAGTTTGCACATAGCCAATACCAGAAAAAATCTGGGAATTTTGGTCGTCAATGTCCGCTGCTTTTGCGTAGGTTTCTAAAGCTTTGTCATAATTTTGTGATTCGACGTATTTATTGCCTGCCAGAAGCAAATTATTTAACTCAGATTGATCGATCTGAGCCACTATTAAATTTGGTTGAGCAGAGATTAAAGACGAAAAGACTAAAATAGTTAAAGATATAGAACTAATACTCAAAAGTTTAGATAACATGATGGCGACAATTAGCTACTTAGCTGCACAGATCAAAAGATCCTGATAACAAGTAGCAAAATCTTAACTCTTAACTGAAACTCTAAACTTTAATTAGGCAAAAATTTACCTTAAAGAAACATATTTAGCAGATTTAGGCAACTTAGTCTTACTACAGATAACACTTTAATCACCCTGTCTTAAAATGAACAGGTTCAATAATTTGCTCAAAGATTATTTTTTGCTTCTTGAGCTACTTGTTCAGATTCGTCGTCTACCAGCTTAGTAATAATGGCTTTAGCTTCTTCACCACCTAATCTTCCTAGAGCCTGTACTAGCCGAAAACGTATTTGCCAGTCTTCATGCTCGGCAAAGTTTTTGAGCAGAGGAATAGCTTGAGGGTCTCCCAATTCGCCCATCGAACCGATTGCAGCGGTCTGTAAAAGATTATTATTAGAATGCAAAGCTTCTTTGAGCAGGGCAAAACTTTTAGGTTCTCCTAATTCGCCTAATGCAGCAATGATACTAAACTGCACGAGCCATTCAGTGGTGTTGTGATAGACATTGTTTAAATCTTCAAAAGCTTCAGTTAACTTTAAACCGCCAATCGCGTCTGCTGCTGCTGCTTGAACATCAGGTTCTGGATCGTTAAATAGGCGATCGCGCAAAAGTTTTAAAGCAGTATCTTGATCGCTCACCCCAAGGGTATCCAATTGACTCACCGCAGCATAGCGCACGCGGGTATTATTATCGGTAATCATTGGCTGCACAAGAGCGAAGGCAGTTGTGGGTTCAATCTGGCGCAGTTGATTTAAACCTCGAATCCGCTCGCCAAAGTCTTCAGAATTTAATAGCTCTTGGACTGATTCTGGTGTGATGCTCATGTTTAAATTGGTTAATCAATATCGATGAAAACTAAAGTTGATTGTAAAATTGTCAAAACAGTTTTTTGTTGAAATTTGAGCGAAATCATCGCTCAACAATTTGTCTAGCTTATTCGGCTGCCATCATCTTAATCACGTCTCCTTGAGTGATCATCCCAACTAGCTGCGAGCGATCGTTCAGCACAGGAAGACGACGCACTTTATGTTCGTGCATAATTTGAGCAGCTTCTCGCACTAGCTGATGCTCTTGAACGGTAGCTGGGCGATCGCTCATAGCATCTTTTACTGTCTGACCCAAGGCTTTATGTATTTCTTGATTGTATTTAGCAGGATTTTGCAGGTAGATTACGCTATCCAGAAACATTACATAAGGTGGTGTATCTACTCCTGTAGCTTGCCAGGTTAGGTCGGTTTCTGAGATCACTCCTACCAACTTTCCCTGATTATCAACTACAGGTAGACCACTAATTTCTCGCTCTGCCAAAATTTGAATCGCCTCCTGTAGAGAAGTCTCAGGAGATACTGTGACTAGATCAGTAGTCATGACTTCAGCGACGGTTTTGCTCATTTATCTTGTTAATTCGTATAGTTTGCTACTCTATATTTCAATCTATCGCGAATTGCTATCGTTTAGAGTAAAGCTGTCACTATATTTAGTAATTACCGATAAATGACTACTGATTACTGGCGAAGCTTATCCTTTAGGACTAATTCCTAACTACTAACTACTACCCACTACCTACTACCCACTACCTACTACCTACTACCTACTAACTACTACCCACTACCTACTACCCACTAACTACTACCCACTAACTACTACCCACTACCTACTACCTACTACCCACTACCTACTACCTACTACCCACTACCTACTACTAACTAACAAATTGGATCTCAGGCAATAAAGGATCTTTAACGATCGCAAAGCCAGCATATTTCCAGCGTTCCATCAGTCCTTTTAGTTGAATTGGGGAGGCGGTTTCAACGGTAAGGCGATCGCTAAATTCTTGACCATGAGTATTGATATAGCTCATAGCATCGTAGTCTTGTTGAAAGACTAAAAGATAGCTGGCTTCGATCCCGCTTTGCTGTGGCATTCGGGCTACTAGGTATTTGCCGTCTTGCTTGGAACGAATTAAGTAATTGATTTGTAATAACATAACTACTTCCTCTTCTGGTCTATTTAACTGGATAGAACGGAATTATGTCTTGCGGTTAATTGAGCTTCGTTCTATAGTTTTTAGCTGATACCAGCTTACCGAACTAAGGTCTATTTGAGATCTGCTAATTTTATTTTGGGGTCTACTGCTTTGAGGAGTAAATCCGCCAGTAGATTACCGATAATTAGCATAGCTGCACCCATCATTAGACTTGCCATCACCAGATATTTATCTTGAGCCTGTACCGCCTGTAAAGTTAAACGACCTAATCCTGGCCAATTAAAGAAAAATTCGGCAATAAATGAACCTCCAAGCAGGCTAGCAAACTCGAATCCCAATAACGTTACTAGGGGATTAATGGCGTTGCGCAGTGCATGAACATAAATTACTTTATTTTCTGGTAAACCTTTCGCTCGCGCAGTTTGAATATATTCTTGGCGCAAAACATCTAGCAATTGACCTCTAGTTAAGCGCTGTAATCCAGCAAAACTAGTAATACTAAGGGCAATCGTCGGCAACAACATATGCCAAGCAATATCCAGAATTTTGCCGATTAGAGATAGCTGATCGTGGTTGATACTAGTCATCCCGCCTACGGGAAATAGAGGCGACAAAAACTGAGCAATGATGAGAAAGATTAAAGCAGTAATAAAGCTGGGAAAACCCTGTCCTATATAGCTTAGTATCCGCAAAACCTGATCGATACGGCTGTTTTGCTTGACTGCGCTTAAGATACCCAAGGGAATAGCGATCGCCCAAGTCAAAATAATTGAGGCGATCGCTAGTAACAGAGTGGCAGGAACTCGTTCGATCAGCAAAGACGAAACGGAGCGAAAATAAACAAAACTTTGACCAAAATCAAATCTAGTCAAGATACGCCATAGCCACCGAAAATACTGTACTATTGCAGGCTTGTCTAAACCAAACTGCTCACTCAACGCGGCAATCCTCTCAGGTGTAATCTGGGGATCTTGCTTGAGGGTATCTAAATAGTCTCCAGGGGCAATTTCTGAGATGAGGAAACAAAGTGCCGAAGCCAAAAGCAAAGTTATTGCAGCTTGGAATAGCCGTTTAACTATATAGAGGAGCGTTTCATTTTGCTGTAGGTTTTGGAGTCGAGATGAGGTTATCCTATCATTACTTTGAGCCATAAAAATTAACGTTTAATGTGAATTAAAAATTATCCTAAAGGATACACTCCGTTATAGTGATTCATTTTTAGCTCTAAGCTTTTTAAGTAAACCCCCAAGCATTCGATTTACTTTTAGAATCTTCGATTCAAACATTTCACATTTACTAGTTTCCAGATAACCCAAGTCTCTAGCTATTAATATTTGCCATCGTAACTCAAAGGAGCTACCCATTGCTTTTTCTTAAAAAAGCTTATAGCTTATAGCTTACAGCTACGAATTAGTTCATTTCCTAAAGGATTAGCTTCGTTCATTTGCGAAGCTAATCCACATTAGACGTAATTAGGTTAGGTTTAGCCTTTATATTAGTAAAACAACGGACATTCCTTTAAGCAAAGTAGGCAACAATCCAAAACAAGCTGTCAACTAAAATTGTGCTTAAAACTGCTCCAGCGAATGCCCACCAGTGTAGCTCGGTTTTCTTTAATGCCCACCAGCTAACTCCTAACAAGATATTTACTAAGACGATCGCCCAACTGATGCCCCAAACAGTTTGCACCTGTCCTAGCGCTGCTTTTAAAATGGGCGAGGCTAAAGCAGGGTTCATGTCCACCGTCATTAGCGATCGCCAGTAAGGAATTACATCTACCAAGTAAAAATAGAGATCGGTAATCGCCGTACCCAACAGTGAACCGAGATAAAAGAAGTTACCAATTTTCCCCCAGCCTCGCCAAATACACCACAGCGCAAAAGGCAAACCAATCGCCTCAATCGGCATATGAATTAAAGGCTCAGATCTCAACCAACCCCAATAGATCGAGCCAGCTAACCAACTCCAGCTAAAGCCTAAAATAATATCTCCCCACCAGCGATTTTGAGGGCGCTGATAGAGGTAAAAACCTAATCCAACCCAAAACAGGGTTAGTACCAGACTAAGTTCAGGAAATAGCCTGACGATAGGGGCTTGAAAAAATACGGGAACTGAAACGAGAAAAGAAGATGCAAAAAATACTCGCCAGGATTGACTTCCTCGACTTGGTTGTAGAGGTAAATCGAGAATAGTCACAGGGTTTGCTGATGGGCGATCGGAACTTGAGGAAGATGTCACAGGTTAAATGAGTATGAGCTAGTGTAAGTATACTTTTTCTTATTTTTGTTACTTATCTTTACTTTAATTACGTTACCACAATTTTTTTGGCTCAGGGTTAGTCAACAAAAATCGGTACAACAGTTATCCGAGCTTAATCTGATTGTTAATACTAATGTTCATCAAAGATAAGTTAACCCAATAAACCTGCTCAAAAACAAGAGTTTAAGCTTATTTTAAGGCTCTAAATCTACGTAGATGATTAAAGGTATCTAAGAGCTTAAGCAGTTCCCTAGATACCTAATTATGAGATGTAGCTTATTCAATATTTCTTAATGTTTGCAGAGTCACAATGTCTCTGATGCTAAGTATCTAGTTCATTAAAAGTTGCCAGGTAATCTTCTACCGATAATACTTGCCATTGTGACTGACCTCTAAGCTTAAGTACTTTTTGATGATATTGTAATAGGCTGGGACGATGACCGACACTGACAATGGTCGTGTCGGACTGTTGTAGCATTCGATAAAGCCGTTTTTCATTTTGTACATCTAGTGCTGAAGTGGCTTCATCTAAAATTGCATAGCTAGGTTTGGTCAGTAATAATCGGGCAAAGGCTAATCTTTGTTGTTCTCCCAAAGATAAAACGTCTGACCAACTCAATTCCACATCTAGTCCACCTACTTTTGCGGTTAAATCTGCTAAGTTGACTTGTCTTAGAGCTTCTTCTAGCTGCTCGTCGGGGATCTGGCTGTCGGTATGGGGATAAAGTAGCTGTTGCCTTAATGTCCCCAGGATCATATAGGGTTTTTGTGGCAGAAAGAGCAGAGAATCAGATGCTGGTCGAACAATGTTGCCCGAACCCATATTCCACAATCCAGCGATCGCTCTTAACAAAGAGCTTTTACCCACACCGCTTTCGCCAACAATAGCTAAACTTTGCTGTGGTTCAACAGCGACAGAGAGATCTTCAACGAGAGTTTGTTGATGATCGGGGGTTAACAAGGTTACCTCTTCCAATGCCAACCGAGAATCGATAGTTGCGCCAATCTTTGTTGCTCCTGACTCCCTGACAGCTCCCTCTTCCAGATCTGTCAGGGTTTCATCTAAAATAGCAATTCGGTTAATACCCGCTGCAAAAGCAGTCAGCAGTTGAAACTGACCGATAATTAGGGTCAAAGCGCCAAAAATTTGGAAAAATGCCACAGTAGCCTGACCGATCGCGCCAAAATCAATTTGTCCCGCTAGAAAAAGTGGTGCGACCACTAAATAAGGCAAAATACGTACAAAATAACTATGCCCCGTAGTAAAAAATTCAAGATTTCTTTGCCAACCAATTAAAGCATGATAGTTTCTAATTGCTCGCGCAAATCTTTGACCAACACTGGTCAATTCTTGTGATTCTCCACCATAAAAAGCGATCGACTCAGCATTGTCTCGCAAATGAACCAAACCATAGCGAAAATCAGCTTCTCGCTGGAGTTGGTTATAGTTAAGCCCAATCAGTCTTTTACCCAACAAGACAGTAACAATAGTCCCAAATAGGGCATAGCCGACTAAGACTAGAGAAAGACTGCTAGATATAGCCCATAAAACTCCCACAAAGGAAACTAGAGTAATCACTGAATCGAGGATACTCAACAATAAAGTTAGGCTAGTACCAGTAAAAGATTGAATATCTTCGGCAATACGCTGATCTGGGTTATCAATTTGCTTTTGAGCATTGATTTGATAGTAAGCCCTATTTTCTAAGTACCGCTGAAGAATATTTTGAGTTAACCATTCTCGCCAGTAAACTCCTAATAATTTCTGACAATAGCTATAGATCACCACGATCGCTGTACCAACAACAAATACTCCGCCATAGACCCATAAAAACAGCCAAAACGTCGATTCATCTTTATCTACTAAGGCAGTCTCAATAAAGCGGATCGTAAAGGAAATTACCACGTTTAAACCGCTAACCATAATAGAAAACAGCAAAAGTGCCGACAATAACCCCCACTGTTTAACCCGTCCTTGCCAGCGGGGAAATTTCCAGGCAAATACTGCTGTAGGAAGGATGAGAGCAAGAGCTAGAATCCCTTGTGCGGTTGAATTAGCAAAGATCTGTTTCCTCATGCCGATCAAGCCAGCAGCAGCTTCGTTGGTAAATTGAGGGAATAATTGCTGTCCTAACCAGAGAGTTCCAGCGATCGCCATAAACAGTGCTGCAAATAGAAAAATCAACAACAGTAGCAACATTAAAAAAAAAGTTCCCGCCTTCTTTTTACTGGGATACCAATAGGGTAAGGCTACTTTAATAAACCGTTGCCAAAGACGACCATCAATACGATTGATTTGAGGTGCTATATCTACCATTTAATTTATGACCCATCAGAAAGTATATAAACATATTGAGCAATAACTTATGTCCCAAGATATACATGTATGGTGTCATTACGCTACTGTCGATCAAGCTCTAAGCTAGCTAAATCCTTAAGAACTCTGGCTACCACTTAAAAATAGCTGTCTTTCGGCGGCTCTTCTTCTGGTTAATCCTGGCATTTGGACTAACGCGCCCTGGAGATTAGCTTTATCCCAACGCAGAAACTCATCGGCTGCACCTGCATAATCTTGGGCATTAATTTTTTGCACCAAAGTACTATTTTTGATGCTCTCTACGCCAACATTAAAAGCAATAGAAGTTAACGCACTTAATTGGCGATCGCTTAAATCAACTTGTACTATTGGCTCTAATTCTCGGTGAATTTCCCTGATGTGAGTATTTAAAGCTGCATCAGCCTGGGTGGTGGAAATGCGATCGCCAATCTGTACGGGTATACCACCAATTCGGGATAAACCATAGCCGATTACAGGAGTGCCATCAGTATCAATGTATGCGTAGTCTTTAAATCCTTCAAACTCCTTGATCAAGTTGATGGCAACTTTAGGTATTGGTTTGGGCTGAGCCTTAATTGGAGTGGGTGCAATATAGCTTTCTGTTTTTTTGAGATTAACCCGCAAAGAATGGTCTAATCTCTCTAGCTGTAAGTCTTTAACTACATTATTTGATGGTTCATAAATTTTGCTTTCGGCGATCGAAATGGTTGTTAGTCCCAAAGAGCAAACACTAGTTAACATGACTGCTCCGTCAATATATTTATTCAAAACTGATTTCTTAAATATTTATTTTTTCAACAGACCGTTTTAGCCGATTACTCAGCAGAAAATTCCCAAACTGAAGCATATCTTAGTAAATCTTTACCTAGATCGCAATCACTCGTAATTCCACCAAATCTATAGTGGCTTTAGATCTGTTTTTTGGTCGTCAATGAGTATAAATGACTAAAGAAAAAAATTGGGGTGGGCTGTTGATTAAATTTATCTTGACTAATTGCGATCGCCAATTCTGAGAATTCATAGACCACTGCGAAATCTTAAGTTCTAGTTAAATATGTCAACATTTAGTAATATATCGTTACATATGTGTTAATGTTATTTACATAAGTTAATTAACACAGTTAAACATCATGACTACTATCTCTGACGAAAACGGAATTATTAACAACTTTGCCAAAGAACCAGCTATGTATTACGCTGACGCTCCTTCCTCCCAAGACAAACGTGGGTATGTGATCTGGGGAGCGATCGCTTTATTAGTCGTTATCGCTTCTATCTCTACTGCTGCTGTAGTTAGTTAGAGACTAGTTAGCAATCGTTTTGTAATCAATAAGGCTTAATAGTTTAAAACTAAGTGTTTTATTCAAATACCCATAAATTTAAGACCAAAAGAATTGATGTTGCCCAGCTTATAAGTGAGTATAAAATGGGCAAGCGCGATTTTTCTCAGGTTAGCTTAACCCAAGCCTCCCTAAATGATTTCAATTTAGCGGGGGTTAAACTGTGGCGTGCTAATTTAGCGGAAATTAATCTGAGCCGTACTGTATTAAGCAGGGCTGACTTAGCGGAAGCTAATCTATTTAAAACCATGCTGTGGAGAACAGATTTTCAGCGGGCAAATCTAGAGCAAGCCAAATGTAATGCTGCTTTTTTGATCCGCGCTAATTTAAGCCAAGCTAATTTACGTCAATCAATGTTCCGTGACGCACAGATGCGTCTTGCTTGTTTAGCGGATGCTGACTTGCAGGGAGCAGATTTATCATGGGCAAATCTAAGCTATGCGGATTTAAGTTCGGCAAATTTGCAGGGAGCTAATCTGAGGGGAGCTATACTTACTGGAGCTAACCTAACCAAAGCCAACTTAAGTAGCGCCAACTTAGAAGAAGCTGTATTATCAGGTACGAATTTAAGCCAAGCTATTTCACCCAGGGCAAAAACACTGTGTCTCTCTGTAGACAAATAGATTTGAGCTAGAGTTATTAGACCAAAACTATTTTTGGCTTAAGTTTAAGTATTTCGTCACGTTCATATAAAACACTTATTCCTAAGAAAGTTTGCTCTGCTCCATAGGTGAGAAGATAATGTTCTGGAGTGAATACAGATATCACCTTGCTGCTGCCAAGAGCCTGATTTAAATCTATCAGTTGCCCCTGACACCAACGCTTAGAATCATCCACAGAAAGAACAAAAGCGTCTAAATGGTTTAAAAGTAGGTTAGGTTTAATGAATTCAAGGGTTTGCTGATTTAGTTTATGTTCAAGATCGGCAAAGGTCAGACTATCTTCGAGGAACATTCCACAGCTTTGAATCCGCACCAAATTTGCTAAAGTCCCTCCAACTCCTAATTGTGTTCCCAAATCACGAGCGATCGCCCTAATATAAGTACCAGGGCCACAGTGGATCTCTATCTCTAATTCACAAAAATCTTGATGAGTAATCTTGAGCAGTTTTAAGTCACTAATCGTTATGTTTCGTGATTTTACGGTTATTTCCTCTCCTTTACGAGCCAAATCATAAAGTTTTCTTCCTTCTTGCTTAATGGCGCTGTAAATTGGCGGAACTTGCTCGATTGTGCCAATAAAACCTTGCAAGCGCTCAATAATTTGTTCTTGGTCTATGTCAAAGCGATCGACTTGCTGAATTACTTCTCCCTCTAGATCGTCGGTAGTAGTTGTGATCCCTAGACGAATACAGGCACGATAGGCTTTGGCAGTAGGTAAAAACTGTAACAAACGAGTAGCTTTACCCACGGCGATAGGCAGCACTCCTGTTGCTGAGGGGTCAAGCGTACCCCCATGACCAATTTTGCGGGTGTTTAAAAGTTTACGTAACTTAGCAATACAGTCATGAGAGGTAAACCCAGCAGGTTTATTGAAATTAATAAACCCAAACATGATTATCATTAATAATTGCCTCTCCAGTGACCAACAGTAATTTTAGCTGAAGCTGAAGCACACCTCTAACTAAAATCCAAATGTAAACTAAAAATAAGATTTATTTACAAGTTGAAACGCCATAAGTTTAAGATAAATAATATAGTTGACACTTACAAAAACAGCCCCTAGTTTAGGGTTATCTCCTAACAGTTATTGCTGAGAAAATCTGTAAATATATATACTATTAATAATAATAGTTATAATTTATTTAGTTGGTATCAATCTATTGTGATCATTAGCTAGGGTTTAGCTCGATGCCAATAATTTAGATTTTAATCCCACAGCAAAACTGAGCATTTTATCTTACTAGCTAAATTCACTTAACACTTGGCAGACTTTAGAGTCATCAGCGTTCAATGAAATCGAACTTAGAAGTCAAACAATATCATTTGCAGGTTAAAACTGAACTGGAAGCTTTGAAAGAGGTATTGCAGTGGTTTGAAGGCTTAGTTTTTCCTCTCGTTCCCCAAAAAATGGGCTGGCAGTGCGAAGTCGCACTAGTTGAGGCGTTTACCAATGCGGTACGCCATGCTCATCAAGATCTCCCCGAAACTACACCCATTGACCTAGAAGTGAAGTTGTTACCCAACTTTTTGGAAATGCGTATTTGGGATCAGGGACAACCTTTTGATATCAAGGAAAAACTACGTAAGAGTGAAAGAGAAGCTGGCTTGATGGAAAAAGAAGGAGGAAGAGGTTTACAGTTTATTAAAAAACTAACTGATGAGCTGCAATACCTCAATCTACCCAACCACCGTAACTGTCTTGTCATGCGGAAGCATTATGCTTAAGTTCAGCTAGATTTCATCGAAAGCTCGCTCAATTAATCTCCTAGCAAGAGTTTGGGTTCCTGTATGCTCATAATAATTAGTGGAAACATCGATAAAGGCAGCTACATAATCTAGCTTATTATCAGAAAATTCTAAAAATCCCTGGAGGTTTTTCACAACTTTTTCTGGAGACAAATTTTTGCTGCTGACAAAATCAGTCATCCAGCCTTTTACCGAACCAAAACTTTCACCAATAAAATCTAGCTTTCCTTTGGAGTTACCGCCAGGAATAGATTCTGATACGCCTTGGAAAGTAGAGTTAGATTCTAAATCTTTAGGACCAATTCCACTTAGGGTTGACTGAGCTTTGAGAATAAAATCTGGGCCGAGAGGAATTAAACCATCAACACAAACTAAAGCTGCCATCCGCATTAAGGATTCGCCGCTATAGTCTCCTAGTGCGCCCACAAAATCGCCGATGCTATCACCAGGAATGCCATTGATCTGACAAAAAGCTACCAACTCAACTACTAACTTAATTGATAAATCTAAAGCTTGAGCCTTTTCAGGATTAGGTGTAATTTTACTGAGCAAACCACCGACTAAAGGAATTTTATTACCCACTTTATTTGCCAAAGCAGCCGAACCTAAAGCCTTATCTGAACGATCTACCGTCTGATAAAGCCACATTGCCCGACGGTATCCTTGAGACTTATCATTGTAAAGCCAGACTGCGCGATCGCCAATCTGCTGAATCAGTTCCTCATCAGTTTCTCCTGTTACTTTGCGAATTGTCTCAACAAAACCAACCGTATTTTCCCATTCGCCAGGAACGATGGAGTCTAGGGATTTTAACATCATGGTCGTGACGTTTTTCTGGGGGAGATTATCTACCAGTTCAAAAATAGAATCGCTCACTGCTTGCTCCTTAAATATATATTGGCATTAGAATTCATCAAGGCTATTTCAGCTTTGATAAACCTCGAAGATCGAATTTACTCAGCCATGCTTGACGGTCGCTTTCGCTAAAGGAAGAATCTTTGGAGCGAATTTTAACTTGATAGCGATCTGCAACTAAAACAGCCGTGCCTGAACTACCTTGTGTTACTGCGGGATATCCGCTAATTTTACTGCTGCTCTCTTTGAACTTGGCTATTGCACTAGGATTGTTGGAAGTATCAGAAATAGATAAAATAGCAATTTCTTTTCCTCCTACTTTTAATTTAGCTTCAGCAAAACCTTTTTTTTCCTGAGAATAGATGCGTTCATACTGGCTATTACCGTCGGGAAAGTAACGATTAAACGTACCGCCAGATTGAGAAGTATCAACAACAGCCGTTGCGCCTTTGCTAGTGCTTTGCTGCTGTGCGTCATCAAAGCGTGAGGGAGCTTGCTGACTACAAGCAGTGAATAGCAGGCAGCTTGATAAAATAAGCGCCACTAGATATTTGCGTAAACTAATCATTTTAAGTTTATTTATTTAGATTACTAGACTTAATTTTCGGACTTTGGGTTAGACATTGAGACTAAAATGATTCGATTTTTTACAAAAAGTAATTATTTGTAGCCTGATTAATTAATAGTTTATTGATGTTATAAGTTGCCAATCAAATGTTAGCAGCTATTTAAACTAAATGATTTTTATTTGTATTCTATATCGTTTACATAAACAAAATCAGCAATAACTCAAAATGTTACCCAAAATAATTCAATGTCTAACTATTAGTTAGCGATCAACAATTAATTTATCCATCCTCTGAAAGTAGCGCATCTATCTAGAGCATCATTAAAATGTTAAACTAAAGTTCATAATTGCTATTATCAGCAGAATTTTGCCATGATGCGCGATCGCGTTATTAACTGGTTGCAAAAAAATGTTTCAAGCCATCGCCTACAACATATTTTAGGAGTAGAATCCACCTGTATTACTCTAGCTCGTTGTCATCAATTGGACGAGCAACAGGCAGCTCAAGCTGGTTTAATGCACGATTTAGCCAAGTTTTTTTCACCTCAAAAACTGCTGACAATAGCAGCCGAAGTCCATTTGCCCGTAGACGAAGTTTGTTTAAACTATCCTCATCTGCTTCATGCCGAAATTGGCGCAGTGGTAGCTCAACGGAAATTTCAGGTTACAAATCCTGAAATTTTGACGGCAATTGCCAATCACACTTTGGGAGCGCCCGAAATGAGCAAACTGAGCTGTGTAGTTTTTGTTGCTGATGTCTTAGAGCCAAATCGAGGAGATAGCGATCGATTAGCAGCAATGCGCCTTGTTGCCCAGGAAAATCTTTACAAATGTGTACAGCAGACTAGTGATTATTCATTAGAATATTTATTAAGTAAGCAGAAAATTATTCATCCCCGCACTATTTTGACCAGAAATTGGGCTTCAGCTCAAGCTAAATTAAGTTGATCTTAGTTTTCAAGGACAACCAATGGATAAATTCTTGATTAATCAATTAACAACCCCTAATAACATCATATCTGCATGAGTAAATCGTTTGAACCAGCTACTGCTACCCAAAACCAATCTTTAACTAAATCAATCATTGACCCCCAAGAGCTAGCGCTAGAGATTGCTAATGCTGCTGAAGACAAAAAAGCAGCGGATATTGTTTTGCTCAAGGTGAGTGAGGTGTCCTACTTAGCTGACTACTTTGTAATTATTACAGGATTTTCTCGCGCTCAATTAAATGCGATCGCCGAATCTATTGAAGAACGTCTGGAAGAAAAATATAATTTACACCCAGTCAGAATTTCGGGCAAAAGAGAAGGAGGCTGGATTGTTCAGGATTATGCCGACGTGATTGTACATATTTTTCTACCTGAAGAGAGAGAATACTATAATTTAGAAGCATTTTGGGGACACGCCGAGCGCCATGAGTTTGACCAGCCTAGTTAATCCTATTCCTCAGCATGAATAAATCTACCGTTAATTTTTGTCCTGTTCCCTTAGAACAGCAGCCGATCTACGAATATGAGAAGCTAAAGGAATCTTGGTTATTTGACTGGGGAATTTTGGCGAGGGGGCAGTATATCCGTAAAGTAGCTTGGGTAGCTTTTTGGAGTCTGGTTTTAGTAACACCTTTATCCATGTCGCTCTTTACTCCAGCTAAACAGCCTCTAGAATTTATTTTATCCAATTTAATGGGAATTTCTGTACTAACTGGACTATTTTTGTCACGCATTTATTTGGGCTGGCAATATATCAAAGATCGCCTGAAAAGCGATCGCATTTTTTACGAAGAGTCTGGTTGGTACGATGGACAAACTTGGCTCAAGCCCAGCACCATGTTAAACCGAGATCTCTTAGTTGTTAATTATGAAATAGAGCCAATTCTGCAAAGATTACATAAAACCTATGGCTTGATTGCCGCAGTTTTCGCGCTCTCTAGCCTGATCTGGCTAATTTTTGGCTGATTTTATCATACTCAATACTAATCAACATCAAGCGTACTAGAATACTAATTACCCAATTATTTAAGATTGCATGACTAGGGGAAAAAGAACCCAGACACCTTTACTCGAAGTACATTTGCTAAGAGAGGGCATTTTAGAGTCTTCTCACCAGGTGGAAGCAACGGTTTGTGACAGCAAAGGAAGAGTACTGTTAGTGGCAGGTAGCTCTGAATCATCTGCCTTTATGCGCTCGGCATTAAAACCTTTTCAGGCTTTGGCTGTAACTACAACAGGAACAATCCAAAAGTATGGTTTGAGCGATCGCGATTTAGCCATTATCTGTAGCTCCCACCAAGGAAAAATTGAACATGCTCGACAGGCATTCAATATTCTATGGCGTGCGGATGTTGACCCTCTCGCTCTACAATGCCCCATTCCTACTGGTAGAAAGAATCGCTTAGAGCATAATTGCTCTGGTAAACATGCGGGAGCTTTAGCAGTCTGCCAAAATTTGGATCTGCCCCTCCACAATTATATTAAGCATTCTCATCCAGTACAGCAGCTAATTCTGGGCAAAATTTCTGAGTTGCTAGGAATGCCAGGCGCAGAATTGCTGGGCGCGCAAGATGACTGTGGAATGCCTACTTATCAAATGCAGCTTCAGCAGATGGCGCATCTTTATGCTCAGTTGGCAGCAGGGACAAGTTTGGACTTAGAAAGAATTACCCGAGCCATGACTTATTATCCCCGCATGATTGGGGGCGAAGGAGCATTTGATACTGAACTAATGCGTCTTAGCGAGGGCGAGCTAGTTAGCAAGTCTGGAGCAGAAGGAATTCAGTGTATTGGTCGTGTTGGCGAAGGAATGGGACTGGCAATCAAAGTTAAGGACGGCGCTAGGCGAGCTAAGTGTGCCACCGCAATTCATCTTTTGAAGCAAATGGGTTGGATAAGTCCTGCTATCTCCGAGACGCTTTGTGACATGTTTGTTCAGTTAAGCAGCTTTACACGGTTAGAAACAGTTGGCGAAATGTCAATTCTCTAAGTGTGCTAATTTTTGCTCTCCGTTTTTGGCTGCAACGAGAATTATTTAACTAGCTAATCTCTGTTTTGTCATCATAGTAGGGTTTTTTCCCGCAGGTAGCTCTACTGTTTTACGCCCAGTAGCTAGGCTTTGCTCGAGAACTTCGATCTGCAAACTAACCTTGATTAAATATGAGCCAGCTTCAGCATTAATAACTTGAGCTACTTCCTCATTCAAATCTGGTCTGCCTCCTGTAATTGGATTTCTTAATACACAACGATCCCACTCATGAGTTGCTTGGGGGTCTAAATTGAGAATGTAGTACTTGTTCATCAGTAAACTTGCAATTTAACTAATACTATTTTATCATTTAGTTGAACAAAAAATCAACTTTGTTTTAATTTAGTCAGCAGCAGCATAATCTGAATTTTTGCCACATAAAATAAGAATGATGCTTGATTGCAGGAGAAAACAAATGAGAAAAGCTACAGGATTAAAATGGTTAAGACAAGTTGCGATCGCTTTTATTAGTGCAGGAGCGTTAATTTTTTTTGTTCCTAGTCGAGCTTCAGGTTCAGAAAAAGTTATTTTTACCGACGGTGGATTAAGCCAATCAATTTCTCTAGAAGAGTTGCAAGATTTTGCCGACACAGGCAAAGTTTCTCCAGCATTAAATACTTTATTGAAACATGGTCAACAAAACCCATTTGTAATACGGCGCATTTTAAGACAAGAATTTCCTGCCAACAATAGGCTGATCTCAGACTTACTGAATACAATACCAGGAGAATACATTTTATCTCAGACAGGAAATGTAGTCAGTTCTAGAACTGAAATAGCAAATGTAACGGCTTTGCGGGGAGCATTAGTCACCTCAGCTAGCGATAATAATTTAATCTCTTTAATTGAACTTTTAGAAAATTACCCAACGCAAGAAGTCTATGTCAACGGCAAAATTTTGTTCAAGCTGCGGGAAAATTTCGTTAACTTTGTAGAAGGTAGCAGTCAATATCTGATCTGAAATCCAAAAATGAATGCTACAAATTACTCTTCTACCCCACTACCTCCTCTACTTCCTCTACTTTTCATCTGTAGCAAACTTTAAAGTATTTCATATTAATATCCCCGTATAGTAGATAAAAATACTCTAAAAAAGCTATCAAAAGTTGCAAAAATATGAGATAATATACGCAATTTAATAATGTTTGAGTTAAAAATAAATCTAGCATTAAGTAGAAATTAAAGTAAAATAGCAGCTTAAACTGATTACTTTTGACAATATATAAGATTTTTTAAACTACTAATCAAAGTGTGCTAATAGATAATTTTTGGCACAATTTGTTATATCTATTGAGCGATAAAAATTAAGACTCTAGCTAAGAAAATAATTTATTGAAAATACATGAAGAAGTTTTCCTTTAATTGTGTCCTAATTGGAGAAGGAAATTTATTAATTGAGTGTGCTGAAATACTAATTAGAAATAATTATCAAGTCAGTACAGTCATATCTGCCGATCAAGCGATCGCCCGATGGACAGCAAACCGTAAGATTATTTATTGTAAAAATCTTCGGCAATTTCAACAAATATCTTCTCCAACTCAATACGATTATCTATTTAGTATTATCAATCAAACTATTTTAAATCAAGAAATTCTTAATTTAGCCAAGACAGCAATTAATTATCACGATGCACTTTTACCAGCTTATGCTGGAGTAAATGCCACTTCCTGGGCGATTATCAACGGTGAAAAGCAACATGGAATTACCTGGCATGAAATGGAGCTAGAGGTGGATACTGGGCAAATATTAAAGCAGGTAGAAATAGAGCTTGAGCCTTCAGAAACTGCCTTAACTCTCAATGCCAAATGTTATCAGGCAGCAATTGTTTCTTTTCAAGAATTGATTGAGGAATTAGTAACTAAAAAAACAACTTTTAAGTCTCAAGATTTACAACAGCGTAGTTATTTTTCGCGACACCAAAAACCTCCAGCATTGGGCATAATTGATTTTAATGCTTCAGCTACAGAAATTGATAATTTAGTTAGAGGTTTAGATTTTGGTGATTATCCCAATCCGCTGGCTACAGCGAAACTAATTTTAAACTCCAATTCAAGTCTGGACTATGTAATTGTGACAAAAGTTACAGTGTTAACTGTTTTATCTTCACAATTGCCTGGAATAATAGTGGGAATTGAAAAACAAAGGTTAATTGTCGCTACAGGTAGCCAAGATATTGCCCTGGAAATTATTGTCAGTCAACAAAAACAAACCAAATCAATCACTGAATTAGTTGCCAATTATCAATTAGAGGTAGGACAAAAGCTACCAGAAATAGGCGCTCAATCGATAGCTCAATTAGTTAAATTTGAAAGCGAAATTGCACCATCACAAACCTATTGGGTAAAACAATTATCAAAGTGCCGACAGTTAACTTTACCTTGTGAGCAAATACCCACAGCTTCGGCACAGAATAAATATAATAATTATCGCCAAGTTAAATTACCTCTAAGCTCAACAGTTACTAATTTCCTACAAGACTCTTTGGCAGTTAGCATTGCTGCCTTCGCGATTTATTTAGCTCGTTTAAGTGGCAACAATCTCATCAGTTTGGGATTTGATCGGCTCACTAGCGATCTTCATGCTCCTTGGTTCGCTCGATATGTACCCTGCAATTTAAACATTGAACTCGAACAGGATTTTACTAATGTCTTAAAAACAGTAACTAACAAACTGAGGCGTAACCAACAACATCAAACCTATTCAACCGATATTATGGTTCGATGTCCCGAACTGGTTGCTCGACAAACTAACTTTTCAGTCGCTGTAACTCAACTAAGTCGAGATGCCTTACCCCCAGAAAATTTGCTCGTTGCCGATTTCACTTTAATTATTGACCGACAACAAGCAGAATACTTTTGGTCTTACAACACTCAGCTATTTTCAGCACAAATTATTGAGACGATGATCGAGCAATGGACGATCTTGTTAACAGCAATTGCTCGTCACTCCCAATGCCCCGTCTCTCAACTGCCTTTAATATCTACCTTTGAGCATCAAAAAATTTTTGGGGAGTGGAACGATACTAAAAGTAACTATCCTCAATGCTGTCTTCATCAACTATTTGAAGCAAAAGCAGCCGAACATCCTCAAGCCCTGGCTATAGTTTGCCAAGGGCAATACTTAACCTATGGAGAATTAGAGCAAAAAGCCAATCAATTGGCTGGTTATCTGCAAAGTTTGGGAGTTCAAGCCGAAACCTTAGTTGGAATCTGCCTCAATCGTTCCGTAGAAATGATTATCGGTTTATTTGCTATTCTTAAAGCAGGTGGCGCTTATTTACCTTTAGACCCGAATTATCCGACGGCGAGACTGACCTATTTATTAGAAGATGGTGGAGTAGGGATTCTCTTAACTCAAAGTAAATTACTTGATCGCTTACCCGAAACCTCAGCGCAGGTTGTTTGTTTAGATCAAGACTGGCAGGAGATCGTGGCGGTCAATTACCAGCCTGTTAGCAATGTCAATAGCCATAATTTAGCTTATTCGATCTACACTTCTGGGTCGACGGGAAATCCCAAAGGAGTCGAAATTGAACATCACAGCGTGGTTAATACCTTATTTGATCTTGAACAACGTTTTAAAATTAGCTCTCAAGATAGCGTTTTAGCAGTATCTTCCTTAAGCTTCGATCTGTCGGTATACGATATTTTTGGATTATTGGGATCGGGTGGTAGGGTGATTATTCCTCAGCCCGAAAATTGCCCCAACCCAGAACACTGGCTAGAATTAATCATCCAAGAAAAAGTTACTATTTGGAATTCAGCTCCAGCTTTGATGGAACTGCTGCTCGACCAGATCATGACTAATCAGCGGACATTGCCTAAATCTCTGCGCTTAGTTTTACTGAGTGGCGATCGCATTAGTCCACACCTGGTCATGCAGCTACAAACCCTTAACCCACAACTACAAATTATTAGTTTAGGAGGGGCAACAGAAGCATCAATTTGGTCAATTTATTATCCCATTGAGAACTTAGCTCCCTCGACTAAAACGATTCCTTACGGTCGTCCGCTTAATAACCAATCTTTTTATATCCTCGATCCAAAATTACAGTTAGTACCAATTGGAGCGACGGGAGAACTTTATATTGGTGGAGTTGGTGTAGCCAGAGGTTATCTGCATCGGGAGCAATTAACCGCCAGTAAATTTATTCTTGATCCTTTTAGTGATTCAGCAACAGCTCGTCTCTACAAAACTGGAGATTTAGGACGTTATCTTGAAGATGGTAATATCGAATTTTTGGGGCGTATTGATAATCAAGTAAAAATTCGCGGTGTTAGAGTCGAACTAGGCGAAATTGAAGCTACCCTATCACAATATCCAGGAATAACAGAAACTATTGTGGCGATCGCTAATCGACCCGTCCTCAAGGATACTGCTTCTGATAACTCCGAACAGACAACTATAGTTGCCTATTGTGTTTCAAAACTAAAATCGATAACTAGCAAACAACTACGGGACTTTCTTAAAACTAGATTACCTGAATACGCAATTCCTGCGGCGTTTGTTTTTTTAGACTCTATGCCTTTAACTCCCAATGGCAAAATCAACCGTCCAGCACTACTTGAACTACCATTAAATCAGCTAGAAACAGAAAATGATTTTCTCCCGCCTCAAGATACCTTAGAATGGCAGTTAAGCCAGATTTGGTCGCGGATTTTAAATGCTAAACCGATTGGTAGAAATGATAACTTTTTTGAGTTGGGAGGTAATTCCTTATTAGCGTTACGCTTGTTTGAGCAAATTCAAACCACTTTTGGTAAAAATTTACCCTTAGCGACGCTTTTTCAAGCACCGACCATTGCCCAATTGGCTAGCTTGATGCTAGAGCAAGGATGCTCTGCTTATTGGTCTTCTCTGGTGAGTATTCAACCCCATGGTCATCAGCCTCCTTTATTTTTGATCCATGCCGTTGGTGGGAATGTATTGGGTTACCAATGGTTAGCCGAAGCGTTAGGATCGGATAGACCTATTTATGGGCTACAGGCAAAAGGTTTGGATGGTCAACAAACACCACTAACTTCAATTAAAGAGATGGCTGCTAGCTATCTTGAAGAAATCAAACTAATTCAACCCCAAGGACCTTATTTTTTAGCAGGACACTCTTTTGGTGGTTTTGTAGCTTTTGAAATGGCACAACAACTTGTCCAACAAGGAGAAACAGTCGCTGTTCTAGCATTATTTGACTGTTTTGGACCTAATGGCTACGATCAATCTACATTGGTACAACGGTTAGGGATTCACCTAAATAATTTAAGCGCATTATCATTAAGGGAAAAATTAGCTTATTTGACAGACCGATTTGAATATATTTTACAATCTAAAATACCTTGTGCTTGGCAACAGAGATATTCTAGGTTAGCCAATTTAATGAGTTCTCCAGAACAAAGGCTGATCGCCCAAATTCAAAATATTAACTTGCAGGCAAAAGAACAATATACACCTACTGTTTATGAGGGAAAATTAACTCTTTTTCGCGCTCAAGCTAGACAGGCTTGCGGTTATTTTGATCCCGATGGAGGTTGGCAAGGACTGGCATTGGGCGGAATTGATGTTTATGAAGTTCCTGGTATGCATACTAGCCTATTACTTAAGCCAGAAAATGCCCAGATACTTGGAAGAAAACTCAAAGCCATTCTGGCAAATTTTACCGCTAAACCTCGGTGCGATGAGCTAGCTAAAATGAGACAAGTCAAATTGAAACAGAATTAGTGCATTGGTCACTATACTAAAAATCTTAGCTGTATTAAATATACAAATTTTATATGCTGACATATTCAGAAGAACCTCTCAACGCCAAGCCAATTTCTGCTGAAGAATTAAAAAAGCAAGAGCGGATGCGTGATGTTACCTTGTTGTTGCAGCAGATTGTCGAACGAGAAGAAGTAGCTTTAAAACTGATTATTGATAGTTTGATCGATGTGGGTTCAATCAACTATGCCAACAAAAAGCTGCATAACCCACCACTAAATAAAATGATGAAGATATTGGTAGGCTATATCAAACCAGTTGCGCGTCTGGCTGCCTTATTTTGGCTCAAGCGCAATCTACCTAATTTATTAGCTGCTTGGCTAGAAGCCAAGGTATCGTTTGAACCTATACCCATTAACGACAGCGAAGCCTTAACAGGAGATTTAGAGACAGTCCCCGCAAGCGAAGTTCAAGCTCCTAATGAAACAGTTGATGAACCAGTAAATACTCTGCCCAATATTAGTAATTTGAGTTAGTTTGAAAATCTCCACCAAAAGTTAGATCTTAAATTAGATCTCAAATTTAGATCTGAAAAGTGCGATCGCACCTGCTCTTTAAATCAGCAACGTCTTTAAATTTTACAAATATTAACTGGTAAACAAATTGTAAAACAGGTTTTTCCTGGTGCGGATTCAACAGTAATTGAGCCACGATGACGATTTTCAACAATGCGTCGAACGTTATCCAAACCTAAGCCAGAGCCTTCACCAACTGGTTTAGTCGTAAAAAAAGGTTCAAAGATACGAGACTGAATTGCAGGGTTAATACCCGTTCCTGAATCAATGATTTTGACAATGATGCGTTGCGAAGCCATGTCGTTATGCGCAGCGGTATTTTTTAGGTTAGGCTGATCGTCTTTTCCTGCTGTGATAATTTCTAGATTGCCTTTTCCTGCCATCGCTTGAATACTGTTATCAATTAAATTAGTCCAAACCTGGTTTAATTCGCTCCCAAAAGCGAGTATTTTGGGTAAATTGCGATCGTAACTGCGTTTAACAGTTACTCCCTGTTTAAGTTTGTGGGATAAGAGCTGGAGCGTATCTTCAATGCCCTGATGAACATCTACCTGCTGTTTAGCGCCTCGATCTAAATGAGAATAAGATTTCATCGACTGTACCAGAGCGGAAACTCGTTCTGCCCCACGTAGCCCTGACTGAATCATCATCATCACTTCAAAAGACAGAGCCAGCCAGCGCAAACCCATATCTCTAAGCTCGGTAGGATCGTCCCGCCAACATTCTACCAGTGGCTCTAGTAACTGAGGCTCAATCTTCCCTGCTGCTAGCGGTGTAGTCAACTTCCAGGCTTCTGCTACTCCATAATTTTCCAACCAATCTTGCAGCGCATCTTCACGATCCATCATTGCCAAAGGATCGGAGTTATTATCAGCAATAAACTTGTAGCCTTCATCTCTTAGTTTGAGCCATTGGGCAGTATGCTCCTCATCTACATTGCGCTGTCCATAGACTAGATTCATCCGCTGTAGCTCTAAGATCGCTGGGGTAACATCCTTAAGCGATCGCACTACCGCAGCAGCAGGATTATTAAGTTCATGAGCTAAACCTGCTGCTAAAGTTCCCAAAGCTGCCATTTTTTCGCGATTTTGGATAAATGACTGTAAACCTTGTACCCTTTTTTGAATAGTTTGAAAAACAGTTTTTTCAAAGTCACGGCATTCATGGACTAGCTGTAAAAAGTCTTCAGGGGTAATTTCATGTACTTGACAGTCGCTTAAGGCTCTGAGGGTGACGGGGACTAAATCCCCCGTCATGATCTGAATTTCCCCAAAAAAAGAGGGTGCATGATGATGTCCAATGGGCATTTCCACACCTTCGCTAAAGCGAGTGACCCCAATGCTGCCAGCGGTGAGAATCAAAAAGCCTTTATGGGCATTACCTTCTTTGACTAAAGTATCTCCTCTAGCTAGTTCTAACTGTGTAGCACGATCGCAAACCCAGTCTAGGCGATCGCGCTCTAACTTTTGAAACAACTCTAGTTTTAGCAGTTCTTGAACACACAGCATAGTGAATTTAATTTAGGTTGTGCTATCCTCAGATTTTAAGTTATTCTGTTGAATTTCTGCTTTAGCTCAAGGCTGAGATCAAGATAATTGCCGACATAACTGCCGAAAATGTTCGCCCCGCGCTTCAAAACTAAGGTACTGATCGAAACTGGCACAGGCGGGAGAAAGTAAAATAACTTTGGCTCGATGCTGCTGGGCGATGGCAATGCTTTGAGTTAGGGCATTTTCTAGGGTGTTAACAATTTGATAGTTATGGTAATCGCAATTTCTTAGTTTCTCAGCAAAAACTGGTGCAGCTTCACCAATTAGTAACACAAAGGCAGCCTTAGCTTTAATACTATCAATCCAGGCTGCATCTTCTCCTGTTTTATTCTGCCCTCCCGCAATCAAAATCACAGGGGCATCAACAGAGTTCAAGCCTACTTCCGCAGCGTCGTAATTAGTTGCTTTGCTGTCGTTGATTAACTTAATTCCCTGATAAGTGCAGATATATTCTAGACGGTGTTCTACTCCAGGAAAAGAAGTTATGGCTTGTGCGATCGCAGTTTTTTCAATTCCCGCTAATTTAGCAGCGGCGATCGCTAATAAAAGATTTTGCAGGTTATGTTTTCCTGGCATTTTAAACAAGGACACAGGAGCAATAAGTTCGCCAAAAGCAACAATCCACCCATCTTGAATATAAACGGCGACATGGCGATTGTCTCGAAAACTATCTTTACCCTGAACACTTGTCCAGATTGTGTCTGAGCCAAATTCTAAAGCAACAGTTTGCAAAAAGCGATCGTCTCCATTAATAATTTTGTGCCGACAGCGACGGAGTAATGAAGCTTTAATTTGATAGTAATTTTCTAAGGTATAGTGGCGATCTAGATGATCGGGGGTAAGAGTCGTAAAAATACCAATTTGCGGTGCTAATGCGAGGGAAGATTCAATCTGATAACTGCTCAATTCGGCAATAATCCAGTCGAAACTATCATCTGGGGTATCAAAATGCCTAATTGCTAATTCACAGGCAGCATGACCAATATTGCCACAGGCGGGAGCGTTTAAACCTGCACTCTGAAAAATAGCAGCGGTTAAAGCCGTGGTAGTAGTTTTACCATTTGTGCCTGTGATACCCACCCAAGGAATCTGCTTGAGGTAACGCCAGGCTAATTCAATTTCGCCAATAGTTTCAACCTGGTTTTCCCTAACAGTTTTCAGAACTTCAGTATCCCAAGGAACTCCTGGACTAACTACAATTAAATCAGGAGTGTCTTTTGCTAAAACTTTGCTGTTGAGCCTGATTATGACTCCTTCTTGCTCTAACTTTTGCTGGGCTGTCTGCAACTGCTGGGCATTAGATCTCGATGCTATCTGTGCTTCTGTTGCAGAATCCACGAGTGTTACCTGCCAACCATTTTTATTAAGCAATCTGGCAGCAGCAATTCCCGATCTTCCTAATCCAATAATTTCGCCAGTGGGCATAGACTCTGTAAAGTAATAATTCCCATAGAATGGTAGCTCATTTTGCAAGTTGGCAACTGACTTTCGTGGTTTTACCAAAAACTAGCCTGAGCTAAAAGTCAAAAATCAATTTATAGTAAAAGAGTATTTTCTTCAAGAGTAAACTGTTGTGTCTCGTTTCATCTCAATTATTATTGGTATTATTATTACCCTCTCTAGCAGTTTGAGCTTTTGTGCCACTGCATATGCAGCTATTGGTTTAGATAATAATGGTCATTTGTCTGCTTGTCCTAGTTCACCTAACTGCGTTGTGAGTCAAGACGGTGATGAGAAACATATAATCGAGCCGATTGCTTACCAAGGCGATCGCCATCAGGCAAAAGAGACTTTATTAAAAGTGCTTTCGGTTGTTCCCCGTACTAAAATTATTGAAGATACTGGTAACTATATTCACGCTGAGTCTACCAGTCGTATTTTTAAATTTGTCGATGATGCCGAGTTTTATTTTCCTGAAGATCAAAATGTCATTCAAGTTAGATCTGCCTCACGAGTAGGAGAATCAGATCTAGGAGTTAACCGCCGACGTATTGAACAAATTCGTCTGGCAATGGAAGATTTAGGTGCTTAGAGCAATGAGCAATGAGCAAAAAAAATCTTAGACAGACATTAGTTTACGTATCAGTATGAAAACACCGCTTCCTGCCAAACAGATTAGTAAGCTTACCAAGTTACGTCGTGTTAGCAGAATCTTGGATAATGCGATCGCTATTCCTGGAACTAAGATCAGTTTTGGGTTAGATCCGATTTTGGGCTTGCTTCCTGGCGGGGGTGATACCGTCACGGGTGGTATTGCTGCCTACATTGTAGTTGAGGCTGCCAGAATGGGTGTTCCCCGTGAGATTTTGTGGAAAATGGTCGGCAATATTTTGATTGATTCTTTTGCTGGTACTGTTCCTGTGGTGGGAGATATATTTGACTTGGGTTGGAAAGCCAACATTAAAAATATTGAACTATTAGAAAAGCATCTCGATCTTGCTGAATCGAATCAGAGCGATCGCCTGTTTATTTTCGGCTTAATTATTTTGCTCACCCTAATTATTTTAGGGTTTGCCACAATTGCTTTTTTCACTATCACTTGGTTTTGGGGTTTAATAATTAATTAATTTACTGGTAACTAATCATAAAATCTTTTACTAGCTGCGGTTTTTGACTTTTAATTAATTAACTTCTAACACATGGATTTGACTACTGCATTACCTACTTTTATCGTTACTCTGCGGGAAGGATTTGAGGCAGCCTTAGTCGTTGGAATCGTGATGGCTTGTCTGAAAAAAGCAGAGCAAACTCAATTATATCGTTGGGTTTATTTGGGGATATTCGCTGGAATCATTGCCAGTGTCGCCGTAGGGTTGCTCTTAACAGGGGTCATTTCTGGAGTTGAAACTGCGGGGGGAATCTATGCACCTGTGGTTAAGGAGCTATTAGAAGGAATCTTTGGTCTAGTTGCGATCGCTATGTTGAGCTGGATGCTCCTGTGGATGACTAAACAGGCAAAATCCCTCAAAGGCGAAGTTGAAGGAGCAATTACCTCAGCTTTAGGCAACGAAAATGCTGGTAAGGCTGTGTTTATTTTAATATTTATTGCTGTAGTCAGAGAAGGCTTTGAAACGGTATTATTTATCTTGGCAAAATTTCAGCAGAATTGGACTTTACCTGCGCTTGGGGCGATCGCTGGTTTAACTCTGGCTGCCATCATGGGGATTGCTCTGTTTTCTTTGGGAATACGGATTAATATTCGCCTTTTCTTTCAGGTGATGGGAATATTTTTGTTATTAATTGTGGGTGGTTTGGTTATGGGTGCGCTCAAACACTTTGATGCTGCCTTGGGATTGATGTCTCAGCTATCAGCCAATAACTGGTGTTTGGGGAACAATGATTCTTGTATTTTAGGCGCTCAGGTATGGGATGGGTCAAATATATTGCCCGATCGCCAGTTTCCTGGAATTATTTTTAAAGCTTTGTTTGGCTATAGACAAACTTTATATTTAGGGCAAATTATTGCCTATATTTCTTTCTTGTTAGCAGTTGGCATAGCTTATTTTCAAAGTCTGGGAATCAAGTTGCCATTTAAGCAACAATCTACTTCTCCCTAAAATTTGTCTTCTTTTAACTGTCTTTTGGCGATCGCAACTAAGCAAACAGGAAAAGAAGTGACAGCTATAGTAACAATTCTCTTCTTGTAGATAGATGCGTTAATTAAGGTTGGTGTCTTAGTCTGTGGCAAGATAAACGAATATATACTATTTTATGGATTCTTTTTCACCGATAAAAACCGTGACGCAGCAACTAACGTCGATGGTGAAAAGCACGTTTCAGTTATTGCCGAATATATTTATTGCAGCTGTCGTCTTTATTATTTTTTGGTTTATTGCCAGATTTTCGCGCAGATTAATTAAAAATTTTACTAAGCGTAAAAAGTCTCGTAACCTCGGTCTAGTTTTAGCTAGGCTTTCTCAAGGATTTATTATTTTAGTAGGTGCATTCGTTGCTTTGGCAATTATTGTTCCTTCTTTCAAACCAGGGGATTTAATACAGCTATTAGGAGTCAGCGGGGTTGCAGTTGGCTTTGCTTTTCGCGATATTTTGCAAAATTTTTTAGCAGGTATCTTAATTTTAATCACTGAACCTTTTGTTATTGGCGATCAGATCGTATTTAATGATTTTGAAGGTACGGTAGAGGATATACAGACCCGCGCTACTACGATTAGAACCTATGATGGTACTAAAATTGTCATTCCTAATGCCGAGCTATTCACCAATTCGGTAAAGGTAAATACAGCTTATGATAAACGCCGTTTAGAATATGACATTGGGATAGGCTATGGTGATGATATTGCCGAAGCCAAGAAGATTATTTTAGAAGTATTGCAAAACGCTCCCGAAGCAATATCAGACCCGCCTCCTGAAGCATTAGTAGTAGATTTAGCAGATAGTACTGTCAATATTCGCGCTCGCTGGTGGGTGCAGCCTCCTCGTCGTGCAGAGATTTTAGACTCTCAAGATCAGGTATTAACGGAATTATGTAATAAACTGGTGGCTGCGGGTATCGACCTACCATTTCCTACTCAACAAATCTTATTCCACGATCAAACAGAAGAGACAGATGGCGATCGCACTCGTCAAAGAGAAGGTTGGCCCTCGGTTAAAGGCAATAATCCTCAGCCCAGAAGAATTAGCGATTCTTTGCAACAATTAACTCAGGTAAGAAATAGTAAAAACGATGAAAATAATAATGTGCGTCATGGCTAATTATGTTCAAGGGATTTAGAAGTTGGCTGGCTAATAATCGTAATTTTATTTTTTCTCGGTATACCAAAGACTCCGAAGAAACTCAAGAGCCAGAGCAAACTCTAGTTCAACTGCCACCAGAATTGAGAAAAAAGCTGGTGGAGGGGATTGAAAATCTACCTAGTAATCCTGCTGACAAAGAGGCGATCGTTTCTGCTTTAGATGAAGCTTTTGAAAGCTGGCAGGCTAATCCTAACAATAGTAATAACTCAATTGTAATTCTTAGTAGTCCCGTGGCTGCGGTGTCGCGTATTTTATCTGAGACATTAGAAGACTGGACAAAACAAAAGCAAATACCGCTGAAGCTTTTACCGCTAACAGCAAGACCAACTGCTGCGGACAAGATTAAATCTAAGTTAGAGTATTATTTTGAGCAAAAAGAGTCTGAAAATGATGATCCACAACAACAGCCAGAAGTAATCGTAATTCCTAACCTTAGCTGGTGTTTTTTGCGATCGCTTGAAGGGTTAGAAGGAATTGAATATTTACAGTCATTACTATGTGATGGCTCTTGCGATCGTTTCTGGATAATTGGTGGTGGTCAAGTCGGATGGGAATACTTAAACTTAGTTTGCAATCTAGAAGCCTATTGCGGAAAAGTAATGACGCTACCTAAGATTGAGCCTGAAGAATTTCAAGAATGGCTTGAGCCTATTATTCAGGATTTAGATATTACTTTTGGTAAACCAGGTATTGAGCGACAGCTTTTAAAAGGTGATAAGTCTAATCAAAGCCATTATTTTCATCGCCTAGCCGATATTTCCGAAGGAATTAGTTCTGTCGCCGTACAGGCTTTTTTAACCTCAATTCACTATGCAAAAATAGATGAGCAAGAAAAATTTCCTGAAAATGTTGAAGCAGATGTGCAATCAAAATTAGCTGAAGATCTTGTAGTAGCTCAAATTCCCAACTTACCCGATCTACCTGATTTAGAGCTAGCAGATCAATATCTTTTGTACTCCCTTTTGCTTCATGGAGATTTAACTATATCTGCCTTAGCTGAAAGTTTGGGAGATGAGCGATCGCAAGTACAAAACAGAGTTTTAGTATTGCGACATCAGGGGGTAGTCGAACAACAGGAAAAAGTTATTAAAATAAATCCCATCCACTATCCAAATATTAAACAGGAATTAGCAAGGAATAACTTTGTCATTAATAGAGATTAGAGTCAGTCATCCTCTTGTGAGTTTTTAAGCTTTAAGATTCTCAATTACATAAAGGTATATCTATCAAAAAAATGCAGGTAATAACCAATAACTAACAACCAACAACTAACGATTAAATGAATCATTTTATTAACATCAACTTTTATTGGTTGGCTCAATCTGCGGGAGATGCTGCCCAAGAAACAGCAGAACAAACTAAACAGATTGTTTCTAAAATTACTACAGGAAAAGTTGCCCTAGCAGTTTTGATCTTAATAGCTACTTATTTAATCTTAAAGTTATTAGATTGGCTAGTTATTTGGCTTTCAGAAAGAATTGCTAGGGCATGGCGACTACAAGTAAAGCAATTTTTACCTTTTTTACGACTGCTGTTATTTACCTTTGTCACCGTATTTTTGATGAACTTATTTCTCAATTTGTCAAAAGAAAACGTATTAGCAGTAACGGGTACGGTAGCGGTAGCGTTAGGGTTTGCGTTTAAAGATTTTGCCAGTTCCATTATCGCGGGAATAGTCGGCTTGTTTGAATCTCCCTATAGAGTAGGCGATCGCATTAAAATTGGAGACTACTATGGGGAAGTAATTAGTTATGGTATACGCGCCATCAAAATTCAAACTCCAGATGACAATACTGTTACTATTCCCCATAATAAAATCTGGACAGAAGCAATATCTAGTGCTAATGCGGGAGCGTTAGAGGCTCAGGTAGTAACCAAATTTTACTTTGCTCACGAAATTGAAATTAAATTAGTCAAAAAAATTCTTTACCGAGTAGCTCAAACGAGTAAGTATACTCATCTTAAGCTACCTATTGTTGTAGTCATGGAAGAAAAATCTTGGGGGAGTTTATTTAAGCTAAAGGCTTATCCTCTTGATGCACGGGATGAATTCATTTATAAAACCGATCTAATTACCAGAGCAAAAGAAGCGTTTGCCAAACAACAGCTTGCTTATCCCCATCTTCTAGACGTTGAAGAACTGCAAATAAAGTAGGCGTTGCTGATTGAATGTAGCAATATTAAATACCGTTTTGCGTTAATTTAATTAAGAGCGCCAAAATATTATTTTCACTGATTTATTTAATTTATTAATGTTTCCCAGCTACATACCACCCGAAGCTAGTAACTTAACTGAAGCTGCATCGATCGCCTTAACCAAACAAATTAAACAAGTAGCTATTTCTACGCCATTGAGTCAAGAAGATGTAGCAACTACCTATGTTCATCAAGGAAGTGGTAGTACACCTATTTTGCTAATTCATGGCTTTGATAGTTCTTTACTCGAATTTCGTCGTCTATTACCTCTTCTCGCTGCGCAACAGTTAACCTATGCAGTAGATCTGTTGGGGTTTGGTTTTTCTCAGCGAAATTTAGCAATTCCGCTGAACTCAGAAAATATCAAAATTCATCTCTATCATTTTTGGCAGACTATAATTGGGCAGCCTGTAATTCTAGTCGGCGCTTCAATGGGTGGTGCAGCAGCGATTGATTTTACCCTTAATTATCCCGATGCAGTAGAGAAACTGGTTTTGCTTGATAGTGCAGGTTTAGCCAAGCAACCCGCTATCGGCAAGTTTATGTTTTCTCCCATCGACACATTTGCCACGGAGTTTTTGCGTAATCCCAAGATTCGCCAAAGTATCAGTCGCGCTGCTTATTTTGATCGCAGTTTTGCCAGTTTAGATGCCCAAGTCTGTGCGGCACTACATTTAAAATGTCTGCATTGGAACAAATCTTTAATTGCTTTTACCAAAAGTGGAGGTTATAGATCTTTGCAAGATAAAATTTCGACAATTCAACAGCCTACGTTGATTATCTGGGGAAGACAGGATAAAATTCTCGGTATTAAGGATGCTATCAAATTTGAGCAAGCCATTCCTCATAGCCAGCTTGTGTGGATCGATTCCTGTGGTCATGTTCCTCATTTAGAAAAGCCAGATGCTACTGCTGCTGAAATATTGAGCCTGGCTGAGAGGAATTTTGGCGAGCTATGCTGACGATTTAATTGTTTAGAAATACTTAAGATTGCTATTGTCTTCAGAATATTAAGTAATTTTAAGCATAAAATTGAACGTAAGACAGATTTATTAAACAAACTGTGCTTTTTTAATATACATATAAACAAATAATAAGATAAGTAAAGTTTTGTAATGTCTGATCTTAAATACGAAATCAAGCAAGCAGAAAATCAAAGGTGGGGGATCTATCAAGGCGATCGCCTATTAGCTACAATAGGCAGTTATGAAGCCTGTGAGTCGATTTGGAAATACTTGCAAAAAGAGCTGTCCTACACTGACAATATTAAATCGCGACTATCTTACCGCAATGCTCTCAATAAAAATTTGTTAGTTAATCCTAGTAAAACCGTTGTTTAAGCTAATTTCTAGTTTAGTTAAGACGGTTAAAAACTACATAAGCAGCAAATAATAAAATAATTACAATTAAAGCAATTTGAATTCTAAACAAATAGCTAACACTTTTTTCTAGTCGTTCCTGACTATGTTTCATGCGGTCAACTTTAAATTGAAGATTGGAGTCGCGATCGTGTAAGCGTGCCATTTCTTGTTGCACTATATCTTCAAGTTTCAGTTCTAAATGCTCCTCTAAATTCCCCCTAGAACTCTGTTGTAAGTGATTCTCTATTTTTCCCAAAGCTCGATAAAGATAATTTACCTTACGCTCAATTTTAGAAACCTCTTCAAATTCTGATTTGGTAATAACAATTTTTTGCAGATATTTTTCCGTCAGTTCGACGCTTAAATGAAAATATCCTTGATTAACGTAATAAATTGCATTAGCAAGTTCTTGTGCCGTTGCAGTTTTTAATAAATATCCTTTAGCGCCATTTTTGAGCGCCTGGCTTAAATTTTCCTCGTGATCGTGAACAGTAAAAATTAATACTTTAGATTGCGGAAACTGCTGAGTAATAATTTTGGTAGCACTTAAGCCGTCCATTTCAGGCATTTCCACATCCATCAAAATTACATTTGGCTGTAAAAGAGGAATTTTGGCGATCGCCTCCTGACCATTATGGGCAAAACCGACTATATTTATTTCTGATTCAGGTTTTAAATAAGTTTCTATTAGTTTCTGAGTTAAATTCTGATCATCTACAATAAGAACATTAATCATCTAAAATTCAGGTTTGATGCTCAAGCTAGCTTACAACATTACGCTTAAATTGCTTGACTTGAAATTTATTGATTAAGTATACAGTTTTATTTATTCACGATTCAATGCGGGGTCACCTGGTGAAATCAGCAATACCCAAGTTTGGCTAATGTAATAGAGTAGCTGCGATCGCACTATTAACAGGTTGAGAAAACAAATAACCTTGTCCATACTTGCACTGAAGTTCAAGCAACTTGGCACACTGGGTTGGTGTCTCAATTCCTTCGGCAATTAAATCTAGCTCAAATACTTCGGCTAACTTGATAATAGTTTTAACTAATTCTAACTGATGGCGATCGCTTTCCATACCCTGAATAAATGAGCGATCGATCTTGAGGGTATCAACTGGTAAACAGTGAAGGTAGCTGAGGGAAGAATACCCCGTCCCAAAGTCATCCATCGATAGTTGCACTCCCAAGCTTTTAAGCCTCTCTACCGTAGGCAATACTAGGGCAATGTTTTCAATAATTTCACTTTCAGTAATCTCTAGCTTTAAACATTTTGGATTCAAGCCTGTTTCCGTTAAAATTTGGGCAATAATATCCCCTGCATAGGGTTGGGAAAACTGCTTACCTGTAATATTGACACTGATAAAAAGTGATTGAGCCGCTGAATTTTGCTGCCACTGCACCATTTGCTCACAAGCTGAACGTAATACCCACCAGCCAATTGGGATAATTAATCCCGTAGCTTCCGCCAGAGGAATAAAATCACCTGGGGAGATTAAACCCCGCATAGGATGTTGCCAGCGAATTAAAGCTTCAAATCCAATCACCTGCTGGTCTATTAACTGCACCAAAGGCTGATAGTATAGTAGAAATTGCTCTTGTTCGAGTGCCTTGCGTAAATCATCCTCAGACCTAGTTTTTTCTAGGGTTTGTAAATATAGCCTAGACTCGAAGACCTGATTGCGAGCTTTTCCCATAGCTTTTGCTTGATGCATAGCAAGTTCGGCATTCTGCAAGCATTGAAGCAATGCATTGACACTGTTCGGTGGTAAACAATTAGTATCGGCAGTAGCGATCCCAATGCTAGTACTGACCAAAATACTATAATTGGCAATCTTAATCGGCGTGGATAGCTGCTGCTGAATTTGAGAAGCTATCTCCGCAGGACGCTCTTGCCCAACAAAACTAGTTAATAGTATAGCAAACTCGTCTCCTCCCAAGCGAGCCAGTATGTCTTGAGGTCTAAGACAGGACTCTAACTGACGCGCAATTTCGACTAAAATGCGATCCCCAATGTCATCCCCGAAATTGTGGTTAATATTTTTAAATCGATCTAAGTCCAGGCACAAAATGCCAAAGTCATAATTTGCCTGCTGCTCAAGTTCAGATAATTTTTGCAGCTTTTCAATAAATAGCTGACGATTGGGTAATTTAGTTAAGCGATCGTGATCGACTTGGTAATTCAGCCGAGCTTTAATTTGCCGATCTTGGGTCAAATCCGTCTGAGCGCCGATTAAATGAATAACCTCTCCTGCTAAATCGGTTACAGCAATACATTTACAGCGCATTAAGCGATATTGTCCATCTCGATGTAACAAAGAATATTCCACTTCAAAGCGATCAATTTTTCCCTGCCAGCACTCTGTTAAATGCCTTTTAAGCTTTTCTATATCGGCAGGATGGACTCGAACTAGCCATTCTACGGGATTATTTTTAATCTCTTGCTCACCATAACCCACCATCGACTTCCAACGAGTGGAATACTCAAGGCGATCGCTACTCAAATCCCAAGACCAAATACCATCGCTGATTACTTCGCTCGTCAGTGCGTATTTAGTTTTACTCTCTTGCAAATCTTGGCGCAATTTATCTTCAGCCGACTTTTGAGGAGCAAGATCAATCATGGCTCTAGTTGACAACCCACTATTCAATAAAGGCAGTATATTATTGACGGAGTGTTTAATAGCAGAATTGTTCACAAAGTTAAAAGCTGATTGGTTAACATAGTGTCTGGCGAACAGAAGCGTTAATAGTAGCAAGATAAACTATTAAATTAATCTACATGCATGATATGAGACTAGCACTAAAAGTCTTAATTTTTAAATATTTTCTTTAGATTTCACGAATTAAGATATTCTTTTTGATTAATATGAAGAGTATTGAAGATAAAAAGCTCTCGAACAATGAAGCTAAAATTGATTTTTGATCCCAAAGTAATCCTAAATTGTTGATCTATTTCTCAAGTAAAAATGTAGTTTAAAATACATTTATGCTCATGCCAATTAATTTTCCTCTGCTCAATCTATAGGCGATCGCTTCTCCAAGTCAAAAAATTTGCTCAAAAAAAAAGAATAGTCTTATAAAGACTATCCCCAAGATAATTTAAAGCACAACTATAATCAAATTTGAGGTACAAATCTCTCTTTTTCTGGCACTTCGGCATATTCAGAAACAATTTGCTTCAACTCTTCACCATCAATTGTTTCTTTCTCAATTAATAGATCGACTAAGCGATCAATTACTTCACGATTTTCTCTAATAATTTTACGTGCTAGCTGATGACCGTGTTCGGCAATTTGACGTACCTGATCGTCAATACGTGAAGCTACTTCTTCTGAATATTCGGCACGAGATGTTAACCCAGCACCCAAGAATACCTGATCGCCTTGTCCGCCACCTAGAGCAATTGGACCTAAATCACTCATACCGTAAACGGTTACCATTTGGCGCGCCATTTCTGATACCTGCTGTAAATCGCCTCCAGCACCAGTAGTTACTTCGTCGCTACCAAAAATTTCTTCTTCGGCGGCACGACCACCCATTGCTCCAGCAATTCTCGCCATGAGTTGAGAACGACTAATTAAACCTTGGTCTTCACTAGGAATAAACCAGGTTAAACCTTGAGCCTGTCCACGAGGAATTAAGGTTACTTTCTGTACGGGATCGTGGTCTTTGACTAAAGTACCAACGATCGCATGACCAATTTCATGATAGGCAATCAATCTTTTGCTTTTGCCATCGGTTAAAGGAGTACCTTCCATCCCAGCGACAACACGGTCTACCGCGTCATCAATTTCATGAATAGTAACTGCTTCCTTGCGTCTTCTAGCAGTTAAAATAGCTGCTTCGTTGAGGAGGTTGGCTAAATCAGCACCCGAAAAACCAGGAGTACGACGAGCGATCGCATTTAAAGACACTTCAGGGGCAATTTTTTTGTCTCTGGCATGAACTTCCAGAATTTCGAGACGACCCTTGATATCAGGATTATCAACCATGACCTGACGGTCAAAACGACCTGGACGCATGAGGGCAGAATCTAATACATCAGCACGGTTAGTTGCTGCAATAATAATGATCCCCGTATTTCCTTCAAAACCATCCATTTCAGTTAGTAGTTGATTGAGAGTTTGTTCTCTCTCATCATTACCACCACCAATACCAGCACCACGTTGGCGACCTACGGCATCAATCTCATCAATAAAGATTAGACAAGGCGCATTCTCTTTTGCTTTCTTAAATAGGTCACGAACACGGGATGCACCGACACCGACAAACATTTCCACGAATTCCGAACCAGAAATACTGAAGAAAGGCACTGAAGCTTCACCAGCGATCGCTTTAGCTAATAAAGTTTTACCAGTTCCAGGAGGTCCAACTAGCAACACACCTTTGGGAATTTTTGCACCAACGGCAGTAAATCTTTCAGGCTGCTTTAAAAAAGTCACAACTTCCTGTAATTCTTCTTTAGCCTCGTCAATACCAGCTACATCATCAAACATAATGCCTGTTTTGGCTTCCATTTGGAACTTGGCTTTAGACTTACCAAAGTTCATTGCTTGTCCAGGCCCACCAGGCATATTGTTGGAACGGCGGAACAAGAAGAATAAAGCACCAATCAAAATTACGGGGAAGAGTAAATTACCCAAAAGTCCCCAGACTGCTCCTTCATTACCTGCTGGGTGATATTCAAAATTGACATCAGCATCCCGCAACTTGGCAATCAACTCAGGGGAATTAGCAGGTAGATCAACTCTTAACTTCTGTAGTCGATTATCTAATTCTGGGTCGATCGCCTGAACAATAGCTGTTCTGCCGTTGTCGTATAGCTCGACAGAGGTAACTCGGTCTGAATTCAAATAGTCGAGGAAGCGTCCATAGGTCATGCGAGTACTGGCAGTGTTGCCACTTAAGCCACTGCTAGCGGTGGGAGTAGTAAAAGTTCCTTGCCACAAGAAAAAGCCGACGACCAATAAAGGTAACGTCCAAAGTAAAGCAATTTTCCACGAAAAATTTTTCATAAGGTGTAACTTGTTTTTAATTGAATATTTATTAGCTTATTTTTATTTGTTCTAAACGGTAGCTGTGAGACCATGTCGTAGTCGTCCTTAACCTTTAGTCAAGTTTCTTTTCTTTATATTACCTCTAGCTTAACTAAATTTAACGTAATTCTCATTTTTAAATCAAGATTGGTTAAATTAAGTCATGATAGTTATAAGCTGTAAGCTATAATTTATAAGCTTTATAAGAATAATTTAAAAGTGTTTTTTAGTAACTAAGAAAGACGCGAAATCATTTACAGGTTCAACATAAAAAAAACGTCCACTATTAATCTAGTAGACGCGAAGCTAATTATGATGTTTGTGATGTGATTATGAGTTGAGAGCTAGAAGTCTAGTAAGTCTCAACGTGCCAGCGATGTTCTTTTTTCATCGTCTTGCGGTACTCTTCCCAGTCAACATCATGCTTAGCAGCAGCAGCACTTAAAGCTTCATCAATACCGCCTTCCATACCTTTCAATCCACAGATATAAGTATGAGTTTTAGGATTCTGCATCAGTTCCCACAGCTTGTCTGCGTGTTCGGCAATTCGATGCTGAATGTACATTCTGCCACCTTCAGGATTTTGTTGTTCACGGCTGATAGCATAATCTAGACGGAAATGATCGGGATGCTCTGCTGCCATTTGCTCTAGCTGCTCTTTATAAAGAATATTCTCAGTTTTGGGAATACCAAAGAACAGCCAGGCTAAACCTTTGAAGTTGTAATCAGGATTTTTCTCCCCTTCTAAGAACATCCGCCAGAGATAAGCTCTAAAAGGAGCAATTCCTGTACCTGTGGCAATCATGACGATGTTGGCATCTTCATCTTCAGGCAGGAGCATCTCTTTGCCTACTGGGCCAGTAATTGCTACTTCATCCCCTGGCTTGAGGTTGCAAAGAAAGCTAGAGCAAGTACCTTCAACATGTTCTCCAGTTTCAGGATGCTTATATTCTAATTTACGAACACAAAGAGAGACAGTTTTATCTTCTAAATCATCACCATGACGAGTAGAGGCGATTGAATAGAGTCTCAGCTTATTAGGCTTCCCTTTATCATCTTCCCCAGGAGGAACGATGCCGATACTTTGACCTTCTACATAATGCAAATCTCCTCCAGAGAGATCGAAAGTCATGTGGCGACATGTACCGATTCCCCCTTCTTTTACCAAATCATAGATTTCGGTACATTTGCCAATGTAAGGGTCTTTAGGACGATAAATATTGACGGGAACTTCAGTTTTAGCTTTTTTTGGTGTTGCTTGAGTCATAGATTTCTTCTTATTAGAGGCTTGTTTCTGCTCTGGCGCAGATTGATTGACAGCTTGTGACGCTGGTACATCACCCCCAGCAGGCTTGATACTAATTACCTTTCCACCCAAGCTATTAATACGGCGCATCTCTTGATTCATTCTGCTATAAGGAACAGTGATTAGTACTGTCCCGCTGCTACGAATCGGCACTTTGGTATCAACGCTATTTTGAGATAAACCCTCTACCTCATAAATGAATAAACGGTTTTTGTATGTGGTGTTGCTGCTAGAAAACGCGCTACTAGAGTTGTACATTACCTGGACTTCATCCCCCAACTTAAAATTAGACTATTAAATACTTTACATAACTGATATTAATTGCCAGACTCATTAGTGAATTGAGTAGACGAATAAAACAGCAGTTTTGATTATTTATGTTGCTCTAATAGACTATCATTGGAGGACTATTCTTGATTCATCAACCAGTAAAAACCTGGGATGATTCGATACAACTTCAGTCTTTAAGTTCTAAGTTACATGCTAGAGAGAAAAAAAGTCTGTAGTTTAGAATTCAATTTCATTTTTTCTTAAACTTAAACTATGTATATTAGGTTAAGTTAGCAAATCTAGGTTGGATTTAGCAAAATTTCTCGGTTGCTATCTCAAGATTTGCAGTCGGCATCCTCTTGTAGAGGGGGTGAGGTTCTGGTAAAATCCATCAATGTTAGTAATTAGCATTTAATAGTCAGGTTAACTAGCTGGAATGAACTTGTGTGTGGCTCAAGTACCATGTTGCCCAAGATTAGGCTGAACAAGCTTTATGGGGAAAATCGGGGTATATTTGCGAGTTTGCTCCTGAGAGATAGCTAATCAATATAAGTTAAATATTTAGTTTTTGTAGAAGAGGAATTTTATGACCGCTGATTTAGACCGAGTGGTACTGATTGGAGTAGCAGGTGACTCTGGATGTGGTAAGTCAACTTTTCTTCGCCGTTTAACAGATTTATTTGGTGAAGAGTTTATGACGGTGATTTGTCTTGACGACTATCATAGTCTCGATCGCCAAGGCAGAAAAGCAGCCGGTGTTACAGCTTTAAATCCTCAAGCCAATAATTTTGACTTGATGTATGAGCAAATTAAATCTTTAAAAGAAGGCAATGCGATCGACAAGCCAATCTATAATCATGAAACTGGCGAACTCGACCCTCCCGAAAGAATTGAACCAAACAAAGTAGTCGTCATTGAAGGACTGCATCCTCTATACGACGAAAGAGTACGCGCACTTGTCGACTTTAGCGTCTATCTAGACATCAGCGATGAAGTTAAAATCCAGTGGAAAATTCAGCGCGATATGGCTGAACGCGGTCACACCTACGAAGATATTTTGGCTTCAATTAAGTCACGTGAACCCGATTTTAAAGCTTATATCGAGGTGCAAAGAGAATTTGCCGATGTGGTAATTCAAGTACTGCCAACTCAGTTAGTACAAGATAAGGACAGTGAATTACTTAGAGTTCGTCTAATTCAAAAAGAAGGTGTACCCAACTTTGATACTGTCTACCTCTTTGATGAAGGTTCAACTATTCACTGGCGACCATGCGGACGTAAGCTACAATGTCCTATTCCAGGAATTAAAATGTACTACGGCCCAGATAGCTTCTACAATAATGAAGTTTCGATTTTAGAAGTAGATGGAGAGTTCGGCAACCTCGAACAAATGATCTATATTGAAAGCCACCTCAGCAATACTAGTACTGACCACTATGGTGAAATGACTGAGTTACTGCTTAAGCATCGGGATTATCCTGGTTCAAAAAATGGAACTGGTTTGTTCCAAGTTTTAGTTGGCTTGAAAATGCGTGAAACTTATGAAAAGTTAACTGCTAAAACAACAGAAACAGCAAAAGTATAGGGTTGATAGCTAAACTCACTTAGTTATTTTGAAGTCGTGGAAGATTCTACAAAGTGATTCATCCGCGACTTTTAAATTACTAGAATTAGAAGTCCTAAAGGGTAAGCTTCGCAAATTAGAAGTCAGAAGCAATTTTAAAACTTTTTAGTTTTTTAGTTGATTGTTTTAAATTTAAAAATCTGTTTACTTTGCAGGTTCACCCTAAATCAAGCAAATAGAGATAGAAACATTGATCGCTGGAGTTTTTGCTGTTTTAGCTCAATGGGTAACCGTAGGAGAAATCGTTGATGTAGCTAATATGTTGCCAAAAGATATACAGGAATTTTGGCCACAGTCAGTAGTTGCTCAACTAAATTAAGTCAGTTAATAAATAATCAGGGCGATCGCTATTGGGGAAATATTGACAGAATAAAAAGTAAAATCAATTGCTGTCTTAATTTCAGTTTGGCATCAACGGCGATCGCCATCGAGATCAATAAATAATATATAGTTACGAGATCAACTGCGTTTTCTGCTCAAGCCAAGCTCAAAATCTGTAATGCTAAGGCGATCGCTTTACGCTGCTAAATTAAAAGCGATTAGGCTTCGCCTAGCCTTCGGATCACCATTATAGATTTGAAAGAGGAGACAGTTGGGCAAAATTAAATTAAGCTAATGCTCATAATTATTGTCAAGATTTGGCGGTAATACATATTCTGTTTAATTAAAGTTTGTTGATTTATCTTACAAACCAACTTAATCAGAAAAAAACTAAGTTTAAATAAGTTACATGGAGTCGCCACAAACAAACTAAACCAGAATTGACTAATGCTTGAGTTTTTACTTACCCTCTTCAAAAGCTTAAGCAATTATATTTGATTTGCAATATTCAACTTATTAACCCATTTAACTATTAGGGAACGCTCTTTTTATGGTTTCGATCTCATTAATTCATTCAGCCGTTAGTTCAATCCAGACAGTTGAGTGCGATCCCCTGAAAACTGCTCAGGGGGTTTATGTTACAGTTCACGGTCATTTTTACCAGCCTCCTAGAGAAAACCCTTATTTAAATACGATTGAAAGGCAGCCTAGCGCTCACCCTTACCATGATTGGAATGAACGTATCCATCACGAATGCTATCGTCCTAATGCCTTTGCCCGTATCCTTAACCATAAACAAGAATTGCTGGGGATCGTTAATAATTTTGAATATCTCAGTTTTAATATTGGCGCGACGTTAATGTCGTGGTTAGAACAGTATGATCCCGCAGTCTATCAAAGGATTTTAGAAGCCGATCGCCTCAGCAGTGCTAGATTAAATGGACATGGTAATGCGATCGCCCAGGTATATAACCATATTATTCTGCCCTTAGCTAATCAACGAGATAAAATCACCCAAATCCGTTGGGGAAAAGCTGACTTTCGGGATCGCTTTGGTCGTGAACCAGAAGGAATGTGGCTAGCAGAAACAGCGGTTGATTATCCGACCCTAGAAGCGCTAATAGAGGAGGAGATTAAGTTTATTATTCTTGCCCCCTCCCAGGCTCAAAGATGCCGTGTAATGACCACAGAAGATGAGCCAGAGGCTAAATGGCATGAAGTTGGGGGACAGCAAATCGATCCCACTCGTCCCTACCGTTGTTTTCTGGATCGCGATTCCCCTTCAGATACGCCTGGCGATCGCTATATTGATATCTTCTTTTATGATGGTCCGATCTCCCGCGACATGGGCTTTAACGATGTTTTAAATACCGCTGAAAACTTAACAGATCGATTAGGGCAAGCAGTGCGTGGCGATCTTCCTTCGCAGTTAATTAGTGTTGCCACTGACGGAGAAACTTTTGGACATCATAAAGGCGGTACAGAAAAGTGTATTGCCTACGCTTTAAGTCAACAATTTGCCCAGGAAGGTTGGACTGTAACCAATTATGCTCATTATCTCAGTATTTGTCCGCCTACTTGGGAAGTACAATTAAAGCCTTTGACAGCCTGGAGTTGCGCCCATGGAGTTGATCGCTGGCAAGATGACTGCGGTTGTGCTGGTGGTGGTGGTTGGCATCAAAAATGGCGAAGACCGTTGCGCAATGCTCTAGACTGGCTGCGAGATCGGCTCATTCCAGTTTATGAAGAGATTGGCGGTAAGTTCTTCCGCGATCCCTGGTTGACACGGAATGAATATATTCAGGTAATGCGCGATCGCTCTCAAGGGAACGTGACCGAGTTCTTTTTGCGTCATCAGGCAAAAGAATTATCATCAGCGGAGCAAATTGATGCTCTGCGCTTACTGGAAATGGAGCGTCACACATTATTGATGTACACTAGCTGTGGTTGGTTTTTTGAAGAAATTTCTCGCCCTGAAGGAGTACAAATCTTACGCTATGCCACGCGGGCGATGGAATTAGCGGGAGCAGTAGCGGGGATCGATCTAAAGCAAAAGTTTCTCGACTATCTAGCTCAAGCACCAAGCAACGTTGCGCTTTTTGGTAACGGCAAAAAAGTTTTTCAGGACTTAGTCGCACCTTCCCAGGTAAGTCTGCATCAGGTAGCTGCTCACTATGCCATTGGCTCTATCTTTACCGATTATCGACCTCAAGAACGAATTTACTGCTATGGAGTTGAGCAGCTAGATTATCAAAAGCAGCAGATGGGGACTCTTACTCTTTCCTTGGGACAAATTCAGCTAACCTCGGAAATCACCTGGGAAAGCAAGCATTTTGTCTTCGCTGCACTGCATCTGGGGGGATGGGATTTTCACTGTTGTATTAAAGAATTTGATGGTCGTTTGGCTTATACGGAGTTAAAGCAGCAGCTATTTAACGATCTCAAACAGGCTAGCGCAGCCCAGGTTATTCTTAAAATGAACCGTTCAATGGGGGATCATTCTTTTAATCTGCAAGATCTTTTTGCGGAAGAAAGACAGCGAATTGTCAGACTATTAACTGCTCAAACAAAAAAACATCTCGACCAGCTTTATACCCAGGTATACCGAGAAAACTATAGTATGCTAGCAGCTTTTCAAAGGGAAGAAATGCCTGTCCCCCAAGAATTAAAAGTAGCTGCGGAAGTGGCGTTATCTTATCGTTGTATTGAAACGGCGAACACCTTAGAACAGGGAATCGAAACAGCAGCGATTATTGATAGCGCCCTGGCAGAACTTACTGTCACTGCCACAGAAGCAAATTATCTAGAATGCTGGCTCGATATTCCTGATGTTAAGCTAATCTTAGAACAAACAATTGTGCGTCTTTTATGGCGATTGCTCTACGACGGTAACCCTGACACCTTAGAAGCCGATGTAAGGCGAATTGAAATAGCGATCGCCCTTGGTCAACAAATGCGCCTGGGATTGGCTTTAGATCGGGCGCAAGAAATCTACTTTAGCTGCCTACATCAATACATAGTCCCCAACTGTCTGCTTGATTCAACTTCCCGCAGTAGCTGTCGCTGGGATATTACCCAAATAAAACCCTTACTCAAATTAGGGCAAAGTTTGGCGATCGACGTTAATTGTTGGCTGTAGCATCGTTGATAATTTGCTCTGTGAATTAATACCAATTCTCGAAACGGCGTTGCTGATTAGGTAATAATATTCAGTATTTCTGACTACGATCTATATTTTTTGTAGACAGTTAATTAAAGTGGAATCATTACTTCTTTTGCAACGTCGCTTTACAAGCAATGAGAAAGCAAAAACCTAGAATTAGTCGGTCAACAGATAAATCATCCGCGTTTATTGTTTGAGGATCTTGCCAACACACTAGTACAGGTGGGCGTAAAAAAAGCCACAAACGTTATAAGATCTCAATTGTTGATCGCTAAAGACCCATCTTAGATATATAAATTCAATTTCAACAGTAAGCAGATTGTATGAAGAAGGTTACCGTTACTGTTCCTGCCACCACGGCCAATATTGGAGTTGGTTTTGATTGTCTGGGGGCAGCTTTAACTATGGCAAATGAATTTCAATTTGTGGTGGTTGATCATGATCCTAAATTAAAGATTATTGTTGAAGGAGAAGAGGCTCATAAAGTCGGGTTGGGGGAAAACAATCTACTTTATCGTTCTCTAGTTCAGTTCTATCAACACATCCAACAAACACCACCGCATCTAGAAATTACCATTAAGCTAGGAGTTCCTTTGTCACGGGGTTTAGGTAGTTCTGCCACAGCAATTGTCGCGGGTTTATTGGGAGCAAACAACCTAGCAGGAAATCCTTTGAGTCAAAAGGAAATTATGGAAATGGCGATCGCCATTGAAGGTCATCCAGATAACGTAGTGCCAGCTTTACTGGGCAACTGTCTGCTGTCGGTAGAGGATTGCGGAACATGGCAAATTACCTCAATTCCTTGGCATCAGGATATTATTCCCATTGTGGCTATTCCCAATTTTGAACTGTCCACTAGAGAAGCTCGTGAGGTATTGCCCGCAGAATATACCCGCAGTGATGCCATTTTTAATATTGCGCGGATGGGACTATTGATTCGAGGCTTGGAAACCAATAACCCTCAATGGCTCAAAACTGCCTTAGCCGATAAATTACACCAACCCTATCGCCAAAAACTAATTACTGGCTATCAGAAAGTAGAACAGGCTGCTCTTGCTGCTGGGGCATATGGCATGGTGATTAGTGGCGCAGGACCTACTTTACTGGCTCTAGCTAATCCTGAACGGGTAGAACAAGTAGTTAAATCGATGCTGGAAGCTTGGAACAGTATCGGAGTTGCATCTCAAGTGCGATCGCTGGCTATCAATCCTTCAGGGGCAAAAGTCGTTTAGGACATTACATTCACTGTAGTGAAGAATGGCGAAGCAGTTCTAACAAGATTTTCATGTCCTAAATTTGTCACGTAGTACTATACGCTATACTTCAAGCAAAGATTTACTTTTAGAGAAGGTTAGTTTACTCCTACATCATCATGAGAGCCTATTTAAATATCGACTTGACTGTAGACTCAATAGTATCTTTAGTATCTTCAATGATGGTTTTAATTGGCTGCTGCTTCTGCAAAAACACGCGAGCGCAGTTGCGTCCTGGCATCCCTGAAATAGAGCCTCCAGGATGAGTTCCTGCTCCAGTTAGATATAGTCCATCTATAGGTGTTGTATAGTTGGCTATTTCGGGCAAAGGGCGGAAAAAAACCATTTGATCGAGGGTCATATCGATGTGATAGTAATTGCCTTTATATGCCCCCAAGCGTTCTCCCAATTCGGCAGGGCTTTCTACTCGACGGGCGATGATTGAGTCTTTAACATTGGGTGCATAGTCGGCAAGTTTATTAATCACTCGATCTGCAACCTGGTTTTTAAGTTCATCTGTCCAACCAGTGCCGTTTAGACCTGTTCCCTCTAGCCCGCGAATTTGATATGGAGCAAAAAATTCAATCCACAAGATATGTTTGCCTTCTGGAGCAAGAGAAGGATCGAGTACGGTAGGTACATCGAGGTACATCGAAGGATTTTCATCGGGTATCTTACCCATTGAAGGTAGGGCGTGAGCTTCTTCAACATGGTGTACCGAGTCAGCGATTAAAATTGAACCAATATTAAATTCTTCTCGATGACCGTAGCGTTCAAAACGTGGTGCTTCAGACAGAGCGCAATCTATTTTGAGGATAGTTTCATTGTTGTTAACAATGCGTCGATCTAATCTTTCTCTTAAATTTGGATCGGCTGCATTACTCGCTTCAGTCGGAATCATATTTAAAAATAAGCGACGAGCATCAATATTAGAAATAACCGCAGTTTTAGCCCGATATTCCTCACCGTTATTAGTTCTAACTCCTTCTGCCTTGCCTTCATTACTAATTAATACTGTTTCCACAGCGCGATCGCATAATACTACCCCGCCCTTTTCTGTGACCAAATTAAGCAATGCCTTAGTTAAGGCTCCTGTGCCACCACGAGGTCTTGCCATACCTGGGTTATGACGCATGGACATCATCATTGAGCCGATGCCAATAGTTTTTTGGGAAGGAGGCGCGCCAAATTCTGAGGCTAACCTAGCTAAAGGCGCTTTAAGAAACTCTGAATCAAACCAATATTGCAGACTATCTTCGGGAGATGTCAGCATGGTACGAATCAAATCTAAGGTTTTATCGACACCCCCTAAAGTTGAAAGCAAATCTTGAATATTTTTTAAACCGTAGTTACCAGCGATATCTAGTACGGACTTAGGTGGGGCATTAAAGATAGGCGTGATGCCTTTAGTCAGACGTTGCCAAAAATCAATAAACTCGCCGTACTTTTGAGCATCCCTTTGGTTAAAGCGAGCAATTTCGGCACAGGTCTTTTCTACAGATTTATGAGCTAAAAAATATCTACCATCAGGGTGAGGACAAAAGGTTACAGGATCACAGTAGAGATATTCCAAACCATATTTGTTTAACTCTAGTTCTTCGACTACTGGCCCTAAGTGGATAAACTCGTGGTCGATCGCGCATAGGTTAAATTTGAACCCTGGGGCTTCTTTTGGCATAGCTTCTTCGGTAGTTGCCCCTCCCCCAGGAATAGAGCGCTTTTCCAGTAATGCCACACTATAACCCGCTTTGAGTAGGTAAGCAGCACAAACCAATCCATTGTGACCCGCACCGATGATCACTACGTCGTATGTCGGCATAACTTTATATTTAATTCAATAATTGCTTTTTAAATATTAGAAATATTTTGTCTATGGCTTTATCTATCCAGGGCAAGAGATTGTTGAATAGTCGTGTGCAAAACTAATTTCCTGAGTTTATTATGTTCTCTAAAATTCTGAGAGATTAAAAAAGATAAATGAAACACTAAGCGATCGCAGGTAGAGCTGAAGGCAAGGCAAGATTAAAAATTTCATCCCGAGTCATGCAGCCCCATACCCAGAATTTTTTTCAGCGTCTGGAAATCACAACAGGGATGCACTGCTTAGATCTAGGCTGTGGCGGAGGAGATGTTACTTTTGAACTAGCTTTCCTAGTTGGTAAACAGGGTAAAGTTGTTGGTTTTGAATTGGATGGAACCTTGACATCCTCCCGCCACTAATCGGAGTACCGATATAGTGGGGGATTCCTAAGACTCACGACTTAGGTTTCTGTTTC
>NZ_PVWF01000161.1 GCF_003003995.1 Pleurocapsa sp. CCALA 161 | reverse complement strand
TACGTAAACAAAAGCGCTCCTGCTTAATGGTAGGAACAGACGTATATCGTCCTGCGGCGATCGACCAATTACTTACCTTGGGTAAGCAGATTGATGTCCCTGTATTTGAAATGGGGACGGGCGCCGACCCTGTGGAAATTGCCAGACAGGGTATAGAGAAAGGAAAAGAGTTAGGAGTTGATACGGTTATTGTTGATACTGCGGGACGACTCCAAATCGACAGCGACATGATGGGGGAACTGGCTCGGATCAAAGACACGATTAAGCCTGATGATACCCTGCTGGTTGTGGATGCGATGACAGGGCAAGAAGCTGCTAATCTAACCTATACCTTCCACGATCAAATTGGCATTACGGGAGCTATTTTAACTAAGTTAGATGGTGATAGTCGTGGTGGTGCTGCTCTATCGGTAAGACAAGTATCAGGACAGCCGATTAAATTTGTCGGTGTCGGCGAAAAAGTTGAAGCATTAGAGCCATTTTATCCCGATCGCTTGGCATCCCGTATCCTCAATATGGGGGATATTCTCACCCTGGTGGAAAAAGCCCAGGAAGAGATCGATCTGGCTGATGTCGAGAAGATGCAGTCGAAGATTATGGAGGCAAAGTTTGATTTTAATGACTTCATTAAACAAATGCGCCTACTCAAAAATATGGGTTCTTTGGGGGGCGTTCTCAAACTCATCCCTGGCATGGGTAAAATCAGTGGCGCAGACTTAGCTAAGGGAGAAACTCAGCTTAAACGTACTGAATCCATGATTAGCTCGATGACTAAAGCCGAAAAAGCCGATCCTGACTTGCTAGCACAGTCTCCTAGTCGCCGTCGTCGGGTAGCTAAAGGCTCTGGGTTTAACGAAAAAGATGTATCTAAGCTAGTCCAAGACTTTACGAAGATGCGTTCGATGATGCAGAATATGGGACGCGGAATGCCTGGGATGGGAATGCCTGGTATGGGCGGTGGCATGCCTGGGATGGGGATGCCTGGTATGGGTGGCTATCCTGAGCAAGGGAGAAGAAAAAAGCCCAAGAAGAAGAAAAAAGGCTTTGGATCGTTGTAAGATGAGAGATTGCCTTGGTTAACTCCCAGGAAACAACAGAAAAATCGACTACAATCGTAAAGAACAAATTTACCTAGCCAATGATTAAATTACGTTTAAAACGCTTCGGCAAAAAAAGAGAAGTCAGCTACAGAATCGTAGCCATTGAAAGCAAGACCCGTAGAGATGGTCGCCCGATTGAAGAACTAGGTTTTTATAACCCTAGAACAGATGAAACTAGATTAGATGTTCCCGCGATCATCAAAAGACTCCAGCAGGGAGCGCAACCTAGTGAAACTGTCAGAAGCATTCTGAATAAAGCTCAAGTTTTTGAACAAGTAAATGCCAAATAAGACCAAATTGTCTGGCGATCAGGTAGCAGTTAGTCCCGATTATGAGCAACTAGCTCGCTTTCTGATCGAACCTTTTCTAGAAAACCCCCAAAGTCTAAGCATCAACTCCGAAGTCAATCCCCAAAGTAAAAAGGTTTGGTTGCGAGTTGCTTTTGATCAAGGCGATCGCGGCAAAGTATTTGGACGCGGTGGTCGGAATATTCAAGCGATTAGAACCACCATTCAAACAGCAGCAGCAGCGCAGGGCGAGTCTGTTTTTCTAGATATCTATAGCGATGAACCACCCCAATCAGATGATTCTGGTCATCGCGAAAGATCCTCATCAGGTGGCGGTAACAACCGCAAGCGTCAAAGTCCCAGTCGACCTGCTCCCAAGATTGCGAAAAAGTAATTAATTACTGATTAGCGATCGCTAATTACTGAAGAAGTCTTTGCCTACTGATTTGGATCGCTAATTCAATTGCTGCGCTCATGCTGCTTGCCTGAGCAATTCCCTGACCTGCAATGTCAAAGGCAGTACCATGGTCGGGAGAAGTGCGGATAAAGGGTAACCCTACCGTAGTATTGATTGCCTGATCGAACGCCATTAGTTTGACGGGAATCAATCCCTGATCGTGATAGAGAGCTATATAAGCATCAGCAGTACGAGGTTTAACCTGATAGTTGCCATACCAAGCCTGTCCAGGCTTGACCCACATAGTATCGGGCGGAACCAAGCCAATTAGTTTAGCTTGAGGATATTTACTCTGAGCTTGTTTGAGCCAGCTTAGAAGCCAATCTTGTTCTTCTGTACCTAGTTGTCCTGCTTCCCCACTATGGGGATTTAAACCAGCGATCGCAATCTCTGGTTGTCCAATCCCAAAATCTTGTTGGAGGCAGTTAATTAACAGATCTAGCTTCAAGTCCATTAATTCTGGAGTCAAGGCTTGAGATACATCCGCTAAAGGAATATGTGTTGTGGCAAGCAAACTCCGCAGCATCCAGCCTGTATGGGGTGACTGTCCGATAAACATCATGCCAAACTTATTAACCCCTGCACTTAGAGCCAGAACTTCGGTTTGACCAGGATATTCGTGTCCTGCTGCTTTCCAGAGAGATTTAGCGATAGGTGCGGTGACAATACCTTGAAACTTCCCCTCAAGAGTCAGAGCGATCGCTTTTTTTAAACAGGCAAAGCTAAACCCGCCAGTGATAGCATCTCCCTGCCCTAAAGTAATATTGTCCTTTAGGGGTATATCTAACAAAGATAGAGTTTGCGGATTAGCCAAGTCTTGCTCAGTTAACTCTGTCTGCTGTAGCAAATGTTCATAGGTAAACTGTAGCAGTTGACGATTACCAACAATCGTGATCTGAGATTGCTGAGTCAAAGAATTATCCGCTAAGGCTTTGAGAATAATTTCCGATCCAATTCCCGCAGGATCGCCTTGGGTAATAACCAAGCTAGGAGTTATAGACATGAAATTAAAATAATTAATTGATTAGGGATGAGCTGACTTAATGATTTAAAATACCTATTATTGATTATGGTTGAGAATTAAAAATTTAGATTCAGATCATCCTCTTAAATAAATATCTAATCAAACATAGGAGAAATAGACATGAGCGCAGAAAGTATGTTGTTTAACGGTGCAATCCTCTGCATCGTTTTAATATTAGGTGGTCTGAGCTTAGGTTTTCTGATGCTTAAAATTCAAGGCGGAGAAACAGAATAGTCTGGTGATAGGGGGGATGGTTATTCGCCCCTACTAAAATAATTATCTCAACTAATAGATTCTTGGTCTTAAACCGTAATTACGATAATTCCAGTAATCACTCATGATGCAGTCATGGTCGAAACAGAGATTTGACGGCAATTCCCATTGATGAAATACCCCTAGACTTTTGGCGTCATCCGCAGCCACAGGTTGACCTTTTGCTGTAGCAATAAAAGCGATCGCCAAGGTATGCTGACGAGTATCGCGTTTGGGATCGGAATACACATAAAACTGCTCGATCAGTTCTACTTTCAGACTGACTTCTTCTTGTGCCTCCCGAATTGCTGAAGTTTCAATTGACTCACCATAATCGACAAATCCTCCAGGAATTGCCCAGCCGAAGGGTTCATTTTTTCTTTCAATCAGTACAATGGGTCGTCCAGGGCGATCGATTAACTCGATAATGATATCTACGGTGGGTGCGGGATTACGATAATTCACTCTTTGATTACGGGTAGATTTGGGATTATTGTTTAAGAGACAAATAGACAGCATAGAGATATTTTACCCTCATAATTTCTTCACAAGTAGTCGGTATCGTATAGGTTATAGCTAGGTAAAGGAGTGAGGATACGGATACAAATCTTGAATAGATCACCAAAACTTCAGAGCAAGACGCATCGATAATTGCTGCCAATGTTTTCAGTTGGAAAATCTAATCAATAAATCCAACAGATTATTTTAAGTAGGGGTTGAAGTCTTAAAAGCTTATATTCTCATGCTAAGGCGATCGCAGTAATGAAAATTTTTCATCTTAATCGCTGAAACCATCGCGTTACAGGCTTTAAACTCTATGCTGCATATTTTACAAGTATCTCGGTCTTCCTCCAGAAATACTTTCTAGACCATTTTGCAGAATTTTACATTCACCTCGGCGCAATGTCTGTAAAGGAGAAAAAACATGAAAACCTCCACTCAAATCATTACAACCAACTCTGACGATAACGCAGATGGCATTATAGACAGCCTAATCATCTTTTGGTTGATGATATGTCTGACCTAAAAAATCTAAGATAGAGATACGATTAATCTAATCATTAACTTTATCTATAAAATGTCAGATTTAAAAAAAATTGCTGCTCAGTTGGAAAGTGCCGATTCTAAAGATCGTTTGTTAGCTCTAACATCTTTAAGGGAAGTTGCCCCAGAAGACGCTGTTCCTTTGATTAAAAAAGTTTTAAATGATGAAATACTTCCTGTCCGTTCGATGGCGGTTTTTGCCTTGGGAATCAAGCCTACAGCCGAGTGTTTCCCGCTACTAACTGATTTATTGGCGAGCGATTCAGACTATGGTATTCGAGCAGATGCAGCAGGAGCATTAGGCTATCTCAATGATATTCGTGCCTTTGAACATCTGGTTAGAGCCTTTTATGAAGATGCAAATTGGCTAGTAAGATTTAGTGCAGCGGTTTCTTTAGGCAACTTGCAGGATATTAGAGCTAAAGAATTGTTGATGGAAGCTCTCGATAGCGATGAGGTTATTTTACAGCAAGCGGCGATCGCTGCATTAGGAGAAATCAAGGCAGTAGAGTCAGTCGATAAAATCTTAAATTTTGCCGCTTCAGAAGATTGGTTGATTCGTCAGCGGATCGCCGAAGCTTTAGGAAACTTGGGGACAGAGAAAAGTATCTCCGCCTTAAAATTTTTGGCAAAAGATCTACACCCCCAAGTCAAAGAAGCTGCCCAAATATCTTTGCAGCGCCTGAGTTAAGGTTTAAGCCCTTTAAAACCCAAACTAAACCTTGTCTATTTACCTGATGCCGATTTGGTTTGGCGATCGCTAGCGAAAATTACTTAAGACTGAAATTAAAACCAACTCTTAATATTTCAGGCTTAAACTTTAAACAGTCATAATATCCTGTTCTTTAATCGCCAAAAGCTCATCAATTTTCTTATTATAGCTATCGGTGACACTTTGAATTTCAGCCTGTAAATCTCGCGATTCATCTTCCGAGATATCGCTATTTTTCTCTTGTGTCCGCACCTCATCGATCGCATCACGACGAATATTGCGAACTCCCACCTTACCTTCTTCTGCTAATTTACCCGCCGTTTTCACTAACTCTTGACGACGCTCTTTAGTTAAAGGCGGAATATTCAGGCGAATCAAACTCCCGTCATTGTTTGGCGTCAGACCAATATCAGACATAGAAATTGCTTTTTCAATTTGACCCATGCTGCCTTTATCATAGGGTTGAATCATGATTGTCGTGGCATCAGGAGTACTGAGGTTCGCTAGAGATTTTAAAGGAGTTTCTGAGCCATAATAGTCCACCATCACCCGATCTAATAAAGAAGTGCTGGCTCTTCCTGTCCTAATCGTGTTGAAAGATCTTTGAGTTGCCTCAACAGTCTTTTGCATACGTTCTTTTACTTCAGATAACTTCACAATTTCCTCCTACAATCGTGCCGACAGATTCACCTTTGCTCGCACGCATAATGTTACCATTTACCGAGAGATCAAACACTAAGATAGGAATATCGTTTTCTTTACAAAGGGCGATCGCCGTACTGTCCATAACCTTCAAATCATTAGTCAGAACATGATGATAAGTCAAACTTTGATAGCGATGGGCATCAGGATTCTTAACAGGATCGGCATCATAAATTCCGTCCACCTTAGTAGCCTTAAAAATAACTTCTGCATCAATTTCTGCTGCTCTTAAGGCAGCCGTTGTATCAGTGGTGAAGAAAGGATTTCCCGAACCCGCACCAAAGATCACAACTCGACCTCTTTCCAGATGACGAATAGCACGACGACGAATATAAGGTTCTGCTACTTCCTGCATCGCAATTGCAGTTTGTAGGCGATTGTCAATGCCAATTCTTTCCAGAGCATCTTGTAAGGTCATGGCGTTCATCACGGTGGCAATCATGCCAATATAGTCAGCCGTTGCCCGATCCATACCCGCAGCAGAAGCTTTCACGCCACGAAAAATATTACCTCCACCGACCACAATGGCCAACTCTATCCCACTATTGACTACATCTGCAACTTCTTGAGCGATCTCGGCGACCACCGCAGGATCGATACCATAGCCCAAGTTGCCCATTAGGGCTTCGCCACTTAATTTTAATAAAACCCTCTGGTAACTCATTCCTAGAAAAGTAAACCTCAATCTTTCTTGTTATTTACCTCCCCATAACATAGCAGCTTTCCGTACTTTAGTAATGCAAAAAGCTTTAAGCTATCAAGCTAAGTAGCTTAAAAGTTATTTTGGAGTAAACGCTCAAAAAACCAGCTTTACTGGGGTCGCCAATTAATATCTGTCCCCACAGGGTCAACATAGTTTCTTTCAATTCTTTCTCCTGCAAGCATCGCCATAACGCTATTACGCAGATAATGATGATTTTGCCCTGATTCTGCACCGTCATCAATTTTGCCTTGATAACGAATCACCGCCTCACTATCTAAGAGATAAACAGTCGGTAAAACTTTAGTCTTAAAAGCTTTTGCTACATCTTGATTAGAATCTCTCAAATAGGGAAAATTGAGTTTTTTTGCTTGAGCATACTTTTGCATCGCTTTAATGTTCTCAGCAATAGGCTCCACAGAGTAATTAGGGTCTATGCCAATAACGGTGAATTTTTGTCCCCCAAAATCAGTCTGAAGTTGCTTAAGACACTCAAGATACTGATTTACTTCGGTCGTATCGCTCATAAAAACTACAGCGATCGCCTCAAATCCACGGAGATAATTACCTAGATGATATACTTTTTGATCGATGCCTGGAAGCTCAAAGTCAGGGGCATAATTACCTATTGTATTCATAAACATTTTAGTTACTAAATTGGTAGTACCAAGAGAAACACGACAGTTTGTCGTTACAAATACCCAATTTTATCAGTTTTAAATTTAATTTTAGGGTGAGATGGATTTTGGTTTCTCGCTTTCAACTGTAGGTAATACCCAATCAATTCTAAGCTAGTAACTATTAATTTACCTTGAGCTGGGCATAAGCGATCAGTTTATAGACTAGTTTGGCTGCGGTAAATTCTGATGCTACTGAGTCAGACGTGGGCGCTAATTCCATGATGTCACAACCGATTACCTGGTGTCGGGTGAATACTGCGCGCATAAATTTAATTAGCTCATACCAGTTTAAACCTCCAGGTTCAGGTGTTCCCACTCCAGGCATTGAGCTGGGGTCTAATCCATCTAGGTCGATAGTGATAAATACCTTTTCTGTAGAGATTAAAGCGATCGCTCTGTCAATCCAATCGGAATTTTGATAAATATCTCGCCCCCAAACTACGGGGATTTGTTGTTGTTTGATTAACTGCGCTTCTTCTAGGCAAATACTGCGAATACCTACTGGTAGAGTCGGTAGTCCCATGTCTAACACTCGGCGCATGACGCAAGCGTGATTATAGATTGAACCTTCGTAACTGTGGCGCATGTCTCCATGAGCATCAATCTGAATTACAGTAAAAGGCTGACTTAACTGTTGTTGATAGGCTGCGACTATGGCTGCGGTAATACTATGTTCTCCCCCTAAAGCAATGACAAACTTCCCGTCATTAATTAACTCAGATACTCTGTTGCTAACAATCTCCATCATCATCTCAGGAGCTAAATCAGGATTTAATTTAGTACTGGCGATCGCTTCGGTGGTAAAGATTCCTGTCTGCTGACAAACTTCTTGCTCTAGCTCAAGATCATAAGCTTCTAACTGTTCTGAGGCGGTAATAATAGCTTCAGGACCATTTTGACAACCTTTACGGTAAGTAGTGGTTTTTTCATAAGGAATAGGCAAAATCACTACCTTTGCTTGCTCGTAGGTAGTCTGTGCTTCTGAACCAATAAATTGTTGGGGAATCATTTAACCAGTAGTAGGTAGTAAGTAGTAGGTAGTAGGTAGTTGATTGCTCATTGCTCATTGCTCATTGCTCATTGCTCATTGCTCATTGCTCATTGCTCATTGCTCATTGCTCATTGCTCA
>NZ_PVWF01000160.1 GCF_003003995.1 Pleurocapsa sp. CCALA 161 | reverse complement strand
AGTAGGTAGTAGGTAGTAGGTAGTAGGTAGTAAATATCCTAACTTGAGTACATATTGCTATACCAATTCTCTCAATGTACGGCAAAAGCTGAACCGATTGTCTTATTATCGATAGTATCTCTAGCGTTCAGCATTAAAATTAAAGCTTGAGATTTAGCTTTTCGTAATCGCTTACATAATTTGATCCCACCAGGCATGAGGGCTAAAACCCTGATTCAGAGAGCCTTCTGATTTTTGGGGTTGCTTTTACAGATGAAACTATTAAATATAGCCTTTTCAGTGATCCCAATTGGGTGTAGCATAGCTCCAAGCATTTAAAACAAGTTCTTATTAAACCTTTTCATTTAACATGATCTCTGTAGTTAACGAAGCCACCTTTCAACAAGAAGTTATTGAATCTGAGCAGCCTGTGTTGGTACATTTTTGGACTCCTTGGTGTGGTTTGTGTCGGTTAATTGAACCCATTTTAAAAAAACTCTCTATAGAAAATAAAGGCTCGATTAAGCTAATCTCAATCAATGCTGACGAAAATTTTAAAATAGCTAATCATTATCGCATCCGTAACTTGCCGACAATTATGCTGTTTCAGCACGGCAAACCAGTACAAAAAATGGATCACTTTGAAAATCGCGATCGCCTCCAAACTGCCTTGGAGGAAGTAATGCAGAATTATGTTCTAACCTCTTAAGAATGTTAGAAAATTGAGGAAAAGCGAATCGCTCTTCAAAAAACACCTCAACCTCCTCGCACCTCACTGTAGCCATCTCAGCAGCCTGATAAGTTAGCTTTAAAGAATGTCGATTTAGCTTCCTAAACATCTTTTTTGGTATTATGGGCAGAAGATTGTTAGGCGATCACACTCTATTGTCTAGGTTGTATGCGGATAAATTTCGTTATGTACACCTGATGCGAAAAGGTTATCCTGAATCCTTCAGCATACATATATTTGTTGGAGGCCAAAATATTAGGAGTTTTCATGTTCTACCGTCGAAAGCACTATCTCGTTAAAGAAGATTTTGTTGACACCTTTAATAAATTGTTCAATGAGATCAATCTACCCAACCAATTAAAGCATGGAACTAGATTTATCGGGCGTTGGATGATGCCATTAGAAAATGGAGATGTTGAGATATTCGCCATTTGGGAATATGACAATATAAAAGAATATGAAAGAATTGAATCTAATGTTCGAAGTGACAACGCCCATATTAATAGAATTAGAGAATGGTATGAAAGTCAAGGCGGAAAAGAACACATCTTTAGAGAATATATAAGATCAGTTCGAAATGAAGAAATCTTTTCAACTGTGACTAAGAAATAGGTCTACGACAACTCCTTTCATATTTAATAGATGAGGATTAATTTATGGGCAGCAAAATCATGATTATTGGTAATGCTGGAGGAGGAAAATCTACTTTAGCTAGACAGTTAAGCAATACTAAAAACATACCTCTCTATCGTCTTGATTCCTTGCAATGGAATCCAGGTTGGATAGCTACTCCCAAAGAAGAATTTGAACGCAAACACGATAATTTAATTGCCAGAGATATTTGGATTATTGATGGATTTGCATCATGGTCATCAGTTGAAAAACGTTGTGCAGCAGCAGATACAATTATTTTTATCGATCATGCAATTTGGATTCATTATTGGTGGGCAATTAAACGACAATTTATGTGTCTATTTCGTCCTCGACCAGATTTTGTAGAAGGATGTCCCATGTTGCCCATAACAGGGAAATTACTGAAGATGATTTGGCAGATTCATCAACAATACAGAACAAAATTAATCGAGTTAATCAATTCTTACCAAGATACAAAATGGATTTATCACATCACATCACCATCTGAGTTGTCTCAATTGATAGACAAATATTGTTAATTTTCAAGCGATCGCTTTTAATGATTATCATAAAAACAATAATTGTGATAAATGCCGAATTACGAGCAATTGCTCAAGACAGTTCAAATATGCCATGCTTTGTCGGACATGAAGCAGGATATATTATTGTTTTTTTACGATGAAGACACAAATAAATTTTTCATATTAGCAGGAAAAAAAGCCAGAATAGAGGTAACTGTATATCCAGATTCAACAGCAGAAGTGGAAATTGGCGATGAAATATAAATCAATGACTAAAAGTCAATTAAAACAATATCTTTTAAATAATCGCGATGATAAGGAAGCTTTAAAAGAGCTTCAGTCAAGACCCCAAAAAAATGTAATTACTATTTCTGCTAACATGAATGCCGAAGAACAAGAACGAATTTTAAAACGGGCGCTCTCTAATCTAAAAAGTAATTAAAAGAAATGCGATCGCTCAAAGCGACCAAGGTTGCTGGATTAGTGACCTGTCAACTCCTTGATTAACTGCAAGTTAAGCTTTTCTACATTACTCAAAACTATCTCCGCACCAGCTTCAAGTAACTTTTGAGCATAGTCTTCCTGTCTTGTCTGAGAAGTTTGTACATGAGGAGGCAAAATCCCAATCCCCAGCCAGTTACGTTCTGGTTGAAGTTCTTTGGCTTTGATTATGGTGTACATATCTGCCACAGTGTCTCCCAGATAGAATGCAGGGATATTATTAGAGTTAGCTGTAATTTGAGCGATCGCCTTAAACATGCCTGCGGGATCTGGTTTGCTAGGCGCATCTTCCATAGCTACTAACACTGGATTTTCTAGCTTTAAACGTTGTTTGAGGACAAATTCTGCCGAACCTCTGGTTGCTCCGCTAAAAAAGCCATAACTAACTTGATTGTTACTTAATTGCTCGAAATAATTAGGAGTTACTAATAATGGTTCATTAGCAATGTAACCATCAAACAATTCTGGATGCTTGCCACGATAACGCTCTTGAAAAAACTCGACAATGCGATCGTAATCTAACCCAACGTCTTCGCGAGTTTTGTCTATAGCTTCAAAGTAACGATAGATCAACTCTTGCGACGCTTCCCAGTCATTATTCCAAATTCCCTCTGACTTAAGGTTGTCTAAGTCTTCCATCGTTGGTCGCCATCCACCACTAGTAAACTCTTCTACGGTATCGGCGATCGCCTTACGATAGGAATTGCCTACATCTCGAATTACCCCATCAATATCGAAAATAACGATTGCCGTAGATTGTTGATTCATGGTCAAATTCTTGTATAATTATTGTTGGTTTACTATGTGAAATATTCCTTAAAATAAATTTATTGGAGGCTTAATTGGAGTCAGAGGCAAGATTTAAATTAAAAGTTCTGTGGTTAGATAAAAACGTGGCGATCGCTGTAGATCAGGTAGTAGGTAAAGGCACTAGCCCCTTGACAGCTTATTACTTTTGGCCTCGTAATGATGCCTGGCAGCAGCTTAAAGACGAATTAGATTCAAAGCATTGGATTGAAGAAGCTGAAAATATTGATATTCTCAACCAAGCAACGGAAGTAATTAATTTCTGGACAGAAAGAGGTAAAGTTACTCCCATGACCCAGGCACAAACAAAGTTCCCTAATATTGTGTTTACTGGAACAAATTAGTTGCTACCCAAAAAGATATTTTTGATTTGAGCTTCAAAACTAAAAAAATATCTTGGCTCACAGCCAAAAAACAGATGGAAAGGGCAGATTTAAAAGCTATTCTGCCCTTTCTAGCATTGAATTTATGATTTAGATTTAATAGTCATCTATTAACTAGACTGTGCCACCTGAAGCTTGAAAGCGCGCTCTAGCTCTTTTCATCGAGCTTTCTGCTTGAATTTTCTCTTGACGGTCATCACTGTTGCCAACTTGCTCAAATCTCGACTGTGCGGATTGATACTCGCTTCGAGCAGCATCGGGATCGATGTTATCACCCAATTCTGCCCCATTGACTAAGATTTTAATCTCATTATTTTCCACTTCGGCGAAACCACCCATTAAAGCGATCGCTTTCCATTCTTTCCCAGGACGCACCCGCAACACGCCGATCTCTAAAGCAGTTAACAGAGGAGCATGACCTGAAAGAATCCCCAATTGTCCAGTGGTGCTAGGGAGAATAACTTCTTCTACCTGGTCGTTCCAAACTGTCTTATCTGGAGTTATTACCTTTACACTTAACGCCATTTCTTTAACTATTATTTATTTATTATTTTTTTGCCGATCTTTAACTTAACCAAACTGTCTAAACAGCAAGCAGCAAGAGTATCAAGATCTTCAAGATCCCCTGCTTACTGCTACACTGCTTTCTTGATTAAGCTGCTTTTAGTTTCTCAGCTTTGGCTTTAGCTTCTTCAATGTCGCCAACCAAGTAAAATGCTTGCTCAGGCAAATCATCTAACTCGCCGTTAAGAATGGCTTTAAAACCTTTGATGGTATTTTCTAGAGAAACATATTTTCCAGGTGAACCTGTAAATACTTCTGCGACAAAGAAAGGCTGAGACAAGAAACGTTCAATTTTACGCGCGCGATCTACAACGATGCGATCGTCTTCAGAAAGTTCGTCCAAACCAAGAATTGCAATAATATCCTGCAATTCTTTATAGCGTTGGAGAGTCGATTGCACAGCACGAGCAGTGTTGTAGTGTTCTTCTCCGACAATACTTGGCTGAAGCATGGTACTAGTAGAATCCAGCGGATCTACCGCAGGATAAATCCCTTTAGAAGCCAAGCCACGAGACAACACTGTAGTTCCATCCAGGTGAGCAAAAGTAGTTGCTGGAGCCGGATCGGTCAAATCATCCGCAGGTACGTATACTGCTTGAATTGAAGTAATCGAACCTTCTTTAGTGGAAGTGATTCGCTCTTGTAAATCGCCCACATCAGTCCCTAGAGTAGGCTGATATCCCACCGCAGAAGGCATCCGACCCAGCAAAGCCGATACTTCAGAACCAGCCTGGACAAAGCGGAAAATATTATCAATAAATAGCAGTACGTCTTGCTTATTAACATCGCGGAAGTATTCAGCCATGGTTAGAGCAGAAAGACCCACGCGCATTCTTGCTCCAGGTGGCTCGTTCATTTGACCGTATACCAGGGCGATTTTGGATTCTTCGGGGTTATCTGCATTAATCACGTTGGATTCGATCATCTCGTTATAAAGGTCATTACCTTCACGAGTACGTTCACCCACGCCACCAAATACCGACACACCACCATGTTGAATGGCAATGTTGTTGATCAATTCCATCATAATAACGGTCTTGCCAACACCTGCACCGCCGAATAGACCAATTTTGCCCCCCTGACGATAGGGAGTCAGCAAATCTACAACTTTAATGCCAGTTTCAAATACTGTTGGTGCTGTATCTAAGTCAGTCAACTTAGGAGCTGGTCTATGAATAGGGAATGTCTCATCTGTAGTTACGGGTCCTTTTTCGTCTACAGGTTCGCCCAATACGTTAAAAATCCTACCTAGAGTTCCCTTCCCTACAGGAACTTTAATAGCTGCGCCAGTATCAACAATATCCATGCCTCTGACTAGTCCATCAGTACCACTCATGGCAACAGCACGAACCTGGTTGTCACCAAGTAGTTGTTGCACTTCGCAGGTAACTGAAACTTCCTGTCCCGCAGGATTGGTTGCTTGTACTTTTAAAGCATTATAAATACGAGGCATTTTGCCGCTCGGAAATTCGGCATCTAGTACGGGGCCGATAATTCGTGTAATTTTACCAGTGGTTGTTTTATCTGTGGTGGCTACCATTTTCTTATATCTATTTGGTGGTTAGCTGTTTTATATGGCAGGTAAAATCTTAAAAAAAGTGTAAAATTTTGCCATCTTCAAGATTATCATTTAACGAATCATCTAGAAAATATAGTTTTGCTAGTTTTGTCGTCGTTCTGCCAAAAACTAAAGTTGTGCAGTAATTAAATTTTAATGAGAAAACTGTAACAATTTATCAAGAAAATACTAAGCAAAATTAAATTAGATTAATAAAAAAACTGACAGTAATTCGCTTGATTTAGTATTGTTTGTCAAATGCATCATGTTTAGGAGGCTAAAAAGATAGTACGCAATGCAGCATAGTATGTTTCAAGGATTGAAACAATAATATTGGGTACTGTTTTTAAAACTCATTCTTCTGTAGGATGACAATTAGCCAAGCAAGTAATAAAAAATGTCTATCAAGTATTTGCAATTGTGCTTCAAAGCTTGGCAAAAATTAATGCAAAGCAGTTCAAGTTGCCTTGTTTTGAATGCGGAAGTTTTTTGGTGGTTGAGGTTTGGTATTCTGTAGTCGGTAGTTGCTTGGCGTGAAATAGAAGTTAAAAGAATATCTAGTCTTATGAATCGAAATACCTTATCGGTGGAGCATGAGGAAAGTTTGACCCAGGATAAACCGCTCAAGCAAAAAGACATTGCCACGGTTTGTATCTATGGTTTGAGTTTAATATCCGCTGGATTGTTTCTCTTTTTGCCCCTGGTAAACTTGCTTAGTCCTAGTCCTTGGCAACGTTATATGGGTGCAATCCACGGCTGTGCTTCCTTATTTGCCGTAGTAGTAATTGCTTATGCGGGACATTTGGCATTTCCTTTGCTGCGAGGTAACGCAGCAATTCTGCCTCAAATGCGTACTTTAAGCTTCTGGGCAAGCTGCTTGTCTTTTATGGCGATTGTTTCGGGGAACTGGGTTTATATGCGCTATCGAGCGCCTTTAAATGGCGCAAGGGCTTGGATAACTGAAAATACTCCTTTGGTTCATTACTTGTTTATGGAATATCACGAATTTACTGTACTGTTTACCTTGCCTTTGGGTATTGCCTGTACCTGGAGCTTATGGAAGTATGGAGATTCAATTTTGGATAAACAAAATCGTTCTGTACTTACCGCTACTTGCTTTGCACTGATGGCAATGATGTTTTTTGCTATTGGTGGGTTAGTGACAGGTTTAAACGTCGCGAGAATTCACTCTTTGTAATTATTTCTCGGTAAATATCTTTTCGTTAAGTATCTCTTGGTAAAGGGCTTCGCCCCAGCTATCAGCTCTTAGCTATTTACCCAAGTAATCTAAAGAAGCTGAAAGCTTTTGGCTTTTAGCTTAAGTGCTTTTTTTGGTAAAGATTAATCGTTGTCTACTCAAAATATCCAGCTTATGACTAAATCAAGATCAGCTTATTTTTCACCGTCTTCCTGGTATGTTCGACTGGGCAATTCTCTCAAAAGATTTCCTCAAGGATTAGCTAGGGGTTCTCAAAAGGCTCCTGAAACCTCAAGCGCTGCTGCTGCTGCGTTAATTAGTGCTGGTTTTGCTAGCTTTGTTATGATGGTTAACCAGCATTTTGCAGCTACTTTTAAAAGTTATGAAGACCTGATTTGGAATTTGGGTGCATGGATTCCTGGTAGTCGTAATGCCGATCCACTGTACGGAGAAATTGGTTCTTATACTGGCAAAGAAACTATTTTATTGGTTACGTGGTTGGTTAGCTGGCTATTCCTCGCTTGGCTATGGCGCGATCGCGAAATAAAAGGAAATACGATTTTCTTTTCCCTGTTTTTTTTCTTGGTTGCCGCAACTGTGATGAATTGGCATCCTTTGTTTCCTTATATGCCTTTAATGCCTAAATAAGGCAATATCTAGTCGAATCGAATTTTTTTGGTAATAAAATTATGAATACAGATCAATCTCAACAGTCAGCATCGAGCAACCTAAATCATTTGGCAAACAGTAAGCCAACAGGAACAGCTACAGCTACCAAGTTACATAAATATGTTTGGGGAGTAGTCGGAATTGTGGGATTATTTTTTGCTAGTTTTCCCATCGCTTATGCACGAGTGGCTCAAAGTGAAGATTTTGACCAACAACCTGTCCACTCAATTGACTGGGATGAAAGTCAAAAAGCTAACCTAGTCTACCCAGCGCCAAAGTCAAAGTAAGCTAATTAAATCAAACTAGGTGCGATCGCCCTAACTATTAGACTTACTAATAAGCTAATAAGCTAGGTTGGGGCGATCTACTCAACAACGATAATAACTTGAGGGACTAAAAGAACAGTATTAGCTTAGAGTGTTGAATCAATTGACAAGATGCCAAACTCTTGAAGTGCAGGCACAAAGTTTTTATTTTCGTGACTAGGACGACTTAACTTGATTAAAGCAAAACGTTGAGCAGGATTCAAATTAGACCACTGCTCTAAAGACAACGATACACGATGTTCTTGGGTTTTGGTTTGAACGCTTTGAGCAATATTGGTTTTATTTAACCAGGGTGGATTAGGGTCTATGTCCAACTCTTTAGCAGGTTGACCAGTTTTAGCAATGATTAAGTTTTGTAGCCACTGACGGTATGTCTGACATTCACTAGAAGTGTTACAGGGCAAATTT
>NZ_PVWF01000033.1 GCF_003003995.1 Pleurocapsa sp. CCALA 161 | reverse complement strand
ACCTTCTCTCGATCTAGAGCCGAAAGAATTATTGGCACTACCTTCTGCTACTTTCTAACTTTGTCGAACTCACGTTGTACCAATGAATGATAACAATTGAAATGCACTACCACGTCTAGATCTCAACCCAGCAACAATGACATTGGTATCAATAACGACTTAGGGTAAGAGCATTTAGAACTGGAAGGTTATTATTTGTACCGCTCAACTCTATCATCAGAAATGATCTCAAATAATTAATCTAAGTATTCCTTTGCCGATGGACAAAGCTGAAGCAGTTGACAGTCATCGCATTGAGGCTTACGGGCTTTACAGACTGCTCTGCCATGGTAAATGGTACGAATCGAGTAATTTTCCCATTCTGACTGAGGTAATAATGCCATCAGATCCCGCTCGATCTCAATTGGGTTATCTGATTTAGTTAGCTGCCAGCGGTTGCTCAGACGTTTGACATGGGTGTCTACCGTGACCCCTTGAATGTTACCAAAGCCATGAGCAGAGACAACATTAGCCGTTTTACGGGCTACTCCTGGCAATTTTAACAACTGCTCCATTTCGCTGGGGACTTCCCCGCCAAAATCACCCATAATCATCTGACAAGCACCCTGAATGTTTTTTGCCTTATTGCGATAAAAACCAGTGGAACGAATCAAAGTTTCAAGGCGATCGCGATCGCATCCCGCTAGAGTAGCTGCATCAGGCAGTTCGGCAAACAAAGCAGGGGTAACTTTATTCACCCGTTCATCGGTACATTGAGCCGAAAGAATTGTCGCCACTAAAAGCTGTATGGGAGTCTTATAATCAAGGCTACAGGTGGCATTCGGATATAGTTCGGTTAAGAGGGTAAAAATATCGAGCGATCGCTGTTTAAGGGCTTTACTCGGCGATCTTTTTCTGGTTGTTTTAGTCTTAGTTTGGGTCTTAGTTTTAGCCCCTGTAACTTTAGCAGTCTTGGACTTGGGCATTAATTTATAGTAGCTTTCAATTGAATAAACTACGCTTTTAAAAAGCTAAGAGTGACGCAGTGCGCGACGCGAAGCTTATCCTTTAGGAGTCCTTTAGGGGTCTTGTTAGTTTCCAAAGGCGGCTTTTCCTAAAGGATAAGCTTCGCAAATGGGTAAGAATCTTCTTAACCAAAACGCGCCGTGCAAAGAGCAACTGCCGAACTCGAAGGGCTAAAAGCTAAAAGCTGACTACGTCCTCGAAGGAGGATAGCTATAAACTATTAAATTTCAACGAAGCTATTTCACCATCAGCCATACTCATTGAAATAAATTCTGGAAAAAAGCCAAGTTAATGGTGTCGCGCACAATAATAAATACGCCTAAGCTGAGTAACAAGACTAAACCAGTCTGCATAATGCCATCTTGCAGCTTGCTGGGTAGAGGTTTGCCAGTAACTCCTTCCACTGTCAAAAATGCTAATTGACCTCCATCTAAAGCAGGTAAGGGCAAAATGTTGATGATTGCCAGATTAATACTAATTAAAGCGCCAAATTGAAACAGGTTACCTAAGTCATTACGCGCAAGTTCTGCACCTACCGCTACAATGGCTACAGGGCCAGCTACCTGTTGAGCATTTTCCTGAAAATTGCTGATTAGCTGCCAAAATCCCTGGACTGTTAACTGGATAATCCGTTGAAATTCGTTTGCTCCTGCGGTAAAACCTTCAACTATATTTGCTGCACGACGACGGATGATATCTCCATTTGGCGCTAGCATTACACCGATTTTCCCTTTACCATCCTGACCAATATCAGGTTTAACATCAAGGTTCACAATGTCAGTACCACGCTTGATGGTTAATTCTAAAATTTGATTAGGAGACTTTTGAATCTCTCGACGTAAATTTTCTAAAGCATCAGCAGAATCTCCTAAATTGATGTTATCTATTTTTAAAATAATGTCACCAGGCTGAACTCCAGCTTGAGCGGCAGCAGACTCTGCTTGATTTAGTAGTTGAGGAACTAGTACTCCAGGTCGATAGTGAATATCTTGAAATCCAATGCTAAAAGCTTGACCCACTAGAAGAAAATAAGCAAAAATTAAGTTAGCAATTACTCCAGCACTAATGACGATCGCTCGATCTAAAACGGGACGATTGCGCAGTAAATTAGGATCGTCAGGAGGGATCGTACTATCGGGATCGTCATCGGGAAAGCCAACGTAACCCCCTAAAGGAATTGCTCTTAGAGCATACTCGGTTTCTGAACCCTGATATTTTAAAAGAGTGGGCCCAAACCCAATCGAAAAGCGGTTGACTCTGATTTTCTGTAATCTTGCGGCTGCAAAATGACCAAACTCATGAACTACGATTAATAGGAGTACGACTGAAATTGCCGCTAAAACTGACATATTTTAAAAATATTACTTTTAGTAAGTGTTGAGTACGATTTACTATTTTAGAACATTCTTCTGCCTATCTTGATATATCAAGGGTTTTAGATATGAGCAATAATTTTGATAATTTAATTTGGCAACAAAATAGCAACCAGTCTGACAATGGGGATAATCTCAAGGCGATCGCGAACTGGTGGTCGGGGTTAGCGGGCAAAGAAGTAGCTTGGCAACAGCGGTTAATACCCACTAGCGGTAATTTAGAAGAGCTAGACTGGCAACTGCAAAAGTTTGATGATAAGCTTGTTTTAGAGACGCCACAGGTTAGGGGAATTACTCTTTATTGGCGCAACAACCAGGGAGCAGATGAGCGCAATATTACTCCTAGCAAACTCAGTTTAAACACTTCCAAGCAAAGACTTTATGTCTTCCCACAATCTCAATCTCAGGTAGTAATTAGTGTTAGTTTACCTGTAACGGTCTATCAAAAAATTAACTTGGTAAATCCTCAGCTAGCAGCCACCATTAAAAATGGTCAAGGAATTATCTTGTTGCGGGATGAGACTGAAAAATTGGAGATCAAAGTCGCTTTGAGTCAGTCACAAATTAATCAACTACTCGATCAATTCAAAATCGCCGATAATCAATAATGACCGAGAGGAGTGGCAAGTTATGCCATATTAATCGAGGTATTTACCTTCGACAATAACCTATGAATGAATTTTGGGATCGCGTTTTAGACTTTTGTGTTCAGACTACTGCTACAGTTAGCGATCGCCTAATGAAAGATTTTGGCAAAATCCAGGCTAACGAAAAAGAAGATGGTAGCTTAGTTACCCAGGCGGATCGATGGTCAGATGAGCAAATCCGCGAGGCGATCGCGCTTACCTTTCCCGAACATGGTGTTTTAAGCGAAGAAACAGTACATGTCTTTCCTACTCGCGATTGGTGTTGGATTATCGATCCGATTGACGGTACGACTAACTTTACTCGTGGACTCCCTCTATGGTCAATTTCCTTGGGGCTACTTTACCAAGGAACACCCGTTTTTGGTTTTGTTTATCTTCCCCCGATTAAACAGACATTTCATGGTTTTTGGTATGGCGATTCTGGACTAACTGGCTACACTGGGGCATATCTAAATCATCAGCAAATCCATACTAGTGAGGAATATCCTAGCGGGACACAATTATTTAATCTTTGCGCCCGTAGTAAAGCTATTTTAAAACAGCCTTTCCCCTGCAAGGTAAGAATGCTCGGCGTTGCCAGCTATAACTTGTTGTTGGTTGCCGCCGGAATAGCTATGGGAGGAGTCGAAGCTACTCCTAAAATTTGGGACATAGCTGCGGCATGGGTCATTGTCAAGGCTGCTGGCGGAGAGTTTGTCTTTATCGATCATCAATTTGAGTTTCCGCTACAGCACGGTCAAGATTACGGAAAAGTATCAATACCCAGTTTGGGCTTATGTCGGAGCGAACTAGTTTCCCAGTTTGAACCTTTGGTAAGATGCGTTTTACCTGACCAACAATAGCCTAAATAATAATCTATTTTACTGCTTACTCTTGCGTCATCCCAGAATTGAACTCATTAAACGAACGTCGTTTGAGAACCTCAGATTCTGAGCGTGGTAGCAGATTGAAAACTTCTCGCAGTACATCGTCCATTTCTTCATAGGGAACTTGTCCTTTGCCGTCGTAAACCACTTGACCTTTTTGATCGAGAATTACAGTTTCAGGTACTACCCCACTGTAATAGTAAGCGGGTTCGTTAGGACTGTATTTATCTTGATCGATAAAAGAATCGACGCTAACAGGAATAATGCTAGCGGCACGACCATAAAATTCCTGTAGACGAGTAACTAAACCAGAAAATTGTTTACAATCACTACTATCATCGACACAAAATACTAAAATTGCGGGTTTCTCTCGCTTTAAAGAAGTGGCTAAATCCATGCGTGGAGGGACTAAAGAGCCATTGCCACCAAAGAGAACATAAATATTACCTTCATAGCGATCATCGTTAATCGTTGCTGATACAGGAGAAGTCCAGATAGAAAAACTGGCTACCAGGATTAACAAGCAAATAGCTATTTGTCTCCACGACACCTGTGAGAATTGAAAAATATTTTTAGATAATCTGATGAGAATCATTCTGTAAATAAATTAAGATTGAAAAAGTACAGGATAATCCTTATTCATATAGATGATCGCCGACCTAGAGGACAGCTTACATCGTAGCAGAATAACAATTGGCTCTAATTTCAAGTTTATCTTTCTTTGGGTTAGCGGTTTTAAAGTGTAGAGAAATAAAAAGCGACCAGAACAACCAGAACAGCTTTAATTGAGCAGGCAAAACAATCAGGCGTGATCGCTCTTACTCTCAATGCACGCTTAAGCGCCGTAGGTTTCTACCAAAAACATGGTTTTCAAATCTAAGGAAAGAAATTTTCTTCAGCTACCACAGGAATAGTTCAGGTCACCATTTACAAAAAGCTATAAGCCACATTATTTTTTTAGCGAGACTAGCCTGTTTGGGGTACTCTCTCAATTTGGGCATAACCGCTAAATAACAGCATTTGTCCTTCGGTTTGCAAACGATTGAGGCGTAACTTAACTCCATCAAGATTAAACTTGTCAAGATCTACCATGTCGTTCAAAATTTCCCCTAAGGCTAAGGTTAAATCTTTTGAGATGCTTTGTAATTCTGGAGGTATGTTGTCCTGAGCAAATTGAACCTCCTCAAACTTAACTTTGCGACGCTTGCCAATACTCAATATACACTTAAGACTGACGGGAACAATGGTATCTTCCCAACTAGCTTTAGCGGACAATTTAACTCTGTTATCAGGCAATAGCTGAACCTCCACATCAGTAAAAGAAATTGGTACTCCACCTGATATTTCAGTTAAGGCATCAGGGGTCAGATTTTCTAAACGCTTTCTCACTAGATCCGCTTCAAAAGACTTGTTAATATCATCTTGAGACAACTTTACTTGAGCGATCGCCTGAGTCGGTTGCTTAAGAGCAATCTTTCCTTGAACTGCCGAACCAAAATCAATTGCCACTGCATCTGTTTCAAAAGACATTTCTTCAGTGCGGAACTGTTTGCGGATCACTAATCCGCGACCACTCATTTTGAAGCTATCAATCGTTCCCTGAAGTAGTTTGCTAGAAGGATTGCACTTCACCGAGACTTCTACCGCATCACTACGGGTAAATAAGTGACGGATTGTGTTGCTTGCGACAGTATTTATTAGGTTTTCGCCCCAATCCCCGCCTTTTTTATTACCAAATCCAACAAATCCACCAAACATAGAGCTATAGATAGAGTTACTCTTACCTTGTAACAAATTATTAAGAAGACAGCAATTAAGATTGTAACCGATCAATGGTTAAAACCCAGTTTGCAATTAGATCGTTTACCTGTTCTGGAACTTCATCATGAGGACAATGACCCGCTTGCAGATAATGTTCGGTTAATTGCGGATAGTACTGACGGAATTGTACTCCCTTGTCCCTTGCTTTAATCCAGGGGTCTTGTTCGCCCCACAGAAGGAGTAGAGGGCATTGCATTTTGCCTAGCAAGACATCGACCTTCTCCCCTTGAGGAGTTTTAAACACGGCATTAAATACATCCGCTGCACCGCGATCGCAAGAAGGACGATAGATATCTTCGATCAATTGTTCGGTAACGGCACTGGGATCAAAATAAACCTTGTTTAGGGTCTTACGAATTATAGAGCGACGGCGTACATATTGAAACAGTAATAAACTTGCCCAGGGCTGTAATAAAATTGAGCGTATTAGTTGACCCCAAGGATTAGAACGAGACTGAGACTGAGAATTTTCTTGATTGTCGGAAAAAGGTCCTGCACTATTCAGCAAAATTAATCCTGCTGTAGATTGGGGATATTCTGCTGCTACACAAAGAGAAGCATAACCGCCCAGAGAATTTCCTACTAATACTGTAGGCTTGCCAATTACCTCAGTGATAAAGTCGTGTAACTGTTCTCGCCAGAGGTTGCCACTGTATTCTTGTTTGGGTTTAGCCGATCTGCCAAAACCTAAAAGATCGATCCCCCATACCTGAAATTGCGACTGTAGCTGCACAATATTTTTACGCCAGTGATCGGTAGATGCCCCAAAACCATGCACCAAAAGCAAAGGAGGCAAGTTAGACTGAGCTTCTCCAACACAGACATAATAAATTGAATTACCGCGCCACTGCCAGTACGTGCCAGGAACAGATTTTGTGATCGGAGGAGAAAATGTGGACATTAATAATTTAGAGTATGGTCACTATGAATTTATGTTAACTTCTTTGTGATGTGGTTTGCTTTAGTTAAAGATATTTTACTGATGAGTAATTTTAATCATTGCTGTTGCGTAAGTCACAACGAGGCAAATGAGAGTGGAAATCAACTCATAGGTTCAGTTAATATATATACGTGTTTCAATCTTTAAATTCATTATTTAGGGCATTAGCTAATGCAGACTGTGAATGAGTGAAGCCCTAAGCTCAATTTAGAAGAAGCTTAGGGCTTGAACCTTAAAGCTTGAAGCTTTTAAAGGCAAAAATAAATATCCCTGAACAACTACATCGGGGAGGATTAAACAAAAATAAGAAATTTTAAAGGAGAATATTATTGTGTCATTGGGAACTTCTGTAATCGATAAAAGCTCAACTTCAACTGTCCGTAAACATGCACCTCGCTATAAAGTTTTGCTCCATAACGATGACTTCAACCCTATGGAGTACGTAGTTCAGGTTTTAATGCAGACTATTGCTGGTATGACTCAACCTCAAGCAGTTAATATTATGATGGAGACTCATAATAGTGGAGTAGGTTTGGTAATTACCTGCGCTTTAGAACATGCGGAATTTTATGCAGAAACCCTCTGTAACAATGGTTTAACCAGTACAATTGAGCCAGATGAATAATTTAGCTTGAGTGATGTTATGGTGAGGCTGATTAATTACTAAACTAATAGTCAGTTGCTAAGTACTTCACGGTTTAAAAAAATAGCAGAATTTTCAGCACCATTGAGATTAATGATTTTCTTTGGTGCTTTGTCAATTTTATGGCTACCTGTAGCATTACCAATTTACTGGCTATTGCGCGCAGATAGCAACCTTGCCACTATTTTGACGATGGCACTGCTGTTTGTCGAATTACTCTTTCTCTGGCAAATTTGGGGAAGATTTGTTTATGGCGATCGCTATATTTATCGTCGCTACGGTTTAGTCAGAAATAGGAAAAATCTCCAAGAATTTCTTCAAGGTTTAGCGATCGGTTTTTGGCTATGTCTGGGATTATTTATCACTGAAGCGCTTTTAGGTTGGATCGAAGTAATTCATCCATCCGCTAGTTTAATCAGAATTATCATTGAAGGCTTGTTAAGTGCTATCGGTATTGCTTTAGCCGAAGAATTATTATTTCGGGGTTGGTTGCTGGATGAATTGCAGCGAAACTATCGTCAAAAAACCTGTATTTGGATAACAGCGATCGCCTATGCCCTAGCTCATTTTCTCAAGCCAGTTGAAGAGATTATGCGGACTGCGATTACTTTTCCTGCGTTAGTTTTATTAGGTATTGCTTTAGTATTGGCTAAAGATAAATATGGGGATTATCTGGGTATTGCCATTGGTCTTCATGCAGGATTAGTCTGGGGTTACTATATCGTTAATGTTGGTCAATTGATTGAATATACTAACCGAGTTCCTGTGTGGGTTACAGGTATCGATGGTAATCCTATCGCTGGATTAATGGGGTTAGTATTTTTATCGGGTTTGATTGGGATCATTTTGTCTCTTAAAGGACTTGTAACGGACTAACCCTATCGATTATCGATTGGTTAACTTTTAGAAGTTGGGGTGGTGTTACTGCTATCTTGATTAGCTTTACCATTATATTGTTGAGCAATTAATCCTTGTAAAAGATAAAGTAAATGTCCTTCTAATTTTGGTGGTAGCTTGATTGGCATATCTTCCATCTTGAGGTTAATATCTCGTTGCGGAAAGGGAATATCAATTTGCTGTGCTTGGAAAATTTCTTCAATGCGAAAACATAAATCGCTCATTAATGGTGCTTGACGACTAGGATCGGATGTCCAAATCAGCAGTTCAAAATCAAGCGAACTTTCGCCAAAACCTGTAAAAAATACTTGTGGAGCAGGATTGCGAAGCACTTCAAGATGTTCGGATGCCGCCTGCAACAGAGCCGATTTAACTTTTTTGACATCCGAACCATATGCTACACCAATCGGGAGATGGAGGCGAACAACGCTGTGACGGTGATTCCAGTTGATTACTTCATCACTCAGCAAACGAGAGTTGGGAACAATAATCGAAATACGGTCTAGAGTTTTGAGGATAATACTACGAGTTCTGACTTCTTCTACTACTCCCAAATGTTGTCCAATCTGAATAAAGTCTCCTACCTGGATTGAACGCTCAAACAACAAAACAATCCCGCTAGCAAAATTGCGGGCGATGTCTTGAAACCCAAAACCAATACCCACACCCAGCGCACTACCAATTAAAGCTAAGGAACTGAGATCGATACCGTTAGCCTGAAGTAGAATTACGGTGCTAAAAGCAATCAAACCATATTTAGTAATAATGGAAATAATTTCCTGTGAACCTCTGGTCATTCTGGTTGCTTCTAGTACGTTAGTGCGCAACAAATTGGCAATATAGTTACTGAGAAAAATTGCTCCCACAACTAAACCAATTAAAATGAGCAAGCGGATAATCGAAAAGTCTTTTCCGCCTAAGTTAAAAATAGATATGGCGAAAGAACTAGCGATTAAGTTATATAAATAATACAGCCAGTGCCGAGTAGCAGGCAACAGACGAAAAATAACTAGAGTGATCGTCGTCCAAAGTATAAATTGAGCTAAACCTAATTTAAGACGAAACAGAGTGGTTAAATTAGATGGTTGAGAACTAGCGTTGCTGGGTAATCCTGGAATAATTCTTTGAATTGCTCTTCTTAAGGGGTAAGTCTGTAGCTGAGTTAAAAGTCTGCTGGCGAGTAAACCAAATAATAATAGTGCTGCGCTAATTATGCCCTGACGTTTAAGATAGGCGGGACTTCTTTCTTTTTTAGCGATCGCCATTGCCTGCTCTATTTGTGTTTTCAAATCTTCAGCAGTTTCACGAATAGACTTTCTACCGATGGTATCTTCTTGGGTTACGGTAAATAGATAGCGTCTTTCTTCAATTGGGTTAGAATTAGAATTCTTTGCCAAACCAGAGGGTGATTGAGGATAAACCAAATACACTACAGATAGCCCTTCGCGCTGTTCAATTGTTACTTGAGGAACAACGTCATTTCGGATAGCTTTGAGTAGTTCATCTCGAATCAGTGAGACTCTTTCTCCTGCGGACGTATTGCCAATTTTACCAACCGAAAATAGCTCCCTGCCATCGATAACGACAGGAGCTTGGAGAACAGTTGGATTGCTGCGAATTGGCAGATCTTCAATCGCTCTTGGCCCATATTTGGCTTGGGTTAGTCCAGGAAAAGTATTAGTCACCAAAATAAATCCAGTGACAGCTATAGCTAAGACAATTAGAAAAAGTTTTTTATGCCACATTGATAGCCATTTTAATTCGTGAAGGTAGATCGCAATTACAATTTCTTACATTTATAGGCTGATTATCCTAAGTATTATGCAGTCTCTGGGAATTTTAATCTTCATCAGTGGGAGCAGATCATTCCAGAACAGTTTGCTCTTTAGTTCCATAATGAACTATCGTTCCTGCCCACTGTAGCTTTTCTCGCAGAGTTTCATAAAAAGAATAACTCTCGCGCAAGATAATAAAGTGAGCCTGAGCATTAGCCATTTTGATCATGACCCTTTGACCAGGCCAAATTGTTGCACCTAATGTTCCATCAGTCCAAAGCTTAGTATTTACTTCATAATCTCGGATGGGAAAGACACTGACAATTGTGCCAGGAGGTAACACCAAAGGACGACCAGAGAGACTTAAAGGACAAATTGGGGTGACAGCGATCGCCCACATCCCAGGATGCAAGATCGGGCCATTGGCAGACACGGTATAGCCAGTAGAACCCGTGGGAGTTGCAACTAATAAGCCATCACCACTATATTGATCGACAACCTGTCCATCTGCCTCCAATTCTAAAACTGAGGTGGGCATACGATCAATGCTGGCGGGTTTGATACACATTTCATTTAAGCAATAAAATGTTTCGCTGACTGGCTTGAGGCTATTTCTCTCTCCTTCGTATATTTGGGCTTGCAGCATCATCCGTTTTTGCACTGCATAATGGTCTGACTGGAGACGATTCCAAGTTGCCTCTGTATCCTGAAACAATTCAAAGGGTTCAGTCAAAAATCCTAAATGTCCGCCTACATTCACCGCTAGGATCGGTATTCCTTCAGGAGCTAATTGTCTAGCAGCAGCTAAGATTGTCCCATCTCCCCCCAGAACAACTGCTAAATCGATTTTGACAGTTGAAGAAGCCAAGAATACTGGATAAGGATTATCTTTAATGCCACTAGGTCCAATCATGACCTGACATTGACGAGCCTCTAATTCCCTAGCGCATTTCTCTGCCCACTGCTTACTAATCTTATGTCCTGCTTTATAAGCAATAATTACATGCTTTAAATCCACTATATTTACCAGACGGATATAACAATCATTCTTCTCATCCTATTACTTTACTGTTCATTGCTCACTGCTCACTGCTCATTGCTCATTGCTCACTGAAACTGCCTCTTGCTAAATTTGAAAAACTTACTATTATAGATAAGAGTACTACTACCGCGTTGGTGACTACCTAACAAGTTTATTGATCTATGCTTGATTTATGAGGGAGTAGCAAAAGTTTTTGTGGAAGTATACCGAGCTTTGACTCGGAAATGGAAACAGAGACAGCCAATTCCCACCCTGGAATGCCAGGTCATAAACTAAGGTAAAACGGCGTGGCGGTAGGCTACCTCTTCACTAGGAAATATAAGTAAAAGTTTAGACTAACTTATTTGTGCTTCTGTCAAAAATGTAACCAAAAAGACATTCTGCTAGGGGTTATGATTTAGTTGTATTATTGAGAATATAGCTAAAAAGTGCAAAAATTATCTCCATCCCCTAAGCAAGTTGAGTTTAATGCTAATACCTTTGAGTTGAGCAATGGGCTGACCATCATTCATCATTATTTGCCAGCAACTCCTGTGGTGGTTGCAGATATCTGGGTTAAAGCAGGAGCGATCGCTGAACCAGAAGCTTGGTCGGGAATGGCGCATTTTTTAGAACACATGATTTTCAAAGGTTCTCCCAACGTGATGGTAGGGGAGTTTGACTGGCTGATTGAGAGTACAGGAGGAATAGCTAATGCAGCTACCAGCTATGATTATGCCCACTTTTATCTGACTACCGCAGCAACCCACTTTGAAGATACTTTACCCTGTCTAGCAGATATCTTGCTGCGAGCGAATATTCCTGACGACGAGTTTATCCGTGAACGGGAAGTTGTGATTGAAGAAATTCATTCTAGTCATGACGATCCCGATTTTATTGGTTATCAGGCACTGTGTCAGAACGCCTATGAGTATCACCCTTACCGACGATCTATTCTGGGAGAAAAAGAATTATTGCTGGAGCATACTCCCAATCAAATGCGGTGTTTTCATCGCACCCATTATCAACCAGAAAACATGTCCATCGTGATTGTGGGGGGTATTGAGCAGTCACAAGCTTTAGCATTAGTAAATGATCACTTCAGCCAGTTTAGCGCCCGTTCCGAATGTCCTCCAACCAAGATCGCCGTAGAACCCCCTGTAGTTAGTATTCGTCGTCAAGAGCTATATTTGCCCAGGATCGAACAGTCACGGCTATTGATGGCTTGGATTTGTCCTGGTTCAGAGTCTTTACAATCAGCGATCGCTCTTGATTTAATTGCACTGATTTTAACAGGAGGACGTAGTTCAGGCTTAGTCAGGGAACTACGAGAAGAAAAACAAATAGTAATAGATATTGACTGTAGTTTATCGTTGCAGAAAGATTCTAGTATGTTTTCTGTTGGTGCGTTGCTGGAAACAGAGGATCTGGCAATAGTAGAACAGATGATTTGCGATCGCCTAAATCGGCTACACCATCATTTAATTCCCGCAGCAGAAATTGCCAGTGCTAAACGCCAGCTCATTAATGACTATATTTTTTCTACTGAAACTCCCAGTCAGCTAGCTAGCATATATGGCTTTTATAACATTGTGGCAACCGCAGCAGACTCGGCACTATATCCTCAGATTATCAGTCAGCTACAACCAGAACAGTTACAGGCGATCGCTCAACGTTATCTATCTCCTGAGCATTATGCTGTTACAGTATTAAAACCAAGCAATCAGTAATTACTGTCGTTGGTTGAGATTAAAAATAATCCCTAGATCGCTATAAAGATATTTCATGATTTACCATATTGAAATAACTATTGAGTAAGCGATGGGCAAAACTGCAAAAAAAATAGCCAAAAAGTTAACCGCAGCACAACAACAAGCTCTAGAGAAATTAAAATCATTTCTACGTAGTAATCACCGTTTCTTTCGCCTCAGCGGCTATGCAGGAACAGGAAAAAGCTTTTTAATCTGTCATTTGATCGAATGGCTAGATGCTCATAATTTTGAATTTGTGATTGCTGCACCCACTAATAAAGCAGCTAAAAGCCTAATTCAGGTAGGTATTTCTGTGGGGATTAACATTGACGTTAAAACCGTAGCGCAACTTTTGGGTCAACAGCCAGAAATCAATGAGGAGACAGGAGAAGAAGAATTTACTTCCCCTGGAGATGCAGAATTTGATGATTACGACGTGATGATCATCGACGAGTTTTCCATGATTAATCGCAGTAATTTTGAAGAGATCATTAGTGCGATCGCAACCACCATTAATACCAAGGTAATTTTTGTCGGCGATGAAGCACAACTTCCGCCAGTGAAAGAAAAGCAGCCAATAGTAGCTATTTCTGAAGCGATCGATGATACAGCAACTTTAGACGAAATAATCCGCTATGAAGGAGAAATTGCCGTAGTAGCGGAGAAGATTCGCAGTGATGAGTTATATGCCCGCAGGATGTATTCTTTTCAAACCAGCGAAGATCGAACAGTTGTTTGCCAACCCAGAAAAGAATGGTTAGAAACAGTTACTGAGTATTTCCAAGCTAAGGATTGCCAATTAAATCCTGACTATACCAGACTGCTAGTGTGGCGTAACAAGACTGCTGGTGATGCAAATCGATTTGTGCGATCGCGTTTATGGGGCAAAGATGCGCCGATATTTGTGCCAGGAGACAGGCTAATTGCTAGAAAACCCCTATTTCGGATTCGCCCAGGGCAAAAAGGAAAAAATAGATGGGGAGTTTTGATTAATAATTCTGAAGAGTGTTCGGTAATCGAACAGCCTACAATTCAACAGCTATCTTTCGACAAAGTATCCTATCAATATCGCTCTGTTCCTGTCAAGACTGATACAGGGTTTGAAGTAAATTTGTCTGTATTGACCGAAGCAGGGGAAAGATTGAGAGACGAAATGATTAAAGATTATGTTGCCAAGAAACAGTGGAATAAGTATTTTGATCTATCGAGAACTTTTGATGATGTTACCTATGCCTACAGTTTAACGGTACATAAAGCTCAAGGTTCAAGTATCGATTACGTGTTTCTAGATACTGAAGATCTTCAAGGCTGTCCCGATTTGCAAAAAATTCTCTACACTGCTTTAACCCGCGCCAAAATTAGAGTTTATATACCTGTATAGTCAATTTTTTTTTGGGGGGATGGTTAATCAATTGCTCATTGTTCATTGTTCATTGTTCATTGTTCATTGTTCATTGCTCATTGTTGAATCCAGCCAATAAATAGATCTTTGAAAGGGATAATTAGGTAGGGTAATTTTTTTGCCTCCGCTAAAATCGCTCAACACCTGCCAATTTATTTTTATGCCTAAAATATATAGTTGACCCAGTCCATTAATCAATATTTGCCAATTATTTAGTTGGTCATTAGTTGGCGAGAAAATATATTTTTTTTGCTGATTATTTATAGTTTGACGATCGCCAATCTCCCAATAAATATCCGCCATATCTACAGCAACAAGACTATCAATTATAGATTCAATCAACTCTTTTAACTCTTGATTTTCTGGTTTAACTATTAAAGCAAGTTTTGCATCTTGATTAAGATTAAGCTTGCCTTGCCACACCTGCGATGTAGTTTCTTGAGTAAGATATTGAGCTAATTTACTTTGCAAATCAATTATAGAAGTCACACTCATCCCTAGACGATGATTAAAATGCGATCGCCCTATATTAACCGTATAGCAAATATCTTCAATTAAAAGATGGGGATGAGATTGAATATACTCAAGATAATTGCTTGCCAATTGACGTAAAGCCTTGTTGCTTTTAGCAGACAAAGTAAATAAATATAAATCTTTTTTTCGCGTTCCTGTCTCTTTGAGATCGTCCACCAACTCCTTAGCTTCTTTGACAACAAGATGAGCATTAGTACCACTAAAGCCAAAAGAACTTATCCCAGCAATACGAGGTTGTCCTGTTTGATGCCAAGCGATCGCTTTTTGAGGTAGTTTAAACGGCAATTTTTGCCACTCTACATTGCTATTAGGTTGTTTGAGATGTAAATTGGCGGGAATAGATTTATTTTCTAACGCCAATACGGTTTTGATCAAGCTTACTATTCCTGCTGCTGCTTCTAAATGACCAATATTAGTTTTAACCGCACCCAAGATTAATTCTTCATTGTCTTGAAATACCTGAGTTAAAGCCTCAAGTTCGATCGCATCACCCAAAGCTGTACCTGTACCATGAGTTTCTAGATAGCTAACCTGACTTGCTGTAACTTTACTGTTAACTAAAGCCTGCTTGATTACTGCTTGTTGAGACAAACTACTTGGGGTAGTAATGCTGCTAGTGCGTCCATCTTGATTGGTTGCCGAACCTAATAAGATAGCTCTAATATTATCTTGATCAGCGATCGCATCACTCAATCTTTTTAAAACTACCATCCCGCAACCTTCAGATCTAACAAAACCATTAGCACTCTCATCAAAAGTTTTACACTTGCCATCAGGAGAGAGCATTTTTGCTTGAGCAAAATTAAGACTAATCTTGGGAGAAATCAGACGGTTAACCCCCCCTGCCAATGCCATGTTACATTCGCGATCGCGTAAACTTTTAATCGCTAAATGTACTGCGACTAAAGATGATGAACAAGCCGTATCCAAAGAAATACTAGAGCCTGTAAAATTAAAAAAGTGGGAGATTCTTCCTGATGCCAAACTATGAGTATTACCAGTAGTCAGATAAGCATCAATTTCTGCATTGTTTCTGCTTAATAGCTGATGCCAATAGTCCACCGCCGCAATTCCAATAAACACCCCTGTCTGACTACCCTGAACCCGATCGGCGGAGATAGCAGCATTTTCTAAAGCTGACCAACTCACCTCTAGCAATAATCTTTGTTGCGGATCGATGCTAACTGCTTCTTTTGGTGCAATCCGAAAAAAACTGGGATCGAACTCTTTCAAGTGAGCTACAAAACCGCCGTAGCTAGTGCCAATCTTTTCAAGGGTATTTGTTCCCAGATCGCAATCTTGCTCATTCCAACGATCGTCAGGAACACTTGTAATGGCATCCTTCCCCTCTTGTAGCAACTGCCAAAATTCCTCTGGATTGTTAGCACCAGGAAAACGACAATCCATCCCCACCACAGCGATCGGCTCATGTTTAGCATTTTCCAGAGTTTCTAATTTGCTCTGCATTTTTTTTAATGCCAGTAAAGCTTTTTTAGTAGGAGATAGTTCCATAATTTAAGGGACAAGTAAAGTAGAGCAAAACTATCTATTAAGATAAATTTAGGTAAGATTGTAACAGCGATAAGCGTAAAATATTGCTACGCAAGGCATTAAAAATGATTGCACCACAAACTAAACCCATCCGATAAATTTATTGCCCACAACATTGCTAATTGTACCTGCGATTGTTAGACCTGAATTCTGCTGTAGATCTCCAATAGATGTCTGTGCTTTGATTGCTGATGCTCCTAAAGTCAGTATTGTTGATGCAAGTATCAAAATGATTTGACTTTTTATAAAAATTTCTCACAATTAGCAGCCTTGCTTTTAGGTAGTCAAATGAACTATCAAAGAGCATTGAAAATTTCAATGCTCTTTGATAAAGTTTTCTAATTTTTGATTTTTAAGTATAATGATTATCGTTATCAAAAAAATATCTATGATTATTGCTGTAGCCAGTCCCTCAGGTGCAGGTAAAACCCACTGGATTCATCAACAAATAGCCCAAACTAATGAATCTATAGGCTATTTCAGTCCCAAAACCGATTTCATACCCATCGATGCAACATATCTGCAAAGTGAATATCCTCAACTCAAAATTTACCAGACAGGGGAAGAAGCCGCTTTATTGGCAGGATCAGATCAAACCATAACCTATATTGAAATCCCCTGGTATTTAGACTTGTCGGGAATCGAACCTTTACTAACAAGTCTGAACTCTCATCGAGTAGCGATAATTTCTCCCGATGCCAACAACACAGAATTTACTACTTGGGCGGATGAGGTTGTTTCGGGCAATCAAATTACTAAGTTGACAACATCTTTACAGATTCATCGGGGAGTTTTAACAGGAGAAATTTTAGATTTTGACAGTTTAGCAACCTTTTGGCTGGAAATGACTCAAGGTGCTTATGGTGAAGTGGTTCGGGCAAAAGGAATCTTCGACTTAGAAGATGGACAAATTTATTTTGGCGATTTTACGGCTAATCAACCTGAATTAGAGTTTAAACCCTTAAATTTACCCCGTTGGCTTGATGGTAAACCAGTTCGCAAGAGTGGTTTTGAAATTGTGGGTAACAATTTAAAGCAAGCTGAAATTGCTCAAACCGTTAAAGACTGCTGTGTTCCCGAATCAGCAATTAGTTATTACCAACAACAAGTAAAAGAATCTTTAGCAACTGAACCAGAGGTAGAATTAGTATGAAAATAGCAGTAATGTCTTGTATTCATGGAAATTATGCAGCTTTAGATGCAGTTTTACTAGATATTGACCAGCAAAAGGCGGAAAAGATTTATTGTCTGGGGGATTTAGTCGGTTATGGCCCTCATCCTAATGCGGTAGTGGAACAAATCCGTTCCTTAGATATTCCTACCGTACAAGGCTGTTGGGATGAAGATATTGTGGAAGGCTTAAACGCTTGTGACTGTAGTTATCCCTCTCTGTTGGCAGAAAAAAGAGGCAAAACCGCCCACGAATGGACAAACAAGCAAGTAAATCCCGAAGTTAGGGAATATTTAGCACAACTACCCCATACTTATAAAGAAGATAATCTTTGTTTCGTACATGGTAGTCCCAGTAGCAACCACGAATATCTATTACCCGAAATGGATGCCTTTGTCGCCTTAGAAAGAGTCCTATCAAGTGATGCAGATGTGCTGTTTTGTGGACATACTCATGTTCCCTATGTTCGCACTTTAGATTCTGGACAATTGCAGGTTAAAGTTAATCAGCCTAATCAAGATGAACAAGCTACTGTTAGTTTTAATACTCCCCTGAAGCGAATTATCAATGTCGGTTCGGTAGGCGAACCCCGTCATGGTCGTCCCAATGCTACTTATGTGGTTTATGATACTGAGATAGATGCAGTCAGTTTACGAGAAGTGGAGTATGACTATCAAAAAACTTGCGCTGCGATTCTAGATGCTGGTTTACCGCCAATTTTTGCCTGGCGTTTGGCTAGAGGGTTAGAATTTGCGGAAAAAGCAGACGACCCGACTCATGTATGTGAGAGGTAATGCCATTTATCAAAAATAGCCAGAGAGATAGTTTGGAATGGGAAAAGGTTAAAGGCTTAATATACATAGTTTTTGACTTATTAAGTTAGCTCCCAACAAAACTACTAAGTTTCTTATCACTTCTAAGAATTGGTATAAACAGTTTTGTTTTAGTATTTGGCAAATCTATCAATAGATTGCCTAGGTTGTTACTAACAATATCCTATTGCTTCTCCTTCCAATTTAGCTATATCTCGTTTCCAATTTTTTAGCTAATCAACGTATGTCGAGCGAAACTATAAATTAACTATAAATTATATGACAAAGAGAATCAGTTAGTTTAGGCGATCGCGATTAGCAATCTACAAGCCAGATCTTTAATTCTTTAATCAAGAAGTGTTAGAATCGGCAGCGAAAATAAAAAGTTAAAAGGTGATCGGAAAATTATTGTCCAGCGCGGTTAAGCTTTATTTGCGATCGCAAGTTGAAGGGATCGAAGATTTACAGGTCAAAATTGAGGGGAAAAGCAAGCAAATTCTTCAGGGATATATTCCCCAAGTATCACTGAGTTGTGATCGGGTTGTCTACCAAGGGCTACATTTAAGTCGAGTACAGCTTAAGGGTACGAATATTGCTGTTAATTTGCCAGAGGTGCTTAAGCACAAACCTCTTAAACTCTTAGAAGCAGTTTTTGTCGAGCTTCAATTAAGCTTAGATGCTGGTAATTTACAAGCTTCTCTTGATTCTACTTTATTACAAAGTGGTTTATCAGACTTATGGGATTTGATCACACAAGATCACCTAGACTCCCAAAAATTGAACAAACTGAGGGTTGCGTGGCAAACTGTAGCGATCGCCAATAACCAATTAAACTTTGCAGGTAGCTATCAAAATGCTTTGGGAGAGAGTAAAGAACTGGCTTTATCTACAGGTATAGATTTGACCGATGCTCATACTCTTTGTTTATCATCGTTAAATATTACTAATGATTTACATAGTGGCAAGCTTGAGCGCCAGCTAGAAATTGATTTAGGAACAGATGTAACACTTGAAGAATTGACGATTAAATCTGAACAAATATTCTGTTTAGGAAAAATCAAAATCAACAACTAAACCGCATTCAGTCTGAAACCAGGAGTTTTTAAGTTAACTGTTCCACACCCGCGTAGTAATGAACTCCTGTTTAACTTGTTGAAAAACTATGGTTTTATGTCTAGACGAGGTTTAATTCATCGTTTTAATTAGTTTGATGATCTGGAGTATAAAAGCTAAAAGATAAAAGCAATACAATCAAAGAAATACTTAAGCCGATCGCTGTACCCGAAATTAGCATCACATCAGAATTCTTAATGGCGATCGCAATAGCGGCCCAAATAAACACTCCCCCATAGACAAAATCGAGGCGAGGAAGAACCACAAAGTGAGTGATTAAGCCTGCTATTAAGAGCATGATTACTGTCCATACTATCGGGCTAAGACCCCAGCCCTGCCACTGCCAAGATGCCAGTAAGATTGCTCCATTAATGATTGTCGCCACGCTGATCCAGGCTAAATAAATGCTAATTGGAAACTTAATTAGCCACTGTTGTTTGCGGGAAATGCGAGTCTTGAAAGGTAAACTCCAGTAAGCACCAATCAGAGGTAACAGAATACAGAGCATAGCAATCATGGAAGCGCTGTATTGTCGATATAAAAAGCACATGACCCAGATTATCTGAGCGATGGAGGCGATCGCTAACTTATAGCCAATTTTATACAATAAACCATCGCTTCTCTGGGCTGGCAAAGCCTGATAGATTGCCAAAGAAATTAAACCCAGATAAATTAGCCCCCAAATAGCAAAAGCATAGCTGGCGGGGATAATCAGCACATTTTTGAAGATATTCTGGGATATAGCACCAATAGTTAATCCGTTAGGAGGGTTAACGTTCGCCCAAATATTCATCCCAAAAGCAGAAATAATAGCAATTAGAGTAGATATTTGTCTGATGATAGCTGGTTTACTATTTACCGTATAGCGATCGCGCATTTATTAATAGTATTTAAGTTACTAGCAGCTTATCTTAAATTGTAGATAATAATTATCCTGGATCTTCAAGCAAAATTACTGAATTTATGAATCCCACCGCAGCCAAATTAATCAAAATTGCCTCGATCTTAAGCATGACAAGTGCTTTAGGACTATTAGGCTGGAATTTATCTTTATATTTACAAGGAAAATCCTTACCCCCTAACTTAACTTTTCTTTTTTGGCTGGCAATCGTCGCCTTATTTGCTCATGGTGTAGAAGGATTGATTGCTGCTGCCAAGGCGCGCTCTCATAATCAGAATCCTTTACGCTACGGAATTTATACTTTTTTTGTGGGCTTCATCGGCTTGCAAGAGTTAGCTAATCGAAATAATTGAGCGATCTGTACTCAAAGAGAAAAAATACCCCTAATTTTGTAGCCAGCAATAATAGCCAGGCAAATAGACGAATATTTTAAACGAAAAAGAGGAGCAACAAAATTGAAACGTCGTGATATCTTGCGCTTAGGAGGGTTAGGAGGATTAGGATTAGCTTTAAGCAGTCATTACCCTGTTTGGGGAAATACGTCTCAGAATGACCATCAAATATCTAGCTCTTCATTTCGTTTTGTCGCTTTAGGAGATGTGGGAACGGGAGATATTGGACAATTAGCGATCGCTCAAGAGATGAATTTTTATTTTCAGCAACGTCCCTTTGCTTTAGTTTTAATGACTGGAGATAATATCTATGAAGATGGAGAAATAGAACGAGTCGGGGCAACATTTGGCAGACCCTATCGTTTTTTGCACCAACAAGAAGTTCCTTTTTATGCTGTTTTGGGCAATCATGATATCAGAACTAACAATGGTGTAGACCAAGTAAATTATTCAGCGTTTAATATGCAGGGTCGTTACTACTCCTTTACCAAAGGTATTGTACAGTTTTTTGCCCTCGATACCAATGACAATGCCGACTGGTCACAGCAAATTCCGTGGTTAAAACAAAATTTAGCTGCCTCAAAGGCTACCTGGAAAATTGTTTTCGGACATCATCCTCTTTATTCTTCTGGCGCTCATGGCAGTAGTTCCGAGCTAATTGAGTTACTGTCACCTTTGTTTGCTCAATATGGTGTGCAACTCTACGTTAATGGTCACGACCACGACTATGAGCGTACTGAGGCAATTGACGGGACAACATATTTAACCTGCGGTGCTGGGGCAAAAACTCGTCCCGTAGGAACGTCTGATTGGACTGCTTATTCAGCAGCAAGATTGAGTTTTGCCACCATCGATGTTGACTCAGAGTATTTAGAAATTCAGGGAATTGGCATAGATGGAGAAGTATTTGATTCTGCTAGGGTATTCAATTGACCTATCTTGAAAATAGGGGACAAAAGATGCAGAATTGGCAATTTACTTGCTTTGCGTCGAAATTTAAAGATCTGTCAAATCTGTCTCTCATGATAAATTAGAATTCGCTATGAAAGCTAAGGCTTTAAGATCAACCTGCGCCTTGGAATTTTGGGGCGATAATAATTGCCAACTAACTGAATTTACCTTAGCCTTAGTTTTGAGCAGTGTGGTAATTTCTTGAAGATTAGATTGCACTAACCACCTGTTTTTAGAAGCAAAATCAACATTAATTTCGATATCTAGTCTGCCAGGTTGATTCTCACTGAGAACATTTTTGGTTTGCATTCTCATTAGAGTTAAATTGTGTATTCTGGCAAATTGGTTAATTAACTCCAAAACTTTAGTTTCATTTTCCGCACAGCACAACACAGCACAACAATAATGATAATCATAGCGATCAACATCAGCTAAACTAACTACATCTGTCAATGGTGCAAGTTCATTCCCACTGTTTATAGTCGGTTGCTCATTTTTAAACAGCTCGTCTAGATACAAAGATTGAGGATCTTCATCTTGTTGATGTCTAAAAGCTTTTTCCAATGGTCTTGTTAATAAATTAGCACCAATTACGGCACATGTAGATACATATGCTGGTACTAAAAATCCAGAACCAACCAAAGCACCTATTGCTGCTGCACACCAAATTGTTGCTGCGGTATTAGTACCTTTCACAGTCGATCCATCCCGCAAAATTACCCCACCAGCCAAAAAACCAACTCCAGATACTATTTGGGCAGCCACTCTGGTGGGGCTAGAATCACCAGGAGTCATAATTGAGAGCATCACAAATATTTCAGAACCTAAAGCTACTAAAACGTTTATTTTAAAAACGGCTCTGCGTTTAAGCCACTGTCTTTCAATCCCAATACCTACCGCTAACAAAAATCCGATCAGTAAGCGCATGGCAAAAGTAGTCCAGGTGATAGTCATATTCTTAAATGCTACGAATAATTTTTAATCTAAGATTATTTATAGAAAATCTAGTCAAAGATCGCCTCAAATTGCTACGTCAGAGGATTATCAGACTGTTGATTTGATAATTAGAATTTCACGCTGGCATTAAGAATTGGTAATTATCAATTTAAAATTTTTAAGCTTTTTATTAAGGGTTTAATGTTTCCATAAATCAAACTTTTGCCAGGGGTGAAAGCCATTTTCACTAATAATCTCACTTCATACCAATCAAAGATTTTTAAAAAGGCGATCGCAACCTTAAATAAATAATCCAACATCAATGGATTTGAACATGAGCAAGAAAAAAGTCCCCCACCGTTGAGAGACTTAAGAATTAATTCAAGCTCAGATTCAAAACTTCTAGAGGTTAAAGAGCAGCAGCAGCAGCCTTAACTCCAGCCTTAGGTTCAAAATCATGACCAAGTTCAGATAAAGTTGCCTCTAGGCAAGAAACGACTGTTAAGATATCGCGATCGCTGACAAAGCCAAGATGACCCACGCGGAAAATCTTACCTTTAAGGTGATCTTGTCCTCCTGCAAGGGCAATATCATATTTCTGACGCAGAGTGGATCTAATCGCTTCGGCATCATCGCTCATGATGGCAGTAACCGCAGTACTAGCTGCATCATCAGGTGCTAGGAGTTTTAGACCCATTGCCTTAGCTGCTGCACGGGTGGCCTGGGTTAAACGCAGATGACGGGCAAAGATGTTTTCTAAACCTTCTCGCTGCATCATTTCTAACGCGGTTTGTAGTCCAAACATTAGGTTGATGGGAGGAGTAAAGGGAGTGCTATTTTTAGCGTTGGCTTTTTTGTATTTACCCAAGTCCATATAGAAACGAGGAAACTTGCTGGTTTCATAAGCCTGCCAAGCTTTATCACTCACGGAAATAAAACCCAAGCCAGGGGGGATCATGTAACCTTTTTGCGAACCAGATGCCACTACGTCTAATCCCCAGTCATCAATGGGAATATTATATGCACCCAAACTGGTAACAGCGTCAACAATAATTAAAGCTTCGCCATGGGCTTTTACATACTTGTTAATCGTTTCTAAGTCGTTGAGTACCCCAGCAGAAGTTTCCGAGTGAGTAATCACAACTGCTTTTATCTCTTTATTGGTATCAGCTTCTAACTTAGCGCGAATTTCTTCGGTATCTAGAGGCTTACCCCATTCAGCAGTAATCCGTTCGGTATTCAGACCAAACACTTCACAAATTTTTGCCCAGCGATCGCCAAATTTACCGTTAACACCAACCAAAACGCGATCGCCTGGGCTGAGGAAGTTGATCATACCCGCTTCCATTGCCCCCGTACCTGATACGTTAAGGGAAAGTACTTCGTTTTTAGTCTGATGTAGCCATTTTAAGTTTTGATTAATCTCGGCAATAATTTGACTAAAATCACCGCTACGATGTCCGATGGGATGTTTGCCTAAAGAAATCAATACTTGCGCTGGGACTGGAGTGGGCCCAGGAATCATTAACATATGCTTGTCTTCCATGAAGTCTTCCTTATTATTCAGCTAATCAGGTCGTTTATTTTATCTTATGGCAAGGTGTAATTGCATTTTCTAAAAAAAATTAGTAATCCCAATTTTAAAGTAATCAATCGTATTGAAGCTTTACTGAGTAAAACCACAGTGGGCGAAGCAAATTACCTAAGCTATCTTGAGTTCAATATATCTAAATAGTATTAAAACGACTAATTATGCGAAAAATAACGCTAGCCTTAGCTATAGTAACTTCTATACTTACTTATAGTTCAAAATGCCTGGCAAATGATTTTCAAGAGCTAATTTCTGGCAAACAAGCACCGCTAACCAAGCAATTAAAAGATTTAGATGACTCTTGGCGACAAATAGCAATTAGCGGTCAGTATGAAATGGCAGACTTGATGAAGTCTTGGACTAGCCTTTTTGGGGCTAATCTCTATAACAATCTTTACTACACTCAGGGTAAAACAGTTAAAGTTAACAGCGAAACATATGTCGTTGCTTATCGTCTAGCAAGTTCAGGCGAACCTTTGAATATTAACTCGCTGTTTGAAAATCTAATGGGTTCTGTGTCTGGGTTGGCAGGTGGTGATTGCGCAACCATAAAATCCGCCGAAAAAATCACCTCAGAAACTACTATTGCCTTATCTCTTTTGAATTTAAAGACCATTGGTAGTTTAAATAATGTTCGACCTTTTGATCTCAAGGCAGATATTGCCATGCTGGAAAAAGCTGAACAGCAGTCAAAGGCAGCCTGTGAACAAGCAAATTTAGCAGCAATTGAATCGCAGACTGAATCTAACCTGCAAAATTTAGGTAGTGCTTTGCAAAGTTATGCTGAACAAAATGAAAATAAACTACCAGACATGAGTAGCCTTGAGACAGTTAAGCTGGCATTGCAAGAATTTGTCTATGATGATTCTGTATTTTATCATCCAGAAACTTTAGAACCTTACCTGGTGAATTCTTTTTTATCCGCTAAAAATCTTACTGATCTGGAAAATGGGATGGAAATTGTCGCTTTTTATGAACCCAACCCCTCAGCAGATGGAACTATTGGTGTAGTTTATGCTGATGGTTTTTATCAAAGAATCGCCCCAGAAGATTGGTCAGCAGTTAAAGCAGCTTCTAAATTGCCCTAAAGCTACATAAGGATTAAGAGATAAAATTTCTTATCAAGAACAATTAAGCAACAGGATATAGACCTAGCATTTCATGGGAAGATAAAGAACTGCTTTTCTAAAACGAAATCGAGGTTTTTACAATGGCTCAACTTAGATTAGGTGACACCGCGCCTGATTTTACACAAGATTCCAGCATGGGGGAAATCTCCTTTTATGAATGGGCTGGGGATAGCTGGGTAGTTCTCTTCTCGCATCCTGCTGACTATACTCCTGTCTGTACCACTGAATTAGGTGAAGTTGCTAAACTTAGGTCTGAATTTGACAAGCGTAATGTTAAAACAATTGCTTTGAGTGTTGATGATGCTGACTCTCACCAGGGTTGGATTGGCGACATTGACGAAACTCAAGGAACAAAAGTTGACTATCCGATCTTGGCAGATGGAAATAAAAAGGTTTCTGACCTTTATGACATGATTCATCCTAACGCCGATGCTAAGGTCACAGTGCGTTCTGTGTTCATTATTGACCCCAACAAAAAATTGCGCCTCACCTTAACTTATCCTCCAAGTACAGGTCGTAATTTCCCTGAAATCCTTAGGGTTATTGATTCCTTGCAGCTAACTGATAATTATTCAGTTGCTACCCCCGTTAATTGGAAAGATGGTGAAGACGTAGTAGTTTCTCCTGCTATTCCTACTGACCAAGCAAGACAAAAATTCCCTAAAGGAGTTGAAGAGATTAAGCCTTATTTACGGATGACTCCTCAACCAAATAAGTAAGATTATTAGATGATGACAATTGGCTTTTATTTAGGGTGGGTATAACCTACCCTTTTTTTATGGCGAAATGAGCAATTTTAGCTGATTAAAAATTGGTATTGTTATATTTAAAAAAATTATCGCGATCGCATTTACAAGACTAAAAGGTATAAGCTTATTCACTTTGTGATCGAGTAGAGCGATCTACTTTTGAGCGTGAACGCTTGCCAAGATATTTTTTCTTTGCTATCTTGAATCAACTTTTCTGCTTAAATATTCAATTTCGTTTACTACTTGCATTATTTAAGCTTTAATACTCTGAAATTGTTATTTTAGAGCATTACGTATTAATCAACGCCGTTAGTAAAATACCGTTAATTAGATATTATTCTTCTGACTATATAGCAGAGCAACTAAATGAATTTGATCAAAGTAAAACAAGTGGTTGAAGATTTGCCATATATGACCTTGAAGAAAGCTCAGGTCATGCAAGACTTTATTCATAAACATGATATTTCTAGCATTTTGGAATTAGGTTTTTATCATGGAGTATCTACTTGCTATATGGCTGCTGCTCTTGAGGAAGTAGACGAAGGCTCAATTGTATCTATAGATCTACACAGCGCACAAAAACGTCAACCCAATATAGAAGAATTGCTCGAAAAATGTGGTTATTTAGATACAGTTAAATTTTACTATGAACCTGTTTCTTATAATTGGCGCTTAATGAAGCTGATTGAAGAACAAAAGAGAACATTCGATCTTTGTTATGTTGATGGTGGTCACGATTGGTACAATACTGGGCTAGCTTTTTTTCTGGTTGACAAGCTATTGCAGCCTGGAGGTTGGATGATTTTTGACGATCTCGATTGGACAATGGAACATCTTGATGCGAAATGGGCTTTGCGTAAACCTGAAGAAGAAAGAATTACTCCCCAAGTCCGCAAGGTTTGGGAACTATTAGTTAAAACCCATCCGCACTACAGCAATTTTTATGAACAGGGCAGTTGGGGCTTTGCGCAAAAAGTTGCTGTCTAAACATCTTTACAGTTGATATTTTTCCTGATTCTGGATAAGTTTAGATATTTTATTTTTGGGAGTTCCCTTATTGCTAATATCCTTCGGTTGATTCTGCTGACGGTAATTTTGATTTTTGAGATTTTGCCAAAAAAGCTCCTTCAGTCTTGGCTACATGATCATTGATTTGACCGACTAAATTTCCGTTTTTGTGCTGTCCTTGAACAGTTAATTGCACCTCAGAATCGCAATTGGCTATGTTACCTTGCCCAGACATGATAATTTGATTATCTTCAAAACTACCATTAAAAGGAATTTTCATTCCCTTGCCTTGACTAGATTTAGGTTGAACCTCACGCTCGTCATAAACGCCTGGGGAAACCCCAGGCGACGCGACCTCAAGATTGCCAAATAAATAAACTCCTGATTGTTCAATATTTAAATTGAGTTGTTTTCCTTGTAAGCAATCGGGTAAATTTTCGGCAGAGGCAAACTGGTAACTGCCATTAATGTCAGCAGCAGCGTTTAGTCTGGTTTCACCATAGGTACTGACTATTTTAAAGAGAAACAATACACTACTAATCGCAATAACATAAAATGATAGAGTTTTGATCTTAAAATGACTCATGCTTTCTCGTTAAATCGGAGAGATTCTATTTAAATTTTACTTTTACTTGAACTTAGACGACGCTTGAGTTGTTCAACTCCTCTTCAATCAAAGAATTAATATGATAAGCGACTTGATTGTAGCGATGAGTAATTAAAATTGAAGATTCACATTCTTTAGCTAACTTGTCTGTATAACGTCCTACAGTTTGCCGTTCAATTCCCCAGGCACGACTGGTGCCGACAATAGTTAAATCAGCAACAGCAGATGCTTGAATAACTGCTTGCATGGGATCGCCAGGTTCAATCGGCGCAATTTCAATTCGCGATCGCACTGACTCAGGTAAAGTCTCGATACTTTGCCATAATTCTGAACTAATCCCTGTAGTATCAGGATCTTGTTTGGCTAACTGAATAATTTTTAATTGACGTTGATCATTGCTAAATAACATTCTGATCCCTAAGGATAAAGCCAAATCATCATGAATATTATTAGCATAAGCAACCAATAAAGATTGCCAAGGATATGGTTTTTGCTCGACAAATACAGCCACATCAGTGGGGGCATTATTCAAAATCTGCCTTACTCTCCCCCCTAGACTGTTTTGGGTAAATGCCGAACGGTGCCAACCAACCAAAGTTAGGTTAGCTTGTTCGTTAGTGGCAATCTCAGCAGTTTCCTCCGCGACATCTTGGGCAATACCAACAATCGGGACAATACTTTTTCTAATCGATTCAGGTTCGAGAATATCAACTACTTTTTCGATCTGCTCACGTCGTTTTGTCACCAACTGATCTGCTGCTTCAGGAGTGCTTTGATATAAATAATCCTCCTCTAGCTCAATCAAACTAAGAGGATGTACCACAGCCCCCTTCTCTCCTGAAATTGCCCCAGCTAATTGTAATAATCCTGCTTGGCTATTAGGGTTGGCTACAGGAACTAAAATTTTATAGGTCGCAACTTGTTTTTCCGTACTCTCAATTTCTGTATCGGTGGTATTAAGTCTGATTAAGCGCTTAGGATAGATCGACTCTAGGATGGGCGAAGTTATTAAGGTGGTTACCAACGCCATGATTACCAGCATGGTGAATAACAGAGGGGAAATTACGCCAAACTTTAAACCAATATTTAACACAATCAACTCTGTTAAACCACGAGTATTCATTAACCAGCCTAAAGCAGAAGCATCCCGCTTTTCCACCCCCGATACTCTAGCCGCTACATATGTGCCAATATATTTACCAATGATCGCTACCGTCAATACTGCTCCACACAATAACCATAAAATAGGGCGATTCAGTAATCCAATTTGGGTTTTTAAACCACTATAGGCAAAAAAGATAGGTAATAAAAATATGATGACAAAATCTTCGGTTTTTTCGGCGATTTCTTGGACTAAACCTTCATTTTTGGGCATTACTGCACCAAGAAGAAAGGCACCAAAAATTAAATGGATTCCAATTAATTCTGTGATTAAAGCTGAAACCACTACCCCCATGTATATCCACGCTAATAGCAGAGGAGTTAGTTTACCTCTGCGTTGATAATGAATTTCTAACTTTTTCAAAAGCCAACGCACCACTACCATCATAAAAGCAATATATATTAAAGCCTCAACGATGGTGGGAATAGCACCCACAAAACTATTAGTTCGGGTAACTGCGATCGCTATTGCTAATAAACACCAGGCAGTAACGTCATCAACCGCAGCACAGGTTAAAGCTAAAGTGCCTAATTTACTTTTTTGCAGGTTATTCTCGGTAATAATTCTTGCCAGCACAGGAAAAGCCGTAATCGACATTGCCGATCCTAAGAACAAGCTAAAAGCAGTAAAAGAAACTTCCTGACTGGAAACCAATGGATAAAGCAATAAGGCGAGAATTGAACCAAGGGCAAAAGGAACCAGAATGCTGACATGGGAAATCAAAATTGCCTTATCTAGCTGTCCCTTTAAATATTTGGGATTGAGTTCTAAGCCAATCAAAAACATAAAAAAGACTAGCCCTATTTGCGCCAAAACGTCTAAATAAGGAATTGTTTCGGGGGGAAACAAGGTGACTGCCAGATCTGGGGCAATTAGACCCAGCAGCGAAGGTCCTAACATAATCCCCGCGATAATTTCGCCAATTACCAAAGGTTGTTTTAAGGTACGACAAAGCTGTCCCATCAAGCGAGACAAGCCAATCACAATCAATACTTCGATTAAGATTAGAACAGGTGTTGTCATAGCAACATAATAATTATGACTATTGATCTTGATATTTTGGGTTTAATTTTACTGTTTAATTTTTAGAACGCAAGATTTATTTACGTCTGCTTAATTACAGGAGAAAAGCGAAGGTAACATACAATGAAGCTGCCACAAGCTGAACTAACATTACAGGGATTCCATATTTAAGGAATCGGCTAAATGAAATGTTACTGCCGTGAATCTCAGCAACTCCTGCTGCCACAATATTAGAAGATGCCCCCATCAATGTGCCGTTTCCTCCTAGGGTAGCACCGAACATCATGGCATAAAATAAAGGCAATACTTCTGGAGGTAGTTGCCCAGTAAAATCGGGGTTTAATATTTCTGGTCCCGCGAAACCGACGTTTACCACATATTGTTTGAGCAGCGGAACCATTGCCACTACTAAAGGAATATTGGGGACAATACTCGATAATAAACCCACCAATACTAGTAAGGAGATCGAACCGAGAGCAATATTTTTACCTAAGATCACGGCTAAGATAGTGGAGATACTATCTAAAACACCAGTTTTTTCTAGTCCACCAATGATCACAAAGGTAGACATAAAGAATAAGAGAGTACTCCAGTCTACATCTCGAAGAATGTTGTGGACTGTATCGATTTTACTTTGGTTAGCCAGGACTAAAGCCAGGGACGCACCTAATAAAGCCACGGCAGCAGGAGGAATGGGGGTGGGTAAAGTTTCTCCAATCACAAAAAATGTTAATACAGCCGCAATCAAAATTCCTCCTAACATCAACACTCTAGGATGATTGATCTTGGGATGAGGCAGACTATCCATATCCCCCAATTTTTTGTTCCAGATATCACGGAACAACCAAGGAGCAATAATTAGAATCGAGGCAACTGCGACGACCCCTCCTAGACTTAACCTCATTAAATAATCATTAAAAGTTAGATTGATCGCATCTCCCACAATAAAAGTCGCGGGATCACCCACTAAGGTTAACAAGCCGGCGCTATTTGCCACAAAAACCATCAAAATTAATAATGGAACAAAATCTATGCCAATTTCTTGCGCAATCGGTGGCAGTAACGGTGCCAATAGCATGACAGTAGTGGCATTAGGCAATACCGCACAGATCGGCGTAGTGATGGCAATTACCCCCAGCACCAGACGCTTGCCTTCACCTTTAGCTAATAAAACCATCTGGGTCGCCAAATAAGCAAAAATATTAGTTGGCTCAAAAGCTCGCACCAAAATCATTACGCCCAAGAATAAAGCCAAGGTGGCATGACTTTGGTTGATATATTCCATTGCCTGAGTAAGGCTCATGACATGGGCAAAAACTAAAACTAACGCTCCTAAAAAGGCAGCAGTAGTCAAATGCATCTTTTCCGTCAAGATGGCTATAGTTACCACCGTAAACGTAGCAGCAGCAATTATTGCGGGCAAATTCATCACTGTTGTGTCCATGAAGAGATTTAATGTAAAAATTTTACTAGGGTTTGTTGGTTGTATGTTAAAAAACAGTCAGATGAAGATTCACTAACTGTTAGGAGTTAATATTTTGGGGAATTTAAGTTATTAAAACCATCTGCAATAGGCTTGCAGTTGATAACTTTGTTGATCAAATGATTTAGTTTTAAGCAATAAGCTGAAGTCGCCGTAAACCTAAATTACTTGCTCTAGACTCAGGGTCATCAAGTCGCACCAAATACCATTCGTCCATTTTGTCTTCGATATAGGCTTGAATACTTATTCCTTTTATAGGTTTGACCTTAAGGGTCATAAAATAGATCTGGCCTGATACTTGACACCCATAGCCAAATACCCTTCCAACCGCACCTGTCACCTTGTGTTGCACAAGATCACTGACCTTAAACATAATAATTAGTCTCCTTAGTAACTAGTTATGAGTAGCGATCGCCTATGTAAAAAACACTGACGATTACTACCCTTGGTAAAGAGCAGTTAGTAACGAAGGATCGTGATAAAAACAATACTATACTATTGATGAATATTGCTTCTTCAATCTCCCCTCAATGCCGACGAGGTTAGCTGACGGGCTAGGACTGAGAGATGTCCATTTCTATTTTCCGTAGAAATAAGCCCCAAAATTGGTTTCCCCGCTTTTGTATTTCACTACAAAACTAGGCTGACTGAACTCTATTTAAAAGTAAGTTGCCTGAGTATTCTAGCACTAAAGTGACTATTTGATAATTTTTATGTTTTTTCTTGATATTTTTTAATCAAAAGGCTTTGCCCTAGCTACAAATCCCCAGCAGTTATAGCTTTGTTGGTAAATATTATGAAAACAATCTGAAACCAAATTTTGAAGCTAAAATTTTGCGAGTAAAGCTTGAACTAGTTGCGGGCTTGGTTGAGCCGCGATCGCCCCCAATTTAGTCGTAGTTAAACCACCTACAGCACAAGCATATTTAACAATATCATCAGCCACTTGAGGGTTAGATAACTCTTGTAGTCCTCGCTGACAGAGCTGGTGAATAAAGCCAGCCAGAAAGGCATCTCCTGCCCCAGTAGTGTCTATAACTTCTATGGGAAAGGGACTAACTTTACCCTCGTTTTCACCAAGACAATAGCTCACTTGAGCAGCTCCATTACTCACTAACACACCTTCAACAGAGCCAAGACGATAGAAAATTGCTCCAGCATCGGCAGTCTCAAATAACCATCTAGCTTCTTCTTCTGCCAACTTGATAAAGTCTACATATGACCAAAGCTGTTCAATTAGAGGCAAGGCTTCTTGTTCATTTAGCCAAAACATCGGACGCCAATTAACGTCGAGAATAATCTTTAAATGATATTCTTCTGCTAATTTCAGAGCGCGAAATACAGCAGATCTACTGTGAGGATAAGCTAGTTCAAGAGTTCCAATTACCAAATATTCTGCTTCGAGAAATAATTCTACAGGGAGCAAATTAGCCTGAAGATAGGCATCGGCAAAGCGATCGGCAGGTTGTTTACCAAAGCCAGCAAAAGTGCGATCGCCCTGGGGCGTACGAGTAACATAAACCTGTCTAGTCGGGGCTTGTTCGGTGTATTGAACGCCAGAGATATCAACTCCAATCGACTGTAAGAGCTGAATTAGCTCTTTGCCAGGATCATCTTTACCAACACAGCCAATAAATGCTGAGGGAGTACCTAATTTGGTCAAAGCACTAGCAACGTTAGCAGGAGCGCCTCCTGGGTAAGAAGTCCAAGACGTAACTTCTGATACAGACTTGCCTAATTCATCAGCAAGACAATCAAATAATATTTCCCCCAAGCAAATAACTTTAGCAGGACGATGGGCGATCGCTTTATTGTTCAACTTGCTTCCTCAATACATACGAGCTTCTTATACTTCTAATTTTCAGGGTATCGTTTCCCAAGCACAACAATCTTTAAGAAGGTTTATATTTTTTGATGTGATCACTTTAGCAATTGTTTCATAAAGCAACGATTGACTAAAAAACTTAAACTTCACCACGAATTTCTTCGACTACCCCATCTCTCAACACGACTTCCACATTTAATTTTTTAACGAGATTGTCCCCCTGTTCCAAACGAAAAAAGCTTTCCATTTGTGCCTGTACAACTTCTTGATCTAACTCTAAAAGCTGAATTTGCTGTAGCTGTTGTAGAAACTGATTTTTTTTCTCCAGCATCTCGGCTTTTTTCTGGTTAACCTGTCCTTGAATGTTTTCTGTTTGTTTTTGCACCTGGGGATTGGCAGCACCTGCTTGCTTGGTAATTTCTTCAATAGTTCTTTTGCCCTGCATTTCTAGCTGCTGCATCTGCTGATCTAAGCCAGCAACCTGTTGTTGCAATTGCTGAGTTACTTCTTCTTTCCATTGAGTCGTAACAATAGCTTTTACAGTTACTGGACGTTTTAATAGCAGACTTGTATTGGAATAATCCATAATTTCGGTTCCTTCGTTAATTCTTAATTTCGACAGCAGCTTAAAGGTTACAGGTTGTTGTCTAGCGCGGTAGATTTTTCCCTGAATTTTTAATCTTTTTAGTTTTAGCTCATAAAACCTAGTTTGCAGTATTTTGTGGGTTTATTAATTTAGCTCAATACCAGGAAAAAACTAATTTACCAGCTCACAGGCAGATTAATCAGCAAATATTTCCGTAACTAGAGACTGATATTTATCCATAATCTGAGGGCGTTTGACTTTGAAAGTCTGGGTCATCGTACCATTTTCCTGAGAAAAAGGTTCGGTAACAAAACGGAAATCAGTAATGCGATCATCGGCGCGATAGCCAGGACGATTTTTGATTTCACGATTTAATTCCTCGCGATATAGATTAATAATTGCTGGATTATAAAGATCGTTTTTGCCCATTGATTCTGGGGAAGTATTAAGTTCAGGTATTTGAAGATTCAAGTTTTGCGCTGTTACCCACTGTTGCAAAGTTTCTAAATTAGGCACAATTAGCGCACCCAAAGCTCGTTGATCCTGACCTACCAACATAATTTGGTCGATGTAGACACTCCGAACACAGGCATCCTCAATTGGTTGGGGTTCAATGTTTTCACCATTGCTTAAGACAATTGTATCTTTAGCTCTCCCCGTCAACACCAAGTCTCCATAAGGAGTCAACCAGCCTAAATCTCCGCTGTCAAACCAGCCTTCATCATCAATAGCTTTTGCTGTAGCTTCAGGATTTTGATAGTAGCCCTGCATTACTTGACTACCGCGAATTAAAACTAGTCCTCGTTCCCCTTGAGGTAAATCTTGTTTAGTTTGAGCATCGACAATTTTGATTTCAGTTTCGGGTAAGGGTCTACCTGCCGAACCGCGTACATTATGAGAGGGAGTACGAGCATTGGTGATGGGGGAAGTTTCTGTTAATCCATAACCGACAAACACGTCGACATTTATAGTTTGATAGAAATCATCAAGATATTTTGCTAATGAACCACCACCACTACATACAGCCTTGATGTTGCCGATCCCCGCGCGAATTTTACGATATACCAGCTTATCTGCCAAAGTGTGAACAGGATAGAGAGAGGCCGCTTTGACTTTAGCGATCGCTCTTGCCCTAGTTGTGGTCTCAAAATGTTCCAAACTCGTATCATTGGCAATTCTCTGCGCCATAATATAGCGCTCTGACTGTTTGAGAAAAAACTTGACCAGCTTTTGCTGTGAGGCAGACTGTCCACTTAATTGCTTCTGTACCCCTTCATAAAGAGATTCCCATAGACGAGGTACTCCTACCATGTAAGTTGGCTGAAACTCCTTGAGATCCTGCTTAAAATAGCGGATTGAAGTGTAGATCTGAGTTGCTCCCTGAGATAAAAAGAAATATTCTGCCGCTCTTTCATAAGCGTGCCAGCTGGGCAGAATCGAGAGAACCGTATCGCCTGGCTGGGGTTGAAAAACTGTTTTGACGTAGTTAACCTGATGTAAAAGATTACCGTGAGTCAGCATCACCCCTTTAGGTTTTCCCGTTGTCCCAGAGGTATAAAGCAAAGTGGCAAGTGTATTTTTATGCTGCTCTACAGGCTGGAGTTGATTATTCTGCCCCAATGTCATTAACTGTTGATAATTGAGCGTTTTGATCTGAGAATCTTCGGGAATTTCATCACTCAACAGAACTATTAAATCAATCGGCAATTTGTCTAGGTTTGAACTCAGTTTGCTAAGAGTCTGAAAATTTTCAACTACTAAAGCGGTACTGTCGCTGTTTTCTAAAATATATGCCAATTCTTGTGAATCTGCGCTGGCAGAACGCACTACATCAACTGCTCCTGATGTCATAATTCCTTGGTCAGCAATAAACCAACGGGGACTATTATCAGCAAACAGCGCTATCTTTGCTTGAGGCTGAATGTTGGCAGCCTGGAGTCCAGAGGCAAACTGTTCAATTTGCTTAGTTAAATCCCGATAACTAATTGCTACTTTTGGTTTAGCATGAGGATCTTGTAAGGCAATCGTATCGCCGAACTTATCCGCAGTTAATCGCCAAACTTCAGGTAAAGAACCGAGATTGATATAGTCAAAAGCGATGCCTGTGGATGATCCCTGAGGATTAGTTAACGCCTCCTTCGCGATCGCTTGAGATGCTGTGTTCATAATTATCTATTACCTATCTATAATATTTCCCAGAATACCTCCAGAATAAATAAATGATCATCAGTTATCTAAAATAGTTATCTAAAATAATATCCAAAGTTTAAGTAGACAATTGAATATTTAGATAGCTCTAAACAGTTCTAAGTTTTAAGCTTTAAACCTTTAAAATAATGCGCTCTCTCTTGAATTAACTTTAATTAACCGTATAGGTAACCTCTTCCACCTGTCCTGGCGCACCCAAAACCTGCTGCTGTTGATTGTTAAAGCTGATCACCACTCCTCCTGCATTCCCCGCCCGAATTGTGACTTCTTTTTTCCCACTCCACTGACGTTTAGTCCCTGCGGGAAGAACTCCTTCAAAAGCCACCCGATCATCCACCATCACCTTAAGCCAGCAACGCTCTTGTAGGTTAATGCCCACGCTTACTGTTGCCGAATTACTCGATTGCGAGACAAATTGAGGAGCAGCTTTTGGCTGCTCAACTTGAGGAGTACTTTTCGACTCTTTACTTTCAGGAGCTAAAACTGGGTTGTCTACTGAAGCTTGATTGACAATTACGGGACGTTCTACTAGAGTCGTGATGCCAGAAACTGAGACAATTACCAGCATAATATAGAGCAAATATAGATGAAGCGATCGCAGCTGAAAATTAAACCAATATTGACGACGATGTTTTTTAACTGAATTAGTGACAGCAGGAGAATTATCTACTATGTCAAAATGAACATCTTCTGCGCCAATAGCTTGAGCATACTTCTTCACCAAAGCTTGAATGTAAAAAGCTTCGGGGAGTTCAGTAGTATCTCCTGTTTCAATTGCTTTTAATAATCGTTGGGAAATCAACGTCTGCTGCGAGACAGTATCCAGAGAAATATTGTGTGCTACTCGAATTTGATTGAGGTTAGTACCAATATCTTTTAGCTGTTGTTGTTGTTCGGTAGTTAACTTATGTTTAGTCATATACTGCGCTCCCTGGCTGTGCAGTTAATTTGGGCAATTGAGGATTAAAAGAATCTCTTAAAAAGTTAAGTTCAGTTTTTTTCAAATGTCGATACTTGCTTGGAGAAAGTTTTGACCCATTAGGGATGTTTAACGTAATTGAACCAATTGCCACACGATGTAACTCAATTACCTCATAGCCTAGCTGTTGAGCTACACGACGTATTTGTCGATTTCTGCCTTCAGTTAAAACTATTTCCAGAGTTTTCCCTGTTCGATCTGACTTAACCAGCTTTACTTTGGCAGGAAGGGTTTTTCTTTGCTCTAAAATCACTCCCGTTCGCCAGCAAATTAAATCTTTTCGGTTAAAAGAGCGATTCAACTTGACTAAATAGGTTTTGGGTAGATGATATCGAGGATGAGTCAAACCCAGCGTTAGTTCTCCATCGTTAGTTAGGATTAAAGCCCCGCTAGAGGCAAAATCTAATCTACCAACAGGATGAATTCCCGATCCTTGGCTAAGTTCTGGTGGCAAAAGATCGATTACGGTGGGACGTTTTTGAGGATCATCACAGGTGGAAACCACTCCTACTGGTTTGTGTAACAGTAGATATAAAAGTTGAGGACGATGAGTCTGTTGCACTTGTTGACCATCTACCTGCAAAATATCTTGCGTTAGCTCAACGCGATCGCCTAATTTTGCTATGTGACCATTAATGCTAACCCTACCTGCTAGTATCATTGTTTCTGCTTTGCGTCGTGAGGCAATTCCCCACTGAGACAAAACCTTTTGAACCCTTTCAGCCATAGAGAATTCCTACCTACTGCGATCTATTTTAATTTTATAAATCAAGGTACTACTCAAGGCAAATTAGGTAACTAATCATATATTTCCCCAAAAAATCTCAAACCTATCAGCAAATATAGCTAAAAAATTAGCGGATGTAAGTTACAGTAGTAGACAACCCGCCTTGAGGAAGAGGAACTTTTAATCCAATTAGGATATTCTGGATAGTAAAGATATAGCCAAACTAATTAGCCAGATTAATAGATCTTCAAAATATTCATGTTTGATTTTCAACCTCTGTTTGAATTTTCCCGCCAAAATTGTGTCGAGATTTGCTCATTTCTCGTACCAGCTAATTTAATTACCACGATCACCACTTTAGTTTTGATAGCGACAGGTCAATCATTGACCAAACTGCGTTGGTCGAAGGGAATAGCTACAGTACTGGCAAGCGCTTTATTTCTTCATGTCTCCACCTGGTTTGCGATCGGCATCGTTACCCCAGTTACCTTTATTTTGTTTGGTCTAGGCTCAACCTGCCTGGTGATCAATTTACTCGCGGTAGCTTATCGTCAACAAGCGCAGTTACTTTCGGCTAAACTTCTGTCTTCCTTATCCTGATAAATTAAATACTGTAGGTTTTCAGGTTATAAAGACGTGAGCGATCGCTTTTTTGGGTTTTATTCGAAAATTTTCTGCTTTTGGCTGCTGTTTACGCTCTTGACTCTTAGTGCCTGTAGCCTACCTCAAAGAGTAACTGCTGAAGAAAGAATGTTTCGGGACTTTTCTTTAGAGTTTGTCGCCCAGCATGAGATCCCTAAAGAAGAATTTCAAGATACAGTTGTTGGGGGATTATCGGCGATCGCCTACAATCGGGAACAAGATTTATTTTACGTCCTCTCCGATGATCGGGGCAATCTTTCTCCCGCTCGTTTCTATACTTTCAAATTAAAAGTCCAACAAACTAATCAGCAAATTCAAATCGCTAGCTTTAAGCCAGAGAAGGTAACTATTTTGCTTGATGAAAATGGTCAGCAATATCTCACAGGCAAGATTGACCCAGAAGGATTAACTCTTTCTCCCAGAAATACTGTTTTTATCTCCAGCGAAGGTAACCCTACAAAAAATATCCTACCCTTCATTGCCGAATACGACCTCGCAACAGGCAAAAAACTGTCCGATTTGCCTCTACCATCAATTTATTTAGTCAATGAAAAATCTCAAGGAATCCAAGAAAACCTATCGTTTGAACCTCTAACCATTAATCGGACAGGATTACCCCAAGATCCCTTTCGCGTCTTTACCGCTACCGAATCAGCATTACGGCAAGATCAATCTCCATCCTCAGATCCAGAAGAAAGAGTCAGAAGCCGCTTTCTGCACTATGTAGTTAATCCTGTCGGCAAGCCGATAGTTGTTGCCGAACATTTGTATCTGCTCGATCCTGCCCCTGTGGAAACTATTTCTAATGGACTAACCGAACTCGTGGCACTACAAACAGAAGGCTATTTCCTTAGCCTAGAAAGAACTTATGGCTTTACTGGTGCAGGAGCAAAAATCTTTCAGGTAGTAATTGGGAATGCCACTGATACGACGAAGATTGAGAGTCTCAAAGGTAACATTGCTCAGATACAGCCGTTACGCAAAAAACTTTTATTTAATCTACAAGACTTAGGCATTTACTTGGATAACTTTGAAGGTATGACTATCGGGCCTCGTTTACCCGATGGTAGTAAAAGTTTGCTCTTAATTAGTGATGATAACTTTAACGATGAACAAATCACTCAGTTGTTCCTGTTTCGATTAATTGAAAACAAGTGATTTTGGTAGCGCGATCGCTTCAAAACTAGCGCAAATACAATAGCATTTTTCTCTGATCTCACAATCTTTCAGACATTAGAGCGACTCAGCTCCCCGAAAGGACTAATCTTAATCAATAAGCAATTGTTGGGCTTTTAATTATAAATTCTGATTATAAATTTTGTACTCTAAGTCAACTTTCTAGTATTATCTTTTATATAGATTAAACCCAATGGATTGCGAATAACAATTTATTTTTATCTATTGAAATTTAACTTAAGTGGCAGCCAAAGAATCTATATCAACTGCCAGGAGATTTTATGAATCGTTTTTCTCGAAGAAAATTTTTATATACTGCGGGAGCTTCTGCTGCTGGTGCTGTATTGCTTAATGCTTGCGTGGGCAATCCTCCTGAACCAGGCGGGGAGGCGGCTACAGAACAAGTTAAACCAGTCGATCTTAGTCCTGAAATGACCCCTGAAACTACTAAAGTAGTTTTAGGTTATATTCCGATCCTCGAGTCTACAGCTTTAATTATTGCCCAGGAGAAAGGCTTCTTTGCTAAATATGGCATGAACGAGGTGCAAGTTTCCAAACAGGCAAGCTGGGCATCAGCCAGGGATAACGTCATTATTGGTTCTGAAGGTGGTGGTATTGATGGGGGTCAATGGCAAATGCCTATGCCTCATTTAATTAGTGAAGGAATTATTACCAATGGTAATAAACTGCCGATGTATTTGTTGGCGCAACTAAGTACTCAAGGTAATGGGATTGCAACCTCTGGTAAAAACCAAGGCAAGGGACTGGGTTTAGATATTTCTAGTGCAGCCGACTATGTTAAAGGTTATGCCAAAAGCGAAGGCAGAAAATTCAAAGCTGCCCATACTTTCCCTCAAGTTAACCAAGACTTTTGGATTCGTTATTGGTTTGCAGCAGGTGGTGTCGATCCAGATACCGATATCGATCTCTTGGCAGTACCGTCAGCGGAAACAGTACAGGGGATGCGGAACGGAACGATGGATGCATTTAGTACAGGTGACCCTTGGCCTTATCGCATTGTCACTGACGAGATTGGGTTTATGTCAGCTTTAACTGGCGAGATTTGGAAATTTCATCCCGAAGAATATTTAGCAATTCGAGCGGATTGGGTCGATAAGAATCCCAAAGCTACCAAAGCTTTGTTAAAAGGAGTGATGGAGGCGCAACAATGGATCGATGACCCTGCTAATACCGAAGCGGTAGTGGCTATTGTGTCGGGTAGAAACTACTTGAATGTTCCTCCCGATATCATTCGACCTCCCTATCAAAGCAATTACAAAATGGGCGATGGCAAGCCAGATATCAAAGATAAAATGATGGGTCCTCTGTTTTGGAAAGATGGAATTGGTAGCGTTTCTTATCCTTACAAGAGTCACGATCTTTGGTTCTTAACCGAAGGCATCCGTTGGGGTTTCCATAAAGGTAAAATCGACGATATCGATACGGCCAAACAGATTATCGATCGTGTTAATCGCGAAGATATCTGGAAAGAAGCTGCTACAGAAGCAGGATTTACTGCCGATATTCCCGCCAGTACATCTAGAGGTGTCGAAACATTTTTTGATGGTAAAAAGTTTGACCCCGAAAATCCAGAAGCCTATTTAAATAGTTTAGAAATTAAAAAGGTGTAGTCAAGGCGCAACCCTTGCACCTATATATTCCCCAGCCTAAATAAATATTAAAGGAGTAATAAACATCATGGCAGTAAGTACACCGAGAATAAATAAAAGAAAAAACAATAATGCGATCGCTAGTTTTTGGCAGAAAAATAAACACAATATTTTGCCACCTATCATAGGTATTCTAGGCTTTTTAATTGTCTGGGAAGTGGTAGCTATGTTACCAGGAATGAGATTACCAGGGCCTAGCAGCTTATGGACAGATGAAAGAACTAGAAACTTATTGCTCTATCCTTTTTACGATCGCGGTGGTTTAGATAAAGGTTTGTTTTGGCAGACAATGGCAAGTTTAGGTCGAGTTGCCCAAGGTTATTCTCTAGCTGCAATTGTTGGTATCAGCATAGGTATTTTAGTTGGACTAAATCCTCTGATAGATAAAGCCTTAGACCCGATCTTTCAATTTTTACGGATGGTTGCACCGCTAGCCTGGGTTCCTATTGCTTTAGTAGCACTACAAAAAAACCAACCAGCAGCAATTTTCGTAATCTTTATTACTTCAGTTTGGCCGATTCTGATTAATACTACTGAAGGTGTTAAACAGATTCCTCAAGATTACCTCAACGTCAAACGAGTTTTAAAGTTATCCAATAAGAAATTCTTCTTCAAAATCCTCTTCCCTTCTGCTTTACCATACATTTTCACTGGCTTGAGAATTGGGATTGGTTTATCTTGGTTGGCGATTATTGCAGCAGAAATTGTGATGTCAGGTATTGTTGGGATCGGCTTCTTTATCTGGGATGCCTATCAGCAAAACTATATCAGTGAAATTATCTTGGCGGTTATCTATATCGGTGCAGTGGGTTTGATTTTAGATCGGTCGATCGCCTATATTCAAAAATTAATCGCACCACAATCTTAAAAAGCTAAAAGCTGATAGCTGATAGCTTTTAGCTATTCCCTAACTCCCTAACTCCCTAATTCCCCAAAACATTATGAGTGTATTTGTTGCAGTAGATCAAATTGATAAGGTTTTTCCCTTGACTGGCGGTGGTGAATATATCGCCCTCAAAGGTATCGATTTACAAATTAAAAAAGGTGAATTTGTCTCCTTAATCGGTCACTCTGGCTGTGGTAAGTCAACCCTGTTAAATATGATTGCAGGTTTAGATTTACCTACTGATGGCATTGTCACCCTAGAAGGACAAAAAATTAAAGAACCAGGGCCCGATCGCATGGTAATTTTTCAAAACTACTCTTTGCTACCTTGGCTAAGTGTGCGTCAAAATATTGCCTTAGCAGTAGATGAAGTGATGGGCAATAGCTCTAAATCAGAACGCAAATCAGTAGTAGAAGAACACATTAACCTAGTGGGATTAAGTCATGCCAAAGATAAACTTCCAGGACAACTATCAGGGGGGATGAAACAAAGAGTTGCGATCGCTCGTGCCTTGGCAATTCGTCCCAAACTCCTCTTATTAGACGAACCTTTTGGCGCATTAGATGCCTTAACTAGGGGTAATCTGCAAGAACAGTTAATGCAAATTTGCGAACAGTATCGGATCACTTCCGTCATGGTAACTCATGATGTGGATGAAGCCGTGTTGTTATCTGACCGAATTGTGATGTTAACTAATGGCCCTAGTTCCAAAATCGGTGGTATCTTAGAAGTAGATATTCCTCGTCCCCGCAAACGCATGGAAGTAGTTAATCATCCCAGTTACTACAGTCTTCGCAGCGAAATTATTTACTTCCTCAATCAGCAAAAACGGATCAAAAAAGTACGGGCGAAGAAAATCGCCGTTGTTGCTCGTCATGGCTTAGAAAAGGTCAATTTAGACTTAGGTTTTGTCCCCCTAACTGCTTGCGCCCCTGTCGCTGTGGCTCAAGAAAAAGGCTTTTTTACCAAACATGGTTTAGATGAAGTTAGTTTAGTCAGAGAAACCAGTTGGCGCGGTATTGTTGATGGTATAGAAGGCGGATATCTCGATGCAGCCCAAATGCCCGCAGGAATGCCCACCTGGCTAACCACAGGAGGTAATCAAAACCGACCATTACCTACAGTCACTGCTTTAACTATGACTCGTAACGGTAACGGGATTACTTTGGCACAAAAATTTTATGAGCAAGGGGTAATTACTGCTGCCCAATACAAACAGAAGTTACTGGCTTTAGACGGCGAAAAACATACTTTGGGTATGGTGCATCCTTCCTCAATGCACAATATTTTATTACGCTATTGGTTAGCAGCAGGAGGTATCGATCCCGATCGAGATGTAGAACTAAAAACCATTCCTCCCGCCCAAATGGTAGCGGATTTAAAAGCAAACACAATTGACGGCTATTGCGTGGGTGAACCGTGGAATCTCCGTGCAGCTATGGAAGGACATGGCTTTACCGTTGCCACAGACATGGAAATTTGGCAGGGACATCCAGGCAAAGTTTTAGGAGTTAGAGAAGATTGGGCAAATCGCTATCCTAATACCCATGTGGCACTAGTTAAAGCTTTATTGGAAGCTGGTCGTTATTGTGCCGACACCAAGAATCATCAAGAAATTCGCGAGATTCTAGCTAGTCGCAACTATTTAGCCACCAAAGAAGAATATATCCAGCTGGGAGAGCCAAGTAATTACAGTTGTAATTTGAATGAACATGTCGAATATGCCCACCATATGTTCTTTGGTGATGGTTTGAATCGTCCCAGTCGAACAGAACACCTCTGGATGATGACCCAAATGGCAAGGTGGGGACATATTCCCTTTCCTCGTAACTGGGTAGAAATCTTAGAGAGAGTCTGTCGCGTCGGCACCTTTAGTACTGCCAGCAGGGAATTAGAACTAGGGGATCTCAAATATCGTCGTAGTCCTATTCAGCTATTTGATGGCGTTGCTTTTGATGCTGAAGATCCGATTGGGTATCTTAATCACTTAGGTATTGAACGCAACTTCACCATTGCTGAAGTTCATTTGAATTCCCCAACTTCTGTTGCAGCCTAATCATTACATCGCTAATAGCCCTTCGGGTTCAGCATTTGCTCATAGGGGAAACCCCCAAGACTGCAATGCTTCACTATTAGCTATTAGCTTTTTGAGTTTGAAACTACTTTTAAAAGCTAAACAAAATAATTAATTATTAACTCTCAATTATCAATTCTTAATTCCTTTTTATACTTATGCAAGCTTCCAACCAACAAGTTTTAGAATTTCAACCCCGTTCCACGCAAAATTCTTCTTTTGTTAATATCGCTGATGTCTCGAAAGTTTACCCCACTCCGACTGGTCCTTATACTGTTTTAGAAAACATTAATCTAACTGTTAATCAAGGTGAGTTTATCTGCCTCATTGGTCACTCTGGCTGCGGAAAATCTACTCTGTTAAATATGGTTTCAGGTTTTGCCACCCCGACGACTGGTTCGGTTACAGTAGGGGGAAAAAGAATTACCGAACCTGGGCCAGAACGCATGGTAGTCTTTCAAAACTATGCTCTTTTACCTTGGTTATCTGTATTTGATAATGTCTATCTAGCAGTTGATTCGGTTCATCCCCAAAAACCCGAACGGGAAAAACGGGCGGTTGTGCGGGAACATCTGGCTATGGTTGGTTTAAGCGAGGCAATGGACAAAAAACCTACTCAAATTTCTGGAGGTATGAAACAACGGGTTTCTATTGCCCGCGCTTTAGCTATTCGTCCCGAAGTTTTAATTTTGGATGAACCCTTTGGCGCATTAGATGCCATCACCAAAGAAGAATTACAAGAAGAACTACTGACAATCTGGAACGATCATCGCTGTACAGTATTAATGATTACTCACGATATTGATGAGGCTTTATTTTTAGCCGATAGGTTAGTAATGATGACTAATGGCCCTGCTGCTGGGATTGGGGAAATTATGAATATTGATTTTCCTCGTCCCCGCAACCGAGATCAGATTATGGAACAGCCTGAGTATTATGACTTACGCAACCATGCCCTAGACTTTCTTTATAATCGCTTTGCACACGATAATGATGCGGCTTAAGTTAAAAAAAGCGATCGCATTTAAGTGCGATCGCTCTCTTGCATCCTAATGATTAGCGTTTTTCATGGATATAGTGAACTTCTTACTCCCTTCCACCTCGATTAAGAACATGAGTACAAATCGTAGTTATAGGTCAAATGTCAGTATAATATTGAAATATTCTGTTTAAATGCCCCATGTAAGTAGTTATTTGGAAAACGTCAGTATATTAAACAGTTAGGCGTTTCCTCGCGTCCCCTATGAACGAACGCACAATTCCAATGGCTCTCAACATTGTCGCTATCGTCTATTTGCTCTCGGGCATCATTGCGGTATTCAACATCATCTTCCATCTCAGCCGATCCAGCCTCTACCTCGACTTTAACGTTCTCGGCTTCCCTATTTTTTTCGGCTTGCGCTCTTTTTCTCCAGGCTGGCGAACTTGCGCCCTCGTTTCTACCTGGCTTAATCTCTTATTCACTCCCGTTATTGCCGTTATTGCAGTGAAATCCCACGCCATATTTGTCACATTTGAGGTTTTTGGTGCCTATATCTCACCATTATGGGTCACGGACTTTAGCATAGTCTTTAGCATAGTCTCGTTCATCTATGCTCTTTGGGAGTATCGCGTTCTTACTCGTCCCGATATTCGTGCTCTCTTCTACCCAACCGAAAACCCCTAACTTAGCGTTTCGGTCGCTGAGCTTGCGGTCGTTAAAAATGTTTTTTATGTTTACTTTATAAATATTCTCTAGGAGCTAAAAGCCCTTAAGGTTCAGCTGAATCAGGAAGTAGCTGTTTTGGTAAATGACTAGGCTTTAGGATTTCAGCGACAACTACAAAATCTTATTTAGTCACAGTACACATATGACTTAGAGGACATTGTGAGTCGATCGCCTACCTCGATTTTTTGGAGTAATTAACGATTTAGATTGATACACATTCGTCCCCTGCGATCAATCGCCTTCAGAGTGGAGTAGTGCGATCGCATTGAAGATAGTTTTTAGTTAAATGCGATCGCAGGGTATTTTAGTTGCAGCAGCTCGCAAAGCGAAGCAGAAAATTGCAGAAGGTCGATTACTTGGAGGTAGTAATGAGCAACAGCATAACAAACAGAAAGAATTACAGTTACGAAGAATATTCCGACAAAAGATTGAGAATGAGTAATGGACTGACTGATGTATTCATCCAGGTATTATCCATAAATGCTTCTCACTTAGCCCAAACGGATGCAGAAATCGATTTCGCGATTTGGATTGCTTCTCATGACCAAGCTATACAGGGTCGCGGAATAATGGGTTTCGATATAAGCGCATTGCCCTGGTCAATCGAGAATTTTGAAGCAGAAAAAAAATTTTTATTACGGGCGGTAGATTCAGCTAAAGCCAAACACTATTGGGATATGTTGGGCTATGAACCAAGAGAAGAAACAGTGTTGCGATCGCTTGAAAAATTCAGAGAGCTAATTGAAGATTTTACGATAGAATTAATTAATAGAGATAACTTATGGTTACTTGTATATAAGGGTGGAGCTATGTCTAAACCTGCCAAGGGTGAGAAATGCTCAGTCCATGGTATTTACCTTCACGAGGTAGGCTGTGTTCTTTGCTTTGATGGGTCAATACTCTAGTTTCTCAAGGAGCGATCGCATATAAAATTATCATAGTTTTTAGTTAAGTGCGATTACCCTAAAGGACTAACTCCTTACGTCCTCAAGGATACCGCTCCACTGATCGCTTTACTTAGATCAAAATAAGACATAACGTTTAATTCAAATAAAGCAAGGGTTTGTCTATGTTTGCTCAACTTCCAGAGTCTCGAATGCACTGGATTCGATGGATACTAACCATTGCCTGGCTGCTTGTCATCGCTTCCCTATTTTACGATCCCTGGACATCGGCATTAACCGAACCCAATCATCCCTGGAGTCCATTAAGGCTACCCAATAACTGTGTCCAGGTGCAAGGGGTATGTTTAGTTGAGCAACCCTACCCTTTGGGAACGACTATTTTCTGGGGAGCTATTGTCCCAGCAGCAATCTTTATTTTATTGGTGTTTGGACATGAGCTATGGCGGCGGATTTGCCCGCTATCTTTTTTATCTCAGATTCCTCGCGCTTTAGGCTGGCAACGACAATTTAAACGGGAAAATAAGAAGACTGGGAAGGTGCGCTACGAGTTGGCGAAGGTTAACGCTGATTCGTGGCTGGGTCGAAACTATCCTTATGTACAGTTTGGTTGGCTATTTGTGGGGTTGTGTGGGCGAATTTTATTTTTTAACGCCGATCGCTTAGTGCTTGCTGGGTGGATGCTGTTCACGATCGCCGCTGCGATCGCAGTGGGTTATTTTTATGGCGGGAAGTCCTGGTGTCAATACTTTTGTCCGATGGCACCTGTTCAAAGTATTTATAGTGAGCCAGGGGGCTTGTTGAGTAGCAAAGCCCATATGGATGTTCAGCCTATTACTCAGTCAATGTGTCGTACTGTACTACCTGATGGTCAAGAGCAGAGTGCTTGTGTAGCTTGCCAAAATCCATGTATTGACATTGATGCTGAACGCACCTATTGGAATAGCTTAAATAAGCCTGAAACCACGTTTCTGCGGTATGGGTATGTGGGTTTAGTGATTGGCTATTTTAGTTATTACTATTTATATGCAGGCAATTGGAACTATTACTTTTCTGGTGCTTGGCTGCGACAGACCGATCAACTAGCTTCTCTGTTTAGCCCTGGACTTTATCTATTTGGACAGGCGATCAATATTCCTAAACTAGTTGCTGTTCCGCTTTTACTGGGAGGATGTACCGCGATCAGCTATGGTGTGGGACAGTGGGTCGAAAAACGTGC
>NZ_PVWF01000032.1 GCF_003003995.1 Pleurocapsa sp. CCALA 161 | reverse complement strand
AAACCGAGGCGGTATTCGCTGCGCTCAATACACCCGCCTCGGTTTTAGCGGGGGTCTCCACGGGAGGAGTCAGATGATTCGATTGACTCAGGAAGATTCTCAACAACTGGGCTTAACTAATGATGAATTGAAAGATGCTCAAAAAAGCTGGATTCAAAGATGCAACAGTATTTATGGCTCGTCTCTTTCGTGAATTCTAGCGGGAGGACTGGTAGCTTCAATTGCTGTAAAAGATTCGATAATTTTGTAAGTATGAGACGCACCTTTTGGTACTAACCAAGAATCTCCAGCTTCTAATTTAACTACTTGACCCTCTAGATGTAGTTCGGCTTTTCCTTTGATTACATAACCTATGGTTTCATATTCGCGAGTTTCTTCGGGTTTTAAGTCTTCTGGCTGCTCGCTATCCCAAAGACGCATGGATATGCTTTTTCCCGCCACTAAATACTTTTGACCCATTTCGCCCGTTGGCGAATTAGTAGAACTAACTTTTTTAACAGTAGTATCGCTCATAAGAGTTTTTTCAAGAGGTTTAATTGCTACACGCGTAACTTGTTTTACTTTAGTGCCGTAGCCCAAACTTTTGCTTCTACTGAAAGACAGAAAAACAACAAATTATATAAATACTTGTCTGACTAAAGCAATATATTTAAAACGTCTCATGATTTAAAATTCTTTAAACTACAAAAAAATTTCCAACTAGGTCTTGAATATATTCTTGTTAATTTCAAAATTATTTATCTCTACTATTAGCAATAGATAAGTTAATAGTCTGCACTGAAGGATAACGAAATATCTATCGAGAGTATAAACAACGCTTGATGGCTAATGTGCGGGGAGTTTGGGGATCGGGCGTAACCTTGGCAGCAGATTTTTTACATCAGTCAGGATTGATTCATTATCAATGTGGCAAAATTGCAATTTTAGATCGGCAGAATTGGGAAGACGCTGCTTGTGAATGCTATCAGCTTTGCCACGACAACTATTATATCGGGAATAAATTTGCTATCAATATACATTTCCTGCTAAGTTTAAACAAGATATTCCAGGCTGGAACACCTACCAAAAGGGCTGAGTATCTCGCCGATTTGTAATCGTCGATCGCATCATTTAAATTGCCTCGGATTTTGTAGTTAGCTGCAACATTCCTTGAGTAATACCAGGAAATAATCGATGTAAGAAAGAAGGGACTTTTGCCGAACCGACTATGACCTCCGCTTGAGGATGTTTAACTGCATCCCAGATAGCTTGAGCGACATCTTCAGATTTGCTAGCCAGGGGACTAGTGAGCATTTTTTCCATTGCTTGACGGCGGTTTTGTTCTGCTTGAGAATCGCGATCTTTAAAGATTGCCCGTTTTAAAAAATCGCTTTTAGTAACACTAGGATGTATCCCCGAAACATGGATACCTTGTGGTTCTAATTCTAAACGTAGAGTTTCGGTTAAACCCGTAATAGCGAATTTGCTGGTACAGTATGCCGTCATTTTGGGTAAGGGAACTTTGCCCCCAAAAGAGCCGACGTTAATTATATTACCTTGTTTTCTAGCGATCAAATGGGGTAACAATGCTTTAATGGTGTAGATATATCCCCAAAGATTGACGTTAATAATTGTCTCCCAATCGTCAATACTAGTTTCAGCCATGGGCGCACTCATACATATTCCTGCATTGTTAACCAAGACATCAATCGCCGAAAATTGTTCAATACCCAACTTGACTAATTCTTCTACAGCCACGCGATCGCTGACATCTGTTGGGATGGCTAATACTTGTCTGCCATAACTTTTTATTTGTTCAGCAGTAGAATCTAATTGATCCTTAGTTCGGGCGGTAATAATTAGATCGTAGCCATTTTTGGCAAACAACAAAGCAGTAGCTTTACCAATTCCTTGAGATGCACCAGTGATTAAAGCAGTAGAAGACATATTGATCGAGCAAAATTGAATATTAAGGTGACTTTGAATCTAATTATAGAGAATATTGTAATTTACAGTTTTGATTCCCACAGCAGTTCGTCGCGATCAAGCAGACTAATCTTGATAATTCGCATTGGTTTGCTAAATATATTGCCCAAGCTACCAAACCACCCCCCATTACTGTCCGATTCATTAGCGAGTTTGACAACGATTTGTTTTTTGTAATCTTCTTCACCTCCTGGATAAATCACCGTTCCTTCACAGCTTACCTGAGTAGAAAAAGTGCCATTGCCTAACTTGACTGGTTGGGCTATGGAATTAATAGGGCAGTTTGGAGATACCGCCGATATGGACATATTTTCTGGTTCGAATTTGCCTTGGTAAGTTATCCGTAAGACAGGATTCTCAATACCTTTAGCAGGAGCATGAGATTGATTGAAGATAGAAAGAGTTAACTCTGTGGCTGCTTGAATTTCCTTGATTTGAGATTCAACATAAAGCTGTGGCTGATTTACCGAGGGAAAAGTTATTTCTGCTAGAGGCTCTCCACCAAATTCGGCATACATCTTCGCCAAAGCCCCCGTAAAGGCTGCATTGTAGCCAACGCCTACTTCATTTCTAATCCAATCAGTGCGATCGTCCTCCCAGTTATCCTGTTCATCTGGCCCCCCTACTAACGCCCCCATCAAAAGGTTACGGGTTTCTACTGGGTCGGACATACTATTCAACCAACTACCATGAGCAGTGCGGTGATGGGGGTTTTGGGGCGAGTTTTCACCATAGCCAATTTGATAACTGCGTTGAGCAGGATTTTTCCCTAGGATATAGTCAATTTGGCTCACGCCAAAATTCAAATAACGCTGCGCTTTATCTATTTGACCTTGAGATTTTAGCCAATCGCTGTAAATAAAACCGACAAAACTAGTATTAGCGCTTAAAGCCAGAGAAGCCCATTTAACTAAAAAAGCTAAACCACCAGGAGTATAAGTGATTTTTTCTCCCTGATAGCCTATCGTCCAAAAATCCAACCAAGCTTCAGTTCGTTGCTGATATTCTTCCTTCCCTGTTAATTGAGCGAGCAAGACATAAGTACCATAAGATTTATCATCAAACTGGTAAGTATAGTTATAGGGTTTGCTCATTTGGGCATACTCAGACTCTGCCTTAGCTAAATATTCTGAATCACTACCTTGAGCTTGTTTCGCCTTATATAACCAAATTGCACCCCAAACCAACTCATCTTGATAACCATTATTGGAGGTATAAAAAGGATTTGCAGCTTGGAGACAGTCGGAATATTTACCCCGATAGGTGTCAGCAAAATCAAATAGCCGTTCAGCTTTTTGCACTAGTAGATTGGCATATTCCGTCTCACCCTGATTACGAAACAGAATTGAACTAGAAGCCAAAGCAGCAGCAGTCTCCGCTGCTAAATCCGTTCCAGGACAAGTCGTATCAATTTTGTAGGCTGGGCGCTCCATTTCGTAATGCACCACCTCCAAGGGGCCCCACCAATTATGGTCTAGCTCACCGTTGCCCACCTGTCCATAGAGAACATATTCTCCAGGATTATCATTAGCAAAAGAACTGAGTAAATAATCAGTAGCCCATTTAATATTTTGCGTTAAATGTTCTAACTGACCTGCTGCTTGATAAGCATCATAATATTCAATCCCGCCCCAAGCTAAATTAACTACCGAAAACGCCAAAGGAAAATTAAACTTGACGTTATCTCCAGCATCAACCCAACCGCCAGTCAGATCTAACCCGACATCTGCCCCATCTTTGGGGGTAGAATCTCCCCGCCAGGGAAAACGATTCCACTCTGGTAGTTTGCCCGTCTGTTGTGCTTCATAAAATAAAATCGATTTTTGTAGTGCTTCGCCATAGTTTATGCTCTCTAAGCTGAAGCTTGGTGAGGAGGTCAAAGCAACCAAGACAAACGCCATCAGCCCCGCTAATATTTGCTTTAATTTGGGGTTTTTGCTCAAGTTGAAGTTTAAATACATCAGTAAATATATAAAAATGTTTTAATTTACTAGGCTATCGTGCAATACGTTACATATTCGATAAACTAAGAAATTTTCATATTTGAAGCAGCAAAATCTTAACTCTGTTTTGAGATCGCCAATTCTATAATTGCCCAAGGTATCCATAAAACTGGCTCTGTACCTAGATCTGGTCGATTAGCATAATCACTTCCTTGAATTGCTTGGTCGTATTGGTCAATTAATCCATGTTGATTCAACTTGATATTTAGCTTATGTGCAAAATCAGTTTCTAAACTATTACAAACAAATGAATGAAATCCTCCACAATCGTTGCCAAGAACTTCATAACCAAGAAAGTCATGATTGATGTTGATAGTTTGATTTGACTGTAGGGTTTGTTGACACTCCCACCACTAAATGATTGACTCCACTATCGTTTCGTCTTTCATTTTAGTGGGGGATTCTACATTCACCGACTCGCCATTAGCCAATAGGTTTACACCAACTGACCAAGAGGGCAAATCTCCTGTAGCGTACCGACAGTTCCCTGCGGAGGGAAACCCGTCCGCAGGACTGCCGTAAATTCCCGTGTGACCCACGGTACATAGTCCTTTTTTCAGGATATTGAGGCTAGCTGCAACGTCTCGATCTTCCGTATATCCGCAACTGCAAACATGAGTACGAGTAGAGAGAGATTTTTTGACTCGTTTACCGCAAGCTGGGCAATCCTGAGATGTGTACTGTGGTGGAACAGCAATGGTTATTTTCCCCATTTTCCATCCAAAGTATTCTACCCATCTGCGGAATTGCGTCCAGCCAGCATCCGATATGGATTTAGACAATCTGCTATTACGGACTAGATTCTTGACCTGTAAGTCTTCATAGACAATACAATCGTTAGAAGTACATACGGTACGCGCTAGTCTCTTAGCGTGTTCTTCCCGCTTTCTACTTATTCTCAGGTGTAATCTAGCGTAACGATTTCTAGCTTTGTGATAGTTTTTAGATTGCTTTTGTCCCTTCCTGAACTTCCTTGACTTGCGACGATTAAGCTTATTTAATCGTTTTTCACCTTGTCTATAGAATCTGGGGTTAGCCTCAGTGTGACCTGTACTATCAGCATAGAAATATTTCAAACCAACGTCTAAACCAATTGCTTTTCCAGTGGGTTCAACATTTTCTTTTACTTCGATTGAAATGCAGAATTGACAGTAGTAACCGTCTGCTCTACGGATCAATCTAACCCGTTTTATTTCTTCAGGTTGATAAAAGTAAATATCCCTTGAACCTACGAGTTTCAACCTACTTATACCTTTTTTATCGGTAAAAGTAATATGTTTTTTAGTAGTTTCATCTAGCTTCCAGCCAGATTGTTTATACTCAACTGAACGAGAATGTTTTTTAAACTTTGGAAATCCTTTTTTTCCTTTGATTTGCTTTTTGCAGTTATCAAAGAAACGACTAATAGCACTCCAAGCTCGTTCGGCTGATGATTGTCTAGCAGTTGAGTTTAATTCATTTGCAAAACCATACTTTTTAGCTATGACACGACAATACTTATTAAGGTCGTATTTATTGACCTCTTTGTTGTCTAGCCAATAGCGCAAAGCTTTGTTTCTGACAAACTGACCTGTGAGGATAGCCTCGTCAATTGCCAGATATTGATGTTGTTTTGCTTTGATTTTATACTCTATTACAATCATGTATTTATGCTATCCCAATTAGCACAATATTGTCGCTAACGCGGTTTTGTTTATTGGCAAAAATTCATCTCACCGCTAAAACATTGGGCGCGTCTAACTATGTTAGACTTGAATCGCCCTCGTTTTTAGCGAGAGTCTTCTTTTTGCATAGAGATAAACTCCTTCCTGAAAGTTATTAGAGGATAATTCCTCCTGCAAATAAAGATCGCGATATTTAGCAGTTGTGGCGATCGCTATTAGCTTAATATTGTGGATATTGCTTAAATAATCAGTAGCAAACTCTCTTGCCAGATTTAGATCGACAAAAACTCCACCCCAACCATATCTATTTTGCTCAAACCATTTATCTGCTTGACCTTGCAGCAACTTAAATTCTTCAATAGTCAGTTTTAATTTTCTCCTGTATTGCTCCCTATCTTCACTATCATTGACCCAGGTCAAAATAGCTAAATCGGGATGGTGAGAACAAATACAAGTACTGAGACTGCAGGGTGAACTCTCAACCAGATAATAACCGCCTAAAAAGTATGTTTCTGTCATAGACTTTTGTTTTTCTAGGTGTTGATTCTATCCTCTATTTAATCGCAGATAAACTTTACAATAAGAGATTGCAGCAATTATATGAAGAAATAGCAATGAGTGAGTTTGATTACGATTTAATTATTATTGGGGCAGGGGTTGGGGGTCATGGTGCAGCATTACACGCAGTTAAAAGCGGTTTAAAAACGGCAATTATTGAAGCGGGGGACATGGGGGGAACTTGTGTTAACCGTGGCTGTATTCCTTCCAAAGCCCTACTAGCAGCCTCTGGTAGAGTTAGAGAATTTGGCGATCGCCATCATCTTCAAGACATGGGCATTCAACTAGGGGAGGTGCAGTTTGAGCGTCAGGCGATCGCTGACCATGCTACCAATTTGGTCAATAAAATTCAAGGAGATTTAACTAATAGTCTCAAACGTCTCAAGGTGGATATCATTCGTGGCTGGGGAGAGCTGGCAGGAACACAAAAGGTTAAAGTATCAGGTGATGATGGGGATAAAATCTATACAGCTAAAGAAATTATGCTTTGCCCTGGATCTGTGCCTTTTGTCCCTAGAGGGATTGAAACTGATGGTAAAACTGTCTTTACAAGCGATCAGGCAGTTAAGTTAGAGTCTCTTCCTGACTGGATTGCCATTATTGGTAGTGGCTATATTGGGTTGGAATTTTCTGATGTATATACGGCTTTGGGTTGTGAAGTAACCATGATTGAAGCTTTAGATACTTTAATGCCTGGTTTCGATCCTGATATTGCCAAGATAGCCAAAAAAGTTCTTCTCGATCAGCGAGATATTGAAACCTACAAGGGTGTCTTTGCCACTAAGATTACTCCTGGTACACCCGTCCAAATTGAATTAACTGATGCCAAAACCAAAGAGGTAGTAGAAGTCTTAGAGGTGGATGCTTGTTTAGTCGCGACTGGACGTATTCCCGCCACTAAAAAACTCGGTCTAGAAACTTTAGCTGTTGAAATTGATCAACGTGGCTTCATTCCCGTCAACGATAAAATGCAGGTATTACGAGATGGCAAACCCGTACCTCACCTTTGGGCGGTAGGAGATGCGACAGGTAAAATGATGTTAGCCCATGCTGCTTCAGGACAAGGAGTAATTGCGATCGAAAATATTTGTGGCACAGACAAGGAAATAGATTACCGTTGTATTCCCGCTGCTGCCTTTACCCATCCTGAAATTAGCTATGTCGGCTTAACCGAAGCCCAAGCAAAAGAATTAGGACAAACCGAAGGCTGGCAAGTAGCTACAGTAAAATCTTTTTATAAAGGGAACTCCAAAGCCTTAGCCGAAGGAGAAACCGAAGGTGTCGCTAAAATTATCTATCGTCAGGATACAGGAGAATTATTGGGAGTACACATCATCGGTATTCACGCTTCCGACTTAATTCAAGAAGCAGCCAATGCGATCGCCAAGCGAGAATCTGTGCAAAATCTCTCTTTTAATATCCATACTCATCCTACCCTGTCTGAAGTGTTAGATGAAGCCTATAAACGCGCTCAAGTAGTTGCGGTATAAGTTAATTAGTTGCCCTCTAAGCCAAATATGATTTAGAGGGTTGTTTTTATAACAAGCATTTAAGCTTCTTCGGGCTTCCAGGGGGCAAACCAAGGTAGTAATATTAGCCCAGGTACGGCTGCTAACAAAGTAAATAAGAAAAAACCTGTCCAGCCGATCTCCTTGGCAAATATGCCGGCTGGAGCAACCAAAATATCACGGCTAAAAGCCATTAAACTCGACAAAAGAGCAAATTGTGTAGCAGAAAAGCGTTGATTGCATAAACTCATCAAAAAGGCGACGAAAGCAGATGTTGCCAATCCAGAACATAAATTTTCGATATTGATTGCCAAAACCATAAACTGATAATTTTGCCCTAGCTGTGCTAGCAAAAAGTAAACTAAATTACTGAATGCTTGCAAAATACCAAAGATCCACAGAGAACGATTAATTCCCAAGCGACTCAGAACTACTCCCCCAAGTAAAGCACCAACAAGAGTGGCAATTAAGCCCATCCCTCCTTGAATTGCACCAATATCAGTTTGCGTAAACCCAATCTGAAGCAAAAAAGGAGTCACCATGTTATTTACTAACGAATCTCCTAGTCTGTAAAGCACGATAAAAACTAAAACCAAAAAACCTTTGGTTATTCCCAATCTTTGAAAGAACTCTTGAAACGGGAGGGTAATAGCTTGTGCGAGATTGGTGGGGGGTTGCTCTGGTAAAATTGGTTCTGGCGACCAAATAGAAAAGATGATATTTATTGCCATCAACCCCGCCAAGAATAAATAAACTCCCTGCCAAGAAATGCGATCGGCTAAAATCAGCGCTAATGAACCTGTAACGAGCAAAGCAATACGATATCCTAAAACGCCGATTGCTGCTCCTGCTCCTGTTTCCCATTCCGTGAGAATATCGGTACGATAGGCATCAAAAGCAATATCTTGACTGGCACTTAAAAAAGCAATGATCACTGCATTAATCGCAAAAAGCTGTAGAGCTTGCTTAGGTTGTTGTAAAGACATAATGGCGATCGCAATCGTTAGACCAATTTGCGTGACAACTAACCACCCGCGACGACGACCTAAAAACGGTGGAACATAGCGATCTAAAAATGGAGCCCAGAGAAATTTAATCGAATAAGGTAGTGAAACTAAACTGAGTAAGCCAATGGAAGCTAAATCGACTTTCTCTACTGTCATCCAGGCTTGTAGAGTTCTGCTAGTTAAAAATAAAGGCATTCCTGAAGAAAAACCCAACAACAGCAAAGCTATCATTTTACGGCTTTGAAAAACTTGTAACAGAGACTTAGTTGTTTTCATTGATTGAGATAAAAAACCTCGAATAAATTCGTTAAATGGAAAATGACTCTGGAATGTCTTCCACTCAAAGAGTATTCATGATCGAGCAATTTTGTCAATTTGTTCGCTGGCGATCCGTAGGATACATCTATTTGGGAGCGATCGCTTAGAGCGCCAAGAGAAGAAAGGACGCGCCAGCTTATGTGAAGCTGATGTGAAGTGGTATTTTTTGAGTAATCTGTCGCTAAGAGTCTTAATGTTGCTTAATTTTTACTTTATTTAGCGTAAATTAGCTGGATTTTCCACTAATTTTGCGTCGATAAAAGGTTCAGATGCCAGGTTTTCTAAGCCAACAGAAACTAACATTTCCGACCATTTTTGACGAATCATAGTTTTCTCTGTCATAGAAGTTGGATCTTCAGTCAACGCCGATAAAGCGTCGAACCAAAAACCTTGTTGACGATAAACTTCTGCTTTTTCAAGCGAACTTGCTTCATTTAACTGCTGTTGAGTAGCTAGGTTAAGTCTTCCTTGACGCATCCAGCCTTCAACTACAATGTCACGAGAACGCTCTTGATGATTGCAAATCATCGATAAGTACCAACGGTAGTTTTGATTTGGTTGGAGCAGATTGGACTTAACTTCAGCAGGAACTTTGATGCTAATAATGCCGTTGCCCTTAGTAGAGAGAAAAGTTTCGTACATTAGTTGATCTTGTTCATTGCGTAAAACAAACTCTAGGGTGCTGGAATTTTTAAGCTCTGGAACGTAGAAAAATAGCTGAGGCGAAGCAGCAGCATTCATTCCCACAGTCTTTTGTGGAATTAACGCCATTAAGTTAGGGTTTTCAGTATTGGCAACGCAACTATCTCGACTGGATCTACTACCCCCATCTCGGCGATGAGTTGGCAAGCCAAAATCTGAAGCTCTAGTTTCTGCTGATTCTGCTGATTTTGGTTTTGCCGTAGCAGGGTTAGTTAATCCTAAATAGATTAGGTTTGCAATGAGAGTTAAGCTTAAAAATGAAAACAATTTATTAGACATATATTTAATGTTTAGCCTTAATCTTATCTATTTATTAACAAGTTAATTATCATTATTTGTGTCTATTATTTTAACCATGCTCAATCTAAAGCGCCATCTAGATAAAACTCATTTATACTTGTTATTGATTTGCTTTGACTAATGATAGATTCTAAACATTTTTACTTAGGTTATTAAATTAACCAGAATTTTTATAAGTAAAAATACGTAATAAAAATATTTATTTAAACTTAAAGTGTTTTGATGAAATTTAGATTTAATAGTCTCAAAAATAAATGCTTGATTAAAATTCAAGCCAATAATTGGCTTAATACCTATAAATTTTCTCTACTCCTGTTAACTATTTTGATTGCAGTTGCAGTAATGGGAGTGCGACGTTTAGGTGCATTACAGGCTTTAGAATTATTAGCCTATGATTGGATGATTAATCTGCACAACGAAAATCAAACCGATCCTCGACTATTGCTAGTAGAAATTACGGATAAAGATATCGAAAAACACGGCAGTTATCCCCTTAAAGACGAGTTAATTGCTCAATTATTGCGAAAATTACAGCAAAATCACCCCAAAGTAATTGGATTTGATCTGTATCGCGAAGTAGCATATCCTCCTGGTACAGATGCTCTCAGACAGGAATTACAAAAAGATAATGTAGTTGTAATTCAATTGATTGGTAATGGAGAAAATGGTGTTTCAGCACCCCCTGGAGTAAAGCCAGATCAAATCGGTTTTAACGATCTTGTGGCTGATATAGGAGATGATGTTTTACGTCGTAACTTAATGTATGTTCAGTTTGGTTCAGCACCAATCCAAGAAATGTATTCTTTTCCACTGCGCTTAAGCCTTAAATATTTAGAGGAGCGTCAGCTTAAGTTGCAGGTTGGTGATGATTTTCTTCAGATTGGTGAGGCAAAATTTCCCGATTTAAAAGCCAATTCAGGCGGGTATCAGCTTGAACCTTCTGAAACCGCAGGTCAACAAATTCTCATTGATTACCAATCTCCTAATATTGCTCAACGGGTTACTTTAACCGAAGTTTTAGCAGGAAAAGTTGCCCCTAGTCTAATCAAAGACAAGATCGTTTTAATTGGTGCTACCTCCATCAGTGTCAAAGATATTTTATCCACACCTTATAACCAAGGTTCCGATAGCTTAATGCCAGGAGTGGTAGCCCAAGCTCAAATGACTAGCCAAATTTTAAACATAGTTTTGGATAATGCTCCCTTGTTTTGGTTTTGGTCAGAATGGTGTGAAGGACTTTGGGTGTGGGGTTGGTCGTTAGTAGCCGTAGCGATCGCCTGGAAATTGAAACACCCAGTAGCGATTGTTGTCGGGGGTATAGTTGGTGTTGGCAGCTTAATAACTGTTTGTTTTGTTATCTTTACTTTTGCTGGCTGGATTCCCTTGATGCCAGCAGCAATTAGTTTAACCGTAACTATTGCCAGTGTTTTGGGTTATAAAGCACTTTATAATCTTTTCTACGATTCCCTGACAGGATTGCCGAATCGGAGTTTATTCGCCAAACAACTCAAAAAACTTCAACAAAAAGACAAGTCTCCAGGTTTTATTGGTATTTTATGCCTGGACTTAAATCGTTTTAAGTTAATCAATGACGGTTTGGGATATCAAGCAGGTGATCGCATCTTAATTGAAACAGCCCAAAGGCTGCAAGAAAATTTAAATTCTCAGACAATTTTGGCAAGAGTTGGTGCAGATGAATTTGCGATCGCCATTAAAACTGATGAATACACCGCCGAAGCGATCGAAATTGCCAATAAGTTAGATCGCGCGATCGCTTCACCTTATCAACTGAAGGAACAAGAAATCTTTACTTCTGCCAGCATTGGTTTAGCCTTTAATCGCCAAGGAGAAAACTTTCAGCCAGAGGAGTTATTACAAGCTTCCCACGCGGCTATGTATCAGGCAAAAGTAGCGGGTAAAAGACGACATGAAATTTTTACCACTAACATGCACGAACAGGCTCTCAAGCGACTTGAACTGGAAGCTGATTTAAACCAAGCGATCGGCAATCAAGAGTTTGAACTCTATTACCAGCCGATAATTTGTTTGAAAACAGGCATTATTAAAGGTTTCGAAGCTTTAGTACGCTGGCAGTCGCCGACTCGTGGCTTTGTTTCTCCTGGAGAATTCATTCCCGTTGCCGAAGAAACAGGTTTGATTGTGCCAATGGGAGAGTGGATTTTGACTACCGCCTGCGATCAAATGCAGCAATGGCGCAAACAGTTTCCTTATGCAGAATCGGTGGTGATCAGCGTTAATCTTTCTAGTAGACAGTTTGCTCAAGCTAATTTAATTGCACAAGTGCAAGAAACATTAATTACCACAGGATTAGCGGGGGGAAATCTTAAGCTAGAAATTACTGAGAGTATGGTGATGGATGATGTGGAAAATACGATTGACCTACTGCGCGAGTTGAAAAAACTAGACATCAAAATTAGCATGGACGATTTTGGCACAGGCTATTCTTGCTTTAGTTATCTTCATCTTTTTCCTCTTGATACTTTGAAAGTGGATCGCTCTTTTGTCTGTAATATGAATCAGGGAATCAAGAATCAAGATATTGTCAGCACCATCGTCATTTTGGCTCATAAATTGGGTATGGACGTGATTGCTGAAGGCATCGAAACTAGAGCCGAACAAGATATTCTACATCGCTTTAATTGTGAATATGGACAAGGGTATTATTTTGCCAAACCATTATCTCAACAGGATGCAACGCAATTACTTGAGCAGAATAAAATATGGAAAACTGATTACTGATCCTAAATCCGCTTGGCAAAGGTAATGTTTGATTTCTTCGTATAGAGAAATATATTTTTTATTCAATATTTAAATTTAGAGCAAAAAGTATTTTGTAATACTTTTTTAGCCTATTCCCCTAAACTGCATCAGCTTTTAGTATGTTGCGATACATTAAAATACTTTTTTTGTATCATTTATAGCAAATCAAAATATCAATGCTGATCGATCAAAAAAATATCGAAATAACTTAAATCTATTTCTAAATACATCTAAAGATAGATAACATTAAGAAATATATTTTCTATCTTGAAAGTAGTTAATATTTATTCACAATTCAAGGAATTATCAATCATGGCAAATATGGAAAACAAAACACCAGACGTACATTATGGCGCTCAGTCCGAACGTAAATATGGCGAGTTTGCGACTAAGTTTCAGTTCGGCTCTAATCCCAGTGCAGAAATTTGGAATGGCAGATTAGCAATGATTGGCTTTTTAGGCGCAATGGTAGTAGAACTAACCACTGGTCAAGGCTTCTTCCATTGGCTTGGTATTGTGTAATTTTATCTGCGATCTCTGACTTTCATTTCTAATTCTCTTGTCAGTAATTTATTTACAACCCTGTCTTTGACAGGGTTGTTTTAGTTAAAATCCTAAATCTGCTTTGGCGACTTTTGCAGCTGCATACACTTCTTCATTGGGCATTTCTTCCCAATCAGTACAGCCAATTTCGCGATAGAATTGGGCATCATAGGGTCGAGTACGGACAACTACGGGCATCGGTACAGCATGACCTAAAATTAAAGCCTGTTGTTTAGAATCAAGCTTGGCTAAGACAGATTTTAAATTTGCTCCTCCAGACACTCCAGTAAAAATTGCCTCAATGTCTTTTTCATCGTTAAGCAAGCAGGTGACACGAGTTCCGATCTGGGACATAACCTCGTTATCAATTCCTGAAGGGCGCTGATCCACTACTAGCAGGGTAACAAAATATTTGCGCATTTCCCGCGCGATCGTGCCAAAGATAGTTTGATGAACGACGCCAGAATCGAGGAAACGGTGGGCTTCTTCAATAGTGATCACAAGCTGACGAGGTTTGTCTAGGGGGTTTTTGGTTTGCAGAAAGTGATCGGCTTTCTTGACATAGCTGGCATGAATACGGCGAGTAATCATATTAGTCGCCAACATATAAGACAGCATATTGGACTGAGAACCAAATTCGATAATTACGTTTTTTCCCGCAGCCAAATCTTGAATTAGCTGATCGATGTAGTTGTGGGGACAAGTTGAGCGAATATATTTAAGGGTATCAAAGCGCATTAATTTGCGCTGCAAGGATGAAATTGACCCCTGGTGTCCTTGTTTTGCTTCGCAGAACATTTTGATGTCTTCGTTAGTCATGTTGAGCAAACGCACAATCCAAGATTTACCATACTCGTTATAGAGAATATTGGCGTTGTCCATTGCCGCTTCCGATAAGCCTAACTCTGAAGCAACTAATTTTAAATCTTCAATCTCAATCTGATCGTAGCTCAAATAAAGCTCCTGAGCATCCCTAACACCTCGACGTTTCGTAGATTCAGGATCGAGGGTATACATCATTACTTTACCTGGGAAAAGCTGACGCAAACCTTTAACAGTACTTACCTGCTTACCTTCTTTCATGGCTTCCCAACCATACTCCGAATGCATATCAAACATTAGATTGACTGCTGCTTCTTTGCGAATTACCCCTGATAATAATAAACGAGTGAGAAATGATTTACCTGTACCAGACTTCCCAAAAATGCCGTTACTCCTTTCCACAAAGCGATCTAGATCAATACAGACTGGCACTTCCATATCCAAAGGTTGACCAACAGAAAAATTACGCCGAAATGGATCGTCTTCCCAACCAAAGACGCTACGAAAGTCATGTTCGCTTGCTTCATAAACTTGACTAAAATGAGCGGGAATTGTTTTCACGGGTAGCAATTCCATGTCGGCGCTGGAGTTGGGCTGCATTGAACCCAAACTAGTATTAAGATCTAGATCGGGATCTATGGGCAGGGTAGAAAAATCGCTCTGGGTTGCCGTGGGAGTAAACATCAACATCGGAGACAGCGCGACTGTACCGTAAGTACCACTTCCTGCTAAAACATCTCGTAAAAAAGTATCGTCAATAGGAGGAGGATTAGCAATAATGCGATCGCTGGAACAGCCAAGAGAAACATCAGTAAGTAAGCAAAAGAAACGAGATCTAGTTCCCTGCACCACTAAAAATTTACCGACACGCATATCTTCCACCGATACATCTGGGTGTAATCTTACTTCTAAACCTTTGGTTAAAGAACCTTGAATGACTGAACCTAAAGGGAGTTGCGAGTTCATGTTTTGTTAGTTATCAGATGTTAATGAAGATGCAAAGCCGAATATATTTTTGCTAATATGCAGGATTTTTCTGCTAAAGAGACGCTTATTCCGCTAATTCTAGCCGATTTAGTTTTTAATATCCTATCAAATTAAAATAAGAAGTTATGATGTCAAGTACTAAAGAACTGATTCTGCCCCAGATGGGCTGCGGAACTTGGGCATGGGGAAATCGTTTACTGTGGGGTTATGACCAAAGTATGGATCCTCAATTACAAGCAGTATTCAATCTGTGCGTTAGCAACGGTGTAACTTTGTTTGATACTGGGGACTCTTACGGTACAGGTAAACTCAATGGTCAAAGTGAAAAGCTACTAGGAAAATTTGAGCGGGAATATCAGGGGGTAAATAAAGAGCGGATCTGCTTGGCAACTAAACTGGCTGCTTATCCCTGGCGATTAACTGCAAAATCAATGGTCAAGGCAGGAATTGCCTCAATAGAGCGCATGGGGAGGGTAGATTTGGCCCAGCTGCACTGGTCAACGGCTAATTACTTTCCCTGGCAAGAATGGCAGCTTTTGGATGGTTTAGCCGATTTATATGAACGGGGGGTAATTAAGGGGGTGGGACTATCTAACTATGGAACAAAGAGATTAAGACAAGTTCAGCAAAAATTTAGCGATCGCAATATACCCATTGCCACTTTGCAGGTGCAGTATTCTTTATTATCCACCTATCCCATAACTGAATTAGGCCTTAAAGATACCTGCGATGAATTGGGGATTAAACTTATTGCCTATAGTCCCCTGTGCTTGGGCATCCTCACGGGCAAATATAATGACCCGAGTACCTATCCCAAAGGGTTACGAGGAATACTTTTCAGAAGATTAGTTCCCGAAGCTAAACCACTGTTAGATTGTCTAGAGGCGATCGCGCAATCCCGTCATAAAACCATGGCGCAAGTAGCAATTAATTGGTGTATTGCTAAAGGTGCAATGCCGATTCCTGGAGCAAAAAATATCAAACAGGCACAGGAAAATATTGCCGCCCAAGACTGGCTATTGGATGCGGGAGAAATAGCAGAATTAGATCGTGCAGCAGCAAACATACCTCGGGCAATGGTTCAAAACATATTTCAAAGCAAATAGCAGCAAATCGCCGATATTGATTGGTTTAATAAAATTTCGCTGTTATTTCAGTATTTATGTTCTTATTTGAGAAAATAACTCCTTTCTGGTATTTTGAGGAAAGCTTCTCTGAAAACACAATAATTGATATTTATCAAGTATGACTACTAATGATGTGATGGAAAGTAGACAATTTGTTGTCGCTAAACCATCTTCTCAAGATTCTTCTCTTCTTAGTACTACAGGAAATGTCAACCAAAATTTTTACAAGCCCAAAATTCGTGTATTGATTGTTGATGATCTCAAGCTGGTTTGTGAAGGATTACAAGCGATATTTGCTGACAATCAAGATATTGAGATAGTTGGATATGCGCTGAATGGAAAAGATGCAGTTGAGCAGGTAAGCAAAATTAAGCCTGATGTAGTGGTTTTAGACTTAGTGATGCCTGTTATGGGTGGTATTGAGGCTACCAAAAGAATTACCAAACAAAACCCCGATGTCAAAATTCTCATTTTAAGCGCATTTAATAAAGATTCTAACGATTCGGTTGTGTCAGAAATAATAACTGCTGGAGCGAATGGCTACGTCTTGAAAAACATGGTTATGAGCGAATTGGCTTTGGCAATTCGCTCTGTTCATAGTGGTTCTTATCACTTTGCCGCCGAACTGATGGATAGTCTCGCCAAAATTGCAGTTTCAGACTTCAACGTAAATGCTAACCATAAGGAAAAGGAGATCAATTTAGCGCCCCAAAAAGTATCTCCCACAGACTCTCCAGTAGTTAAAGCCAAACTTTCAGCCACTAAGGCTACTGCCAAAAAAGCCAAAAAACCCAAACCAGAAAAACCATTGTTGCCCTATGCAGATTGGGCGCTAGTCGTATCGGGAATACTTGTGTTATCCCGTATCGAGGGCGCAGGACATGATCTAGGACATATAGGATTGTTCTTGCTCATGCTTGCTTTAATGGCTCGTCCGATTAAAGTTTGGTGGGATATTCCTTTAAAATATCGTCGAGGTGTTGGGGTAATTGCTTTTGCCGCTGCGCTAGCTCATGTAATCTATGCCACAGAAAATTTTTTGGAAGGAAATTGGGCAACAATTTCCTTAATGTCTACTCAAAATAAGTGGGGAATGTGGTCAGGCATCATCTCTTTGAGTATTATGATTCCTGCGGCAGCAACTAGCTTTCAATTTATGCAGCGTCAATTAGGCAAAGCTTGGCGTCAGATTCACTTATTAAGTTTGCCTTCCATGATTTTCGCAGTAGTACATACGGTTCTAGTTGGTCCACACTATTTAATGCCAGATGCACAGGTGGAAGCAGTTGATTACTTGCGAGCCTTCAGCGTCATCGCAGTAGGCATATTGATATGTTTACTAAGACAACGTGCTATTTGGTCTAAACTAAAATTAAATGACCTGGGCAAATCTGTTAAAAACAGATTCAAGTTTGTTTTTAACAAATTAAAGTCTGTTAAAATTTCTGTTTAGGTTGATGTGTTTAACCTGAACGAAGGACATTTAGGCAGTTTTGGTATTAACTATCATCGCTCAAGGCTAATTGATAGATATCAGCGTATTGTTGAATAATTCTACTCAAATCGTAGTTGGTTATTTTTGTCTGAGCTTTTTGTGCCATTACTGCCAAGCTGTCAGGATCTTCAATTACTTTGGACATTGCTTGTGCGAGGGCATCAGTATCTCCTAGATCGACTAATAAACCACAGCCGTTTTCTAATAAATCTTGAGTACCGCGAATGTTTGAGCCAATTACAGGGGTATTTAAACACATAGCTTCCATAATGCTACGGGGTAAGCCTTCCTGTTGAGAAACTAGTAAGACAGCATTAGCAGCTTGAATTAAGGTGGGGATGTCGTCACGATAACCTAAAAAGTGTACTTGATTGACTATTCCTAATTGTTTGGCTAATTCTGCCATTTTGGGCTTAACGCTACCTTCTCCTGCTAAAGCTAAATGAACTTGAGGATTAGCCACTTTTGCTAAAGCATTGAGCAAGTCTTGATGTCTTTTACGGGGTGTAAATTCAGCAATGCATAGTAATAGAGTATCTGAGTCGGTTAAATTTAACTGCTGACGAACCTGTGCTAGATTTACAGGCTCAACCTTGCTAGAAGCATAGTAGTTAATATCTACGCCAATGCCAGGAGTATAGTAAATTCTGTTGGCTGGTAGAAAATTATACTTTTTGGCAGCAGCTTCATCTTCTTGGTTAATGGTAATTAAATAATCAGTCCACGCCCCCGCCAGCTTTTCTAAACTTAAAAAAATAGCGTTTTTAACTATATTCCCACCATGATAAAAGTGAAAACCATGAGCGGTATAAATAACCTTGATTTTTTGGTTATTCTTTAAGGCATACCGAGTAACAAAGGCAGCAATAGGAGTATGAACATGAACCAGATCATAATCTTCTTGTGCTACTACTTGCTTGACTCGCGAGACTCCAGACCATAAATTTCTTGGATCGAAAACGTTACGTGACCATTGAATATCATAAATGCGATCGCATGTTTCTACACAATCTCGATTGGCTGAAATACCCTGCGCCATAGCGTCTACCTGCCAACCTAAACTGCGAAAATGTTGGATCAAAGGAAGCAGGAAACTGCGAATTGTAATAGGGACGGTGGTAACAACCAAAAGTTTAGGCATAGGAAAAGAAGGGGAAAAAGAAAAATCAACAACAGGAGTACTTTTATTAATTCTTGAGACAGATGAAATATTGATATTCGCAGCAAGTATACTATAACTCTTGGAGTTTGCCCGACAAGTATAGTCATTCTAGGTTATGGAAGATAGTCATTCAGCAGCAAAGCGTTTCCGACAGCTACAAAATCAGCTTCGAGAATGGACGAGATCTTTTGAAGAAGGTCAACTGTGGCAGAGTGTCGATATTTTCGATCAGGATGACTATGATATTTTAGTGATTCCTTCCTTTAGCGTCGATCAGCAGGTGGGAAGTAAAGTGCCAGGGTTTTTGCATTATGAAGAAAGACTATTATTTTCTTTGATTCGTCTGCGTAATCCTTTGACTAGGGTAATTTATCTGACCGCGTTACCTCTGTGTCCCATTGTCATTGATTACTACCTGCAACTCCTGCCAGGAATTCCTTTTTCTCATGCGCGCGATCGCCTATTATTAATTAGCACCTATGATGGCTCTCTCAAACCCTTAAGCCAAAAGATTTTAGACCGCCCCCGATTGGTGGCAAAGATTCGTCGTGCGCTGCGTCCTCATAAGTCTTATATGGTTTGTTACAACTCTACCGAGCTTGAGCAGCAGCTATCTTTAAAGCTGGGTATTCCCCTATTGGCAGCATCTCCTGAAGTACTCAAGTGGGGTTCTAAAAGCGGTAGCCGTCGTATTTTTGCCGAGGCGGGAATTGCTCATCCTGACGGCAGCTACACCGTGAAAAACGTCCCAGATTTAATCCAAGATTTATGGCAACTCTGGCAAAGACAGCCGAACTTACAACGGGTGGTAGTAAAGCTCAACGAAGGCTTTTCGGGAGAAGGAAATGCTTTGCTAGATTTAAGACCAATTCAAGCATATGCTCCTGGTCAAAAAGATGAAGCTCAAACTAAAATAGCTCTAAGTAAACAGCTAGAAAATATGAGCTTTCAAGCGGGAGAAGAAACCTGGTCGACTTTTTCGGCACGTATTCCTAAATTAGGAGCAATTGTGGAGGCTTTTGTCGAAGGGGAAATTAAGCGATCGCCTAGCGTACAGGGCTACATTCGACCATCGGGGGAAGTGGAAATTATCTCGACTCACGATCAGATTTTGGGGGGTGTAGATGGACAGGTATACGAAGGCTGTTATTTTCCTGCGGATGTCGACTATCGACATAAATTACAAGAGTTGGGTTTAAAAGTTGGTGAAGTTTTAGCTGCCAAAGGAACGATCGAACGTTACGGAGTAGATTTTATTGCCGTGCAGGATACAAAGACCAAACAATGGGATCTTCAAGCGATCGAAATTAATCTCCGCAAGGGTGGCACAACCCATCCCTTTATGACCTTAAGATTACTGACTAACGGCAGATTTGATTACGACACAGGCAACTTCTTAAGCCAACAAAATCAAGAAAAACACTATATTGCCACCGATAATTTGCATAAAGCACAGTATCAAGGTTTATTACCAAACGATCTCATGGATATTATTGCTCAAGAAAGACTACATTTTGATAGCAGCAGTCAAACAGGGACGGTATTTCATCTGATGGGTGCATTATCAGAATTTGGCAAGCTGGGTTTAACGAGTATTGGCAATTCTCTAGAAGAGGCTCAAGAGATTTACGATCGCGTTGAGGCAGTATTAGACCAAGCCACAGCAGCTTCTGCTACTGATGATGCTCAAGAAAATCCTCTCTCCCTGCCGATTAACTGGAGCAGTAACCAGTAAATGAGCGAAGCTATCAACTATTCAGTTAATTAATCCGAGATAAGACGCCATCTACGCGATCAAGTTCAATTTCTAGAAAATCATCAACAGTCCAGTTTGCTTGACGCTGTAACATATGGAGAGGATAAAGATTAGAGATGCCCACTACTTGGATCTTTGCCCGCTTGGCTGAAGTGATGCCAATCGGATTGTTTTCAATTGCCAAACATTCTTGCGGATTCAAGTTGAGCTTGGAGACTGCCAATAAATAAGGTTCTGGTTCTGGTTTGCTCAATTTTAAATCGTCACCAGCTACAATTAAATCAAAGTACGAAGCGAGTTCGACTTTTGCCAACACATATTCTACTTCTGAACAAGCTGCACCTGTTACTAAACCAACAGCTATGTTTTCCTGTTTTAACTGAGTAAGAAACGGGGTTAAATTTGCTGGTAAGGCTATTTCTGACAATTGATCGATTTTCTGACGATAACCTTGGGCTTTAATTTTCAGCAGCTTGTCAAGATATTCATCAGCTAAAATACGACCCCGATTAGCTAAAATATCTTTTAAGCAGGCGCGATCGCTTTTACCACGACAATATTGAGTATATTCATCATCATCAGCCCGCAAGTTTTCACTGAGAAGGATTTCTGCAATTAATTCTTGATTGATCGCTTCATCATCAATAATTACACCACTAAACTCTAGAAAAACTGCTTTAAGACTCATAAATTAAACATTAGGTATTAATTACTACTTACTGCTCGATTTTACTCCTATAGTTAGCTGATTTGTCCACCAAACATCTTCGGTTAGTACCTGATTAAAACCAGCCTTACCCATCCAGGCATCAGTACTACCTGCTGCATATTCTTTGAGATAAGGCTCGTCAAATATATCAGACAGCCAAGTAGTGTTCCGTAGGGTTTTCTGATGACCATCCAAAATAACGATCTGTCCTTCTGGCTTGAGCAGACGATAAGCTTCTTGTAGCACCTGTTGGGCAATAGAAGTAGGCATTTCATGAAACAATAACGAAGCAGTCACAACATCGAACTCAGCATCAGCAAACTTAGTTGCTTCTGCCAACCCATGAATCCAGTTAATGTCTAACTGTGCCTGCTGTGCTTTGTATTCAGACATGGTTAGCATCTGAGGGGATAAATCTAACCCCACAACTTCAGCAGTGGGAAAAGCCTGCTTAAGCATAATTGTTGTTGAACCAGTACCGCAACCCAGATCGAGAATTCTACGGGGACTTCCTATAACAGCTTTAATTACTGCTTCGCGATTCCAAGTTTCATTAGGCGGGAGGGCATGTTTAGTCACAGGATCGTAGGTTACTGCTGCACCCGAAGTCAGATAACCCCCAGTGATACCATGAAAATTCTGAGAAGTATAATATTCAGGATATACCAACTCTGGATCTTTGAGGCGATCGCCAGCTTTCGCCCAATCAATACTGTCAGAGAGTTCTTTGAGTGCCTCGCGATCGATTAAAAAACCAAATATGGGCTGGATGAATTTTTCCCACAAAGTATCTTGAGCAGTGGTCATTAGGTTTGTAGTTAACAGGGTTTGTTCCCTATATATTTTAGGCAATATTGTTCAATTACGCTTTAATACTACCCTATCTAGTAAAGTCACCAATTCACTCTATTCTTAAGGCAATAGTAAAAAATACTGTATTGGTGTCATAGATCAAGCGATCGCTATATAGAGTAATTTGAATAAATTATTTGATATACTTAAAAAGTCATAAATCCAATTAATACAATGGTTTAGAGGTTTTAAGATGACCATTGCTACTCATATTAACAATACTCAACCATTACTGCTCAATGTTAGCAATACCACTCTCCACGTCACCCCTGAAGAATTCGATTCTCTGTGTATTGACAATCCTGATTTAAGACTTGAATTAACCAAAGACCAAAAATTGATTGTTATGCCTCCAACAGGCGGTGAAAGTGGCAAGAAAAATATTGACTTAACTATTCAAGTTGGTGGTTGGAGTAAACACACAAAATTAGGACAAGCTTTTGAGTCTTCAACTGGCTATGACTTTATCGCCATTGGTGGTGGCAAAATGTCTCCCGATGTGTCTTGGATTGAAAAGTCGCGATTAGAGGGAGTAGATATCACAGGCTTCATTCCAGTCGTGCCTGATTTTGTCATTGAACTTCGTTCTGCTACTGATCGATTAAATATCCTCAAGACTAAGATGTTCGAATATCAAGGTCTAGGCGTGAAATTAGGGTTGCTAATTAATCCTCAAGATCAACAGGTTGGAATTTATCGCTTAGGGCAAGAGGTAGAAGTGTTAGAATCGCCTATGACGGTTGATTGCAGCGATATTCTGCCTGGATTTAACTTAGATTTGGCGGAAATTTGGTAAACATTTGAGTTGTTGGGTTTCGTTCCTCTATCCAACTTACAAGATCTGTTCGTAGGTAGTAGGTAGTAAATATCCTAACTTTAGTACTTATTTACTATACTTGTTTAGCAAATAGAATATAAAAGCATAATTTTCTAGAAATAGACCCTATTGGTATAATTGGTGGTCTAATATTCGGGTTACTAAAGTCATTATCTTTAATATCAGGATTAGTCGCTCTAATAACAGTTTTGACAAAATGAGTTAATTTGTTTTCTCAAAGCTAAAAAGGCGATCGCCACTACCAGTAAACAAACTCCTGTAAAGCTGTAGGTGTTAGCCAAACCAATTCCATTAGTAATGGGTTGAGAAACTAGCGGAGATAAAAACTGACCCAAGAAAAAGAAGGTGGTTAAACCACCCAAAGCTCGACCACGTAAAACATCGGGAATGATGCTCGACAGCCAAACATTAAGATTAGGCATTAATAAGCCAAAACCTAAACCAGCAATGATTAAACCGATTAAAACCATGTTGTAACTACCAGCTATACCAATAATTAAATACCCCACTGCTGCTACACCAAAAGCAAGGACTATAATACTGATAAAACCCAAACGCCTTTTAACAAATCCATAACGCAACGATGCGATCGCACTGGCTAAAGTTGAGGCGGCAATTGCCAACCCCGAAGCAGAAGCAGAAGCATTACTAAGATTCTGGAGATAAAACGGTAGTTGTACGGGAATTAAATAAAACACCACCATATAGAACCAAGCAACACCATAAATCATGGCTAGTACGCCGATGGGCATACTCGGCTGGTTTGCAGAAGAAGATGTTTGGTTGAGTATCTTACGCTCAGGTTCGTAAATAGTTACAGCGATCGCGATTAAAATAGCCCAAGCTGAAAGGTAAATTAGAAAAGGGAAGCGCCAGTTAAGATCGGCAATCAAGCCGCCGACTGAAAGAAATACTACTCCTCCCAAACCCATAAATGCTGCCTGCAAACCCATAAAGTTAGCCCGCGTTTGACCTGTATAATAATCAGCAATTAAAGTGGTTACCCCAGTCATAATTCCCGCTACCGATAGTCCTAATAAAGCACGACCAACCAAAATTGCACCCAAAGAGTTCAAGATAAAACCAGAACTACCAGCGATACCATAAAGTAAAGCCGAACCAATTAATAAAGGTTTGCGACCAAGACGATCTACCAGTTGACCGGCAAACATTCCGCCAATAGCGATAAATAACGCGGGGATAGTCAATACCAAACGAACTAACAGCGCGGAATTGGATACATCAGCAAAATACTCTTGCATCGCGGGTAGTGAAGGGGCAATTGTTGCTCCCGACATTACTGTTAAAGTACTAGTTAGTAATAAAGTTGCCTTGAGTGGTAAAGAATTGGAATTAGTTAGGCTCATTGATTATGCTTAAGAAGTTGCCTGTATCATCAAGAATACGATCGCTCTGTCAAAGATGGGCGGTTTCTAAATACTGCTTTACTGTTAGCGGTTGAATTTGAGAATAACGAGAATTTTGGATATTATCGAATTTGCCTTTGCCAGAAACCATTGTATAAACATATTGCTGAGGCAGATACTCATTAGGAGATGAAGCTGTCTGTTTCTTTTGCTCGATCCAGCTTTCCAATTTATCGCCCATCATGCCAGTAATACCAGCTAAAAGAACTACGGGTTTTGCAGCCATGTTAAATCTCCTATTTTAATTAAGTGAATGTGTTAGTTAAAGACAATGTTCCTGAATTTAAAAAGTTGTCGTATAATTTCTAATCACTAGGTATGGTTAGAACAACTTCATAAAGATGATGTTCATTTTCGGCAACACCTTCCCAATATTCAGATTTTCCGCCAAATCCTGGTTGTTTTTTCAGGTTTTCAATACTTTCTCGATCAAGCCATTGTCCGTAATTGATTACCCGAGTGCCATCGAGACTACGATGAAAATTAGCAGAAATTAATCCTGGTAACTCCATTGCTTTAACTACGTTCTCTTTCGCTAGTTCAATCATGCGCGGTTGATTCTCAGCAGGCAGCCGAAATTCGGCAAAATGAGTAATGTATTGTCCTTGTTTGATCTTTGGCGTTCCTGCTTTTGACTCAGAAATAACTACTTCATAAATATGAATGTCAGGTGGATTAAACTCTCTAAGTTTGGCTGCATAGAAACGACTGTTGGAAGGGTTAGTCTCCAATTCCGTTTTTAATGCCAATATAATCTGACAAATTAAAGGATCGGGTTTCATGAAATGCACCATGAGTTCCAAACGATCTAGATTGACGGATTCATAGGCAATTTGAGCAAGGGCTTGAGGAGCTATATAACAATGGATAAACTCAGATTCTCCCTTCCAGCTTACTTGATAAGAGCGATCGGCAGGGTAAAGTTGAATCATATTATCTTTTACTTGTGATGAAGTCATCCAACTTTTTCCATCCGAAATCACTTCCAATACTTCTGGATTTTTAGCTGACATACTAATGATGTGCTGTGAAATATAATGTTCGGGGATTTCTCCAGATAACTGATGATAATGAGCTAGATGAATACCATGCCAACCTGCTTCATAGCTAGATAATACAGGAGCATCAGACAGAATCTGCGACATTGCCCCTTGCTCAAACGGATTGACTGTTATGGGTTTAGCGAATGACATAATCTTTGAATTGCATCGATTACTTCTCTAATCAAGATAGTATGATGTAAAGATAAAAAGACGTAAAATAAAACACTTTAACAGCTTGCTAACAGTTGGATAATAATAGAGCGACCTTGGGTGATAATGAAAAATGATGAACTAAGTTTTATTGAAGCTGAACTAAATAGTCCTCTAGATAATATCGATTCAGCCAGCTCTGTAGGCGACATTCCACCTCCAGATCCAGAGCGAATGTTAAAGTTGTTAGAATCTGCTGTCGCTTCAGATCGGATGCTAGCAGCAAGAGCATTTTGTGAGCTAGAAGATCGCCGTTCCATTCCAATTTTAATTGAACTACTCAAGGATATCTGTCCTTTAATTAGAGTCAGCACTGCCTATGCTTTAGGACGCAATCCAGATGCTACTGCTGTTGAACCTTTAATTGAATTACTAGAGACAGACTTTAATGGCTATGTCCGCAAGGGAATAGTTTGGGCATTGGGTAACAGTAAAGATCGACGCGCTCTTCAGCCCTTACTTCATGCTCTTAAGACCGATATTTCCGCCGTCAGACTATGGGCAGCTAGTGGTTTAGCCCAAATTGCTCCAGCCAACTATGAAGATATCATTGCTGCTATTCCGCCTCTAATTCAGGGGTTAAGAAGAGATTCTATTGCAGCGGTACGCAGTAACTGTGCTTGGGCAATTGGGCAATTGTGTCGTGAACTACCTTCCAACGTTGTTTACGCTACGGCGATCGATGCTTTAATTGAATCTTTAGTAGAAGATGATGATTATGGTGTTAAAGATGATGCTAGAAGTGCTATCCTCAAAGTCGGCGATCCTCGTGGTTTACAGATGATCGAAGAACTTGAATTTGAAGGACTAATTTGACTAATTTACTAATTTAATTACTATCAATATTACATGACCAAACCCTTAATTATTGGCGTTAGCGGTGCTTCAGGGCTAATCTATGCTGTACATGCTCTAAAATACCTATTAGCTGCTGATTATACGATTGAACTAGTGGCTTCTCGCGCTACCTACATGGTTTGGCAAGCAGAAGAAAACATTCGGATGCCAGCAGAACCCGATCAACAAGAACTTTTTTGGCGAGACAAGGCTGGAGTTAAGACAAGTGGAATCTTAAACTGTCATCGCTGGGGTGATGCGGGAGATAACATTGCCAGTGGTTCTTTCCGCACTTTGGGCATGGTAATTATTCCCTGTAGCATGAGTACTGTCGGCAAAATAGCAGCAGGTTTAAGCTCAGATCTTTTAGAAAGAGCAGCAGACGTGCAGATTAAGGAAGGAAAACCTTTAGTAGTTGTTCCTAGAGAAACGCCCTTTAGTTTAATTCATCTGCGCAACTTAACTACTCTTGCTGAAGCTGGAGTAAAAATTGTGCCAGCAATTCCCGCCTGGTATCATCACCCCAAAACCATTGAAGATCTGGTTGATTTTGTGGTGGCTAGAGCTTTAGATACTTTAGATATTGACTGTATTCCCTTAGAACGTTGGAAAAGTAGCTAGTAGTGAATTGAAAATGTTTTAAATCTTTTTGCCTATAGACAATATCTCCGAGAAACTTATTAATTCTTTGAGCATTTTCATTAAGATAATGAGTTTTGGCTAAACCTTTTTGCTCAATTACATTTTTACATACAATATATTTCATGTTTTTTAATTGTCTCGATTCACTTACTAAACAAGATGGAATTTATTAATCTATCGGTTAAAATTCTGTTAACCTTTGACTGAAGTTGAAATATGTCTGAACCTGTTCTTGATGTTCGCCATCTGCAAGTCCAATTTATCACTCAAACTAAACCTGTAGTGGCGGTTGAGGAACTAAATTTTCAGTTAAGGAAAGGAGAAAAGCTGGGTATTGTCGGGGAGTCGGGTTCGGGTAAATCGGTAACATCTTTAGCAATTATGGGTTTAGTCCCCACTCCAGGGCGGATTACCCAAGGAGAGATTTGGTTTACTCCTGAAACTAGATCGCCAGTAGATTTATTACAGGTAAATGAAGCTGAACGCAGAAGCTATCGTGGGGGAGAAATTGCGATGATTTTTCAAGAACCCATGAGTGCGTTAAATCCTGTTTATGATATTGGATTTCAAATCACCGAAGCGATTTTATTACATCAAAAGGTATCGGCTGGGGATGCTAGAAGAAAAGCGATCGCCCTGTTACAAGAAGTTCAACTTTTACCCAGTGACGAGGCGTTACAACAGCAATGTCTGCAAGAGCATCCTAGCTATAGCGACAAAGAAGTATTTAGCTATATTAATCAGCAGAAGCAGTCGATCCTCAAGCGCTATCCTCATGAACTATCTGGGGGACAACTACAGCGAGTCACCATTGCCATGGCAATCTCTTGTAATCCTAGTGTTTTAATTGCTGATGAACCCACAACTGCCTTAGATGTAACAGTGCAGGCGACTATTTTAGATCTGCTGCGCCATCTCTGTGACGAAAGAGATATGGCATTGATTTTTATTACTCACGACTTGGGAGTAATTGCTGAACTAGTTGATTCAGTGGTGGTAATGTATCAAGGAAAGGTAGTAGAAGCGGGAAAAATCGAGTCTGTCTTTAGCCATGCTCAACATCCTTATACAAAAGGATTATTAGCCTGTCGCCCTCGTTTAGACTATCAATTGCAGATTCTACCTACGGTAGTTGATTTTATGGACGTAACGACTACCCCAGCAGGAAAGATTCAAATTACAGAAAAACAAACCGATATTAATCATCAACCAAAGGTTGTTACCGAAGCTGAACAACAGGCGAGATTAAAACAGCTTTTGCAGCAAGAATCCTTAATGTCTGTTAAGCAGCTACGGGTAGGCTTTCCAACCAAGGGTATGTTTGGCAAAACTAAAAAATATCTGATGGCGGTAAACAACGTCTCCTTTGAAGTCTATCCTGGGGAGACTTTAGGCTTAGTCGGTGAGTCGGGGTGCGGGAAATCTACTTTAGCCAGAACTCTCTTGCGCCTGATTCAACCGCTGGAAGGAGATGTAGTATTCCAGGGCGATAATATTACCAACTTAGCCCTGAGAAGCCAAAAATTGCGATCGCTGCGTCGACAAATGCAAATTATCTTTCAAAACCCCTATAATTCTCTTAATCCTCGCATTAATATTGGCAAAGCGATCGCCGAACCCTTAGTAGTTCATAAAATAAAAGGCGATCGCCATAAAAAGGTATCAGAACTTTTAGAACGGGTGGGTTTAAATCTTGATCTGCGAAACCGCTATCCCCACGAGTTGTCAGGAGGACAAAGACAACGGGTATGTATTGCTAGGGCTTTAGCCTTAGAACCCCAGTTTATTATCTGCGATGAGTCCGTTTCCGCCCTGGATGTCTCGGTACAAGCACAGGTATTAAACCTGCTCAAAAAGCTCCAGGCAGAGATGGGATTAACCTATATCTTTATCTCCCACGATCTCAGCGTCGTTAAATTCATGAGCGATCGCATTATTGTCATGAATCAGGGAAAAATTGCCGAAATAGGCACATCAGAGCAAATATACCGCAACCCCAAAACAGCCTATACCCGCAAGTTAATTGATTCTATTCCAACTGGAAAATTTGCCTAGATTCTGTGACTCAATTCGTGAACTGGGTTCGGTTATCCAATTAATAACAAAGGGCGTTGCTGATTGAAAGTATGACGTACAAAATAATACTGTTATAGCTATTAGCTCTTAGCTTTTTGATTCAATACAATATAATAAATTCAAAAAATCACATTTTACCCTTGTCCTAAAGGATAAGCTTCGCAATGGTATACCTCGATTCAGCAACGCCTAACAAAGTCTAAACCAGAGGTATTGATTCACGACAGGGTAGACAAAGCAGACCGATTAAATCTGTTTTATCGGTAATGAAACCGTAGCAATACGATCTAATAAATCTAATAAATCTGACTTCTCAAACGAATTTTAAAGTAATTTATCTAAGATTTATCCTAGCTTTACCTGAAAATCAGTGTCCTCACCAATTTACACAGCTTGATTACGCCAACTATATTGGGACAGTAATTGTATAAATGGCAACAGCTATAAGCAATATTCAACCTCTGGTTATTTTGCCTATAAATATTGCCTGAATACCAAAAAAGTATTTTTAATTTTATAGCTAATAAAACTGTCCTTAATATGAAAAACAAAGAGTTTTACAAACTTTTAAAAAAAAGCCAATCTAATTCTGGTTTTACTTTAACCGAACTACTAGTTGGTTTGGTGATGAGTATTTTTGTCATTGGTGCATTGGGTTTTGGTTTGATGCAGGTATTAGGAACTAGTCAAAGTGAAGGATCTAAAACAACAGCACGCAACGAAACAGGACGGGCTTTAGATTTTATCTCTGATGAATTAAGACGCGCTCAAGCAATTGAAGTTGACATGTCTTCTAGTTATTTGGACACTACTAACGATACTTTAACTACACTTATTAACGAAGAAGTAGCACCAGATTTTGTGCTTCCGACTGGAGGCACAGTAAGCTTAGCATTACAAATACCTGGAGTATCTCAAAGAGTTATCTATTTTGTGGCGCCACCAGCAACAGGTTCTCCTTGGAAAGGACCTTTAGTAATTTATCGTTGGGGACCCGAATTAACAGCAAATGGAAGTTATGTAACAGATCCAACTAAAGCAGGGCGGGTTAATAATCCTTTCGGTTGGACTAAAGAAGCCTTAATTGACAATATTGATGATACCGATCAAGATTTAGATTGTGATGGTGACGGTATTATAGATAGCACCTATCAAGGTTTTTTTGCTTGCGTGGTTGATGACGATGGAGATGATATTAGTGAAAATGCAGATAGTAATAATGATGGTTTTGTACTTGCAGTAGCCACAGATGTTGATGGAGATGGGATAAAAGAAACAGCAGATACTGCGTCAGCGGATGTTAATGGCGACGGTACTACAGATAGTAAAGATTTAGATATGAATGAAGATGGAGTAACAAACTTTGAAGATAATGCAGATTCAGATGGTAAATCAATTACAGCACAGCTTTTCTTCACTGGCGAAACGATAACAGTCTCAGGAACAAGCAGTTATTCCGCAGATACCCAAACAGTAGCTAGAGCTAGAATTGCTCCTGAAAATAATTCTGAAGAATTAACATCTTATTCTTGGAGTATTGAAGGCTTAGGAGGTGAGTACAACTGTAAATCTGGTACACCTTGGGATATGCAAACTGACTTTAGTAATTCCATTGATCCCAATGATAAGACAACCTGGATTCAGACTCGAGATAATAATAAACAACCCCAGCCGATCGAAATAGATTCTACTCAACCTCTAAGAATTACCTCTACTCCTATAAACGGCGCAGCAGACTGCAATAGTAGCTCAGCTCCAGTAGAGCATATAATAGATTTTGGTAAGCCTAAAACCTTTAATGGCGACTGTGAGCCGGATCCTGATGTTGCTGGAAGTAGTTGTAGCTCACTTCAAGAAAATAACTCGCTAGTCAAAGGCGATTCAGATGAGGCTGTGCAATTTTTCAAAAAAGGTTATGAAATTCCACGCTATGGTGGTTACGATGCCAATGGTAACGGTGAATTTAATACAGGAGATCAACCATCTTTAGGTAAGTTTTTATACGATAAAGGCTTGGCAATTCTCAAAGATCCAACACAAGAGTATACAACAGCAATTCTGAATGATAGCGATACAGAGTTCATCATTCCAACTGCTGAACAATTGGCATCCAGAATCAATTTGCCAACAGGAAAAGTAATCAAAGTTTTAGGAAAAGATCAACGGATTATTGGGTTTGAAATTGGTGATCATGATAATACTGAGAAACCTGGATTTGATTTACAGGACAATATTTTTATCGTTACATCAGGTGTATTTGAAAAGAAATTCAAACCTACTTGTTTTAGCGACAGTGGTTGTAGCTAGCACAAATACAAATAATACAGGTACAGGATATCAATAATTATTGTTGATTACGTTTTTAAGGTCAAATTAAACTGTTTTCACCGCAGATTAATCGTAGGGGCGAACGGCCGTTCGCCCCTACGATTAATTTTCAACCGATTACCCAAGGTTTGATTTTTTCGAGTTGTTCAGCTTCTGTCGTACATTAATGATATCAAAAAATGATATCATTAATGTACGAATAATATCTAGTCAAAAAATGATTACACGTGAATCAATCTAAAAAAACGTTGTATGAATAAAAAGCAGCGTCAAACTTTAAAAGCGGTGTTTAGTTCACCTGTCCGTTCTGATATTAAATGGACTAGCATCGAAAATCTCTTTAAAGCTTTGGGTGCTGAAGTTTCGCAAGGTAGAGGTTCGAGAGTTAGGGTGTCTCTAAATGGGGTTAAAGCCGTGTTTCATGAGCCTCATCCAGAAAAAGAGACAGATAAAGGTGCAGTCAAAGCTGTCCAAGAATTTCTAGTAAATGCTGATATAAAACCAGAAGATTATTAATTTAAATATTAGCTATGAAGTATAAAGCATACACAGCCCAAATTGAAATAGACGAAACAGCAGGAATCTTATTCGGAAAGGTATTAGATATCAAAGACGTAATTACCTTTAAAGGTAGTACTGTTGAAGAGTTAGAACAGGAATTTCATAACTCGATAGATGACTATTTAGAATGGTGTACTGAATTAGGAGAAGAACCAGACAAACCTTTTTCTGGTAAATTACCATTTAGAACAACAACCGAACGTCATCGCCAGATTTATTTAGCAGCTAAAAAAGCTAACAAAAGTATCAATTCTTGGATGGATGATGTCTTGGCAGAAGCTGTGGATTATTAGTCGGGGAAGGTGAACAATAGTATTTTTTCCAGTTGCTCTGCTTCTGCTGCTTGAGTATGATAGATTTCCCAAGCATTTTGCAAATTCAGCCAAAAATCAGGACTGTTACCAAAGAATTTAGATAGTCGTAAGGCAGTGGAGGGAGTAACGCCTCTTTTTTGGTTCACCAATTCATTTACTCGTTGATAGGGTACTCCAATTGCTTGAGCTAGTGCTTGCTGAGTAATTTGCATTGGTTCTAGAAACTCTTTAAGCAACATTTCTCCTGGATGAGTTGGCGGTCTATATTTGGGTATTTTCATAAACTGATTTTTAATGATAATCAACTATTTCTACTTCCCTTGCTTCAGGTTGTATCCAAGTTCATTCTAATGCTGTAAGGAAGATTTGCGAATTGAAGATCATTCTTGAAGGTTGAAGATCGCCAACTTTTCTTGAAGGATTTAAAGAAACTCAGAAAACAACCTAATCATAATGGTAACGACATTGTAAAAAGTAAATACGGTTATCTTTAATGCGATAGACTAGTCGATGTTCTAAGTTAATGCGTCGCGACCAAATATTGGAATCGATATATTTGAGAGGCTCTGGCTTGCCAATTCCTCTAAATGGTTGGTCACAAACTACCTCTACCAAATCTAAGATTTTGTAGATTTTAGCTGGATCTCTCTTAGCCCACCAAAGCAGATGTTCTCGAAAAGTGGAGGTGAAAATAGGACTCCAAACTTTAATTTCAGCGGACATCTTACGTATCTAAACTAAGTTTAGGTGTCTTGTCCCTGACAATGTTCAAATCATCACACAAGTCTTTTACAGATTGAGGCTCAATTACGGCATCATCCATTTGTTTGGATTCGTCTATGGCTTTAAATAGCTCTTTGGCATTCTTCGGAGAACGCAATAGATAAACAGTTTCCAATAAACTATCTAACTCTTCTTTGCTAATCAATGCCACATCTGGCTTATTTCGGCGATTGATAATTACAATTTCTGAATTCTTACTAACTCGATCCAGTAAAGATGCTAATCCATTTCTGGCATTAGTATAGGCGATGGAATTGGTTGTAGGAATCATATCCTGACATAAAGTTGTACAAGTCCAATCTAACACAATCAATAGCGATCAACTTAGAAGGAAAAAATTTAATACATTTTCAGCTATTTATTGAGTTTTACAGTTGGTGTAGGAAACTGAACCAGTTTTACTGCCGTTGTAATCACCAACTCTTTTGATTCCAGTACCCAAGGCAATCACAAAGCATTTTTGCGAATCAGTATGATCTGAAGACAGAACAATAGTACCCATTCTAGTGGTGCTGCCTTTATAGGAAAAAGTAATATTTGTCGTGCCTGGAAAGTTGCTGCGGATTTTTATTTCGCTGTTAAGACTGCGATCGCTTAATAAACATCCTGCTGTGTTAGCAGTAATCTTATTAGTGCTGGGATTGACATTAATTCTACAAGACTTACCCCGAACCATAGCTAGTCTTTGGGTTTCGTTGATTGCGCCTAATAACTGTTGCAATGCTCCCTCTAATCGATAGCGACTAAGTAAGCCTGTAAAAGCAGGAAGTGCGATCGCAGCAATCACCCCAATAATAATTAGAGTGACCATCATTTCTGTTAAAGTATAACCGCGATCGCTCTTTCGGTTAATGTTATTCTTCATCAGTAATAACTAATTAATTAATAGCATTATTGATTAACTAACTTTGCAGCTAGTAGTTCCACTGTCATAGTCGCCAGTTAAAATATTTCCCAACAATCCTGCTATTTGCAAACATTTGACTGTAGTAGTCTGGGGGTGAGATACTCTAATTATTCCGTCGCTATCGCTGTCAGTATTTCCCTTAACAGTAAAAGTTATTTTTTCAATACCACCTAGGTCTAAAGATACACCTACTGGTAATATTCTCCTTTCCAATAAACAGCCATTATAAAAACCAGCAGCTACAGTTTCTCCTGTATCTGTACTTTCAACCACATTAATCGTTTCTCGCGATTTGCCATCTATAGTCTCAGTCACAAATTTAATTTTGCAAGTTTTTCCTCGGCGTATAGCTTGTCTTTGCGCTTCTTTGATTGCACCTTCAACCTGTGCTAAACCGTCTTTGACACGACTTTGATTAAGCAAACCAAGAAAATTGGGAACAGCAATACTGGCAATTACGCCAATAATAATCACTACGACCATCATCTCAATAAGAGTAAAACCCTGATTAACTTTTCTACGGACATTGTAAAGCAACATCGGGTATTACCTCCACATAACGTTCTGCAATAACATCACCAGTTGGTAAATCGGAACTATTTAACTCCCTTACTTGAAAACTAATTTTTAATGTTCGATATGGAGCATCCTCTGGTGGACTAGGATCTGTTGAATCATTAATTTGTTTGCGAATTGAACCAATTTTTTTGCCTGATTCAGTTCCATCAGTAGTTTTTAACAGATGAGCGGTGGGTTGTGGTTTCTTATCAATAGCTTCCCATAATTGGTAAGCATAGCCATTTTGATAAGCAGTCTTTGCTGGAGTACTTCCTGCTGCTGCTGTTGCAATGGGATTACATTTATCATCATGGTCTTGAATAATGTTACTTCCCAAAGTTGTTACCTTTTCCAAATCTTCTTGAATTAGTTGATTAGCTCTTTGTTTTTCTTGTGCTTGAACCTTTAGAGCCATTGCATATACAAAAGACTGCATAGCGACACTGACAAAAGCTAGAGCAATAATAATAGAAACTAAAATTTCTAGAGTAGTAAAACCTTGATTTAAAGATTTTCTGTGTTTAAATATCAATAATTTTGGCATTAGCTTATTGCACCTCCTCTCTTACCCAATCGGTTGGGGTGCTGGTTAAAGGTCTAGGTGTCATAGTTGCGCTAGTTGTATAAAATTTATAAGAAGCCTCAGCAGCAGTTGTGGTGTCTGTTTTATCACTTCTGACATTGACGGTTGTACTAGTATTATTAAAACTATTTACCCACACTGCACCATTGATATTTACTGTGCCACCTCCACTTATATTTAAAGTTGCATCAGGAGCATGAATAAAGCTTTCTATATTTACAGTTCCACCGTTAGTGTTGATATCGATTTGAGTAGTAGTACTAGAACCGTAAATTTCTAAATTTTGAGATGAGACGCTAGTACTAATGGTATTAGCACAATTAAAGTTGGCAAAACTAAGAAGAGCAGGAGGAGTAGCAGTGCTAGCAGGATCTACACAAGCAGCTTTGGTATTAGGATTCGCTGCGTTACTATTTCCTATAGTTATGGTAGTTCCAGACGCACCAGTAATATTGATATTACCTGTGGCATATAAAGTAACCTTGGCAATCCCGTCTGTTTCTAGATTGTTAGTTGCTACGTTTATAGTTGAAACTTCATACAAAAATCGACCCTGATCATTTTTGTTATCTGGAGTAACAGAAGGTGTAGGTAAAGTTATTTTTGAGCTTGTGGTGTCTATAGTACCAATACTATTTTTTTTAGTGGAATCAGTAGGTAATGAAATAATGGCGGGTAAATTACGAGGATCGCTGATGACATTAGTATTTCCAGCTATAGCCGCAGGTGTGGAACATCCAGTACCAGAGCTTTTCAAAACAATATTGTCATCAGCATTAGGGATATTTAAAGTTCCTGGAGTTGCGATTGCACCACTTTCTACCCACAATACGGGAGCAAAATTTTCTAAGTCATTAATACGTAAGGGAATTTTTGTTTCTATTTGCGCTATTCCACCATCAGGACTTCTTCCCTGAACAGTTAGAATTCCAACAGCATCACTTTGTCCATCATCATCTGTATCATTTTCATCAGTGATACTATTTACAGTAACACCAGAAGCAAGTGTTCCTGGGTCATCATCTTTGTCGGCATCGCTAAAAAGGTCAAAATCGTTGTTATCGGCTGTGCTATCAGCCGTACCCGTAAGCCCATCAATATCATACTCATAGCTTACTAGTCGATATTCACCAACAAATTCGCCATCATCTGTCGTATCACCATCACCATTAAAATCTTCGTTGATTTCCCACCAATTATCATTATCGGTAGTAGCAGTATCAGTAGCAGTAGCAGCAGTATCGTTTGCTAGAGTAGCTGTACCTGTCCAACCTGTGGGTGCAGTTGCCATGTTAGCGCAAGTCTGCCCTGCGACGTTAGTGCTAGTCCATTGATCTTCGTTATAAACAGTTAATATTCGATTTTGATTTAATAACTCTCGATATTTAATAATCCCAACCTCAGCAACAGCCATAGCATCGGCAGAACTATTTTGAGATATGGCAGTTATATTTTCTTCGCTAGATTTAACAATATTTATCGTACCCAAAAGAATCATCACTAACCCGATCGCAATTACCATCGGCAAGGTAAATCCTTCATCCCTGGCACGACGCTGTAATAGAATTTTTAATAATAAAAGTTTCATCTAAAGCTAGCACTTACAAATAGGTGTCAATCGAGGCACAAAAGACCTCGCCTTAAGTCTCACCTAGAGTACCCAGAATAAGTGCGATCGCGATCGTTGACAGATGAAAAATTTGCGATCAGCAATCTCAAACAGACATTGCGCTTTGTTATTAGAAAATTTATTTACCTATCAATCGATTTAGATAATTAAAAATTTTGCTTTTAAATTCGGGTTCGGTTACAAGTCCCTGACTCGGACTAAAAAGCAATGCTAGCAAGAAAAAAACAAAGATGACCATGACGATCGCTGCACCAGAAGGCAAATCAAAGTAATAACTACTATACATTCCAGCGACAGTGGAAATCATGCCAATAATTGAGCCAAAAAACATCATTTGAAATAGTTCTTTAACTAACAGATAGGCAGTGATCGCGGGACCTACCAACAAAGACATTACTAGCAACACCCCCACAGTCTGCATACTGGCGACAATGGTTAAAGTGATGGCGCAAATTAGACCGAAGTGGAGCAAATTAACTGGTAGACCACAGGCTTTTGCACCTAGAGGATCGAAGGTATAAAATTCTAGTTCTTTATAAAACAGCTTGGTTAAGACTAAGATGATTATGGTGATAATCACAGTGCGCCAAACATCCCCAATAGTTACCCCTAAAATGTCACCAAAAAGAATATCGTTTAAATTTATTTGATCGGTTTTAAGGGTAGTAATTAAAATTACTCCCATAGCTAAAAAACTGGAGAGGGTTAAGGCCATCGCTGCATCAACTTTAATTCGAGATCGCTTCTGAATCCCCATAACGACTAAAGCACTTAACACCCCAGCAATAAATGCTCCCAGGGCAATGTTTATTTCTAAGAAAAAAGCGATGGAAATACCAGGTAAAACTGCATGAGCAATTACCTCACTCATCATCCCCATCTGTTGCAAAATTAGATAGCTACCTACCACCGCACCCAGGATGCCTAAAGACAAGCCAATGGCGATCGCCTGGCGCATAAACTCAAATTCTAATGGTTCAATTAACCAAGTCAGCATTAAATAGGATGATTCATAGTTCTTAGTTGAATAATACTGCTTCGCCGTAGCTATAGCATTGCAAACGTTAGAACATTTCTGAAAACTCGTTACTTACGAGCAAATAACTTTAACATGTCCTAATTTAACTTTGTACGGCTATATTAGCGCTCTAGACTTTTATTTGAGTAAACTTTAGCAGCTAAAAGCTAATAAGTAGTCGTTCAAAATTAAGTTCCTAGTTGAAACTGGGTAAAGGGAAAAGGTGAATAATAATGTGTAATTAATTTTGTTTAGGCACTTAGCTAACAGCTTTTTCAATAAAATACTGATAAGCTTGGTTGATATTTTCGTTAGTTAAAACTTCTTCTTTTGTCCCTGAGGCAATTAAGCGTTTGTTAATTAATAGTAACTGATCGTAATTATTTAATGTTTCACTCAAATCGTGACTAATTACCAGTAAAGTCTTCTGTTGAGCTTTTAATTCGGCAAAAATATCAAAAATAATTGTTTCCGTCTGCTGATCTACATTGTTAAATGGTTCATCAAACAAAAGTAAATCGGCTTCTTGAGCGATCGCTCTAGCTAGAAATACGCGCTGCTGTTGTCCTCCAGATAATTCTCGGATTTGGCGCTGACGATATTGCCACATCCCGACTCTTTCCAAGGCGTTGCGAACTAATCGCTTTGATTTCCGACTATGGTTGCGAAACCAGCCTGTAGTAGCCACCCGTCCCATCATCACCGCTCTTTCTACCGTGACAGGATAATCCCAATCAATTTGCGATCGCTGTGGTACATAAGCAACTTTGTTTAGCTGTTTCGTGACTGGTTTGCCAATCCATTGCGCTACTCCACCTGAATAGGGAATTAAGCCTAAAATAGCCTTGACGATAGTACTTTTACCAGCGCCGTTTGAGCCGAATAATCCCGTTACCTGTCCTGGTTGTAGAACAAAAGATACGTTTTCGACAGCTATAGTATGGCGGTAGTTGACGCTCAGGTTACAAACTTCCAGCATTACTCAATAAAAATGATAACGGATCTCATTGTACCTTAAACTAATTAGAATCATTATCATTCTGATTTATTAGTGGTGTTATGTTTAAAAATATTCAGGTTAAATACATACTGGGTTTAGTAATTATCGGTATTGCCACCAGCGCGGTCGCCAGTAATTTTAAAACCAAAAGTAATCTTGCTCAGGCAGAGTCTAAGCCGAAAGTAGTTGCTTCTCATAATGTGATCTGCGATTTAGTTAAAACCGTTGCTCAAGACACGATTGATTTAACTTGCCTGATCGATGCTAATCAAGATCCCCACAGTTACAACCCCACTCCTTCAGACAGCAAAGCGATCGAAGAAGCTCAGTTAATTTTCTATGGTGGGTATGAATTAGAACCCCAGGTAACTAAATTATTATCAGCTACAAAAACTCCTAAAATTGCTTTATATGAGCAGGCTGTTACCAAGCCGATGATGGTTGCAGAAGATCACCACGATGAATCAGCAGAGAAACCAGCAGCAGAATCCGCTGCCAGCAATGAATTAGAACCAGATCCTCATGTCTGGCACAATGTCGCAAATACCGTCAAGATGGTCGAGCTAATTCAAGCAATATTTTTACAAGCTAATCCTTCCGCAGCAGACCAATACTTAGTCAACAGCAAGAATCTAACCGAACAACTTTGGCAGCTAGATGCTTGGATCAAAGATCGAATTGCCACAATTCCCGAACAACAAAAAGTTTTAGTAACCACCCATGACTCTTTGAACTATTATGTTAAAGCATATTATCTTAAAGACTATCAAACTCTCCAGGGTCTTAGTGACAAATCCTCCCCTACTGCCTCTCAGGTACGTAAACTCTCAGCAGAAATCAAAAAAACAGGAATCCCCACCATTTTTGCTGAAGCCACCGCCAGCGATCGCGTAATTCAAAATGTAGCTCGTGCTGCTGATGTCAAACTATCGACCGAAAAAATCTATGCTGATGGATTAGGAGAAGCAAAAAATTACTTTGAGATGATGTCCCATAATACCTGTGCGATCGCTAATGGTTTGGGTGGCAAGTGCCAACCTTTTAGCCCAGATTATCGCTAATTACAGCCGTTTTTGGTTGCATAGACTACGTTATTAATTTAGTTAGTTACTTACTGATCTTACGCAATTTAAGACGAAAATCGATTGCACATAAACGATCCAGACAGATAACAGATAAGTTATTACCCACTACCCACTACCTACTACCTACTACCCACTACCCACTACCCACTACCTACTACCCACTACCTACTACCCACTACCTACTACCCACTACCCACTACCTATGCTTCATAGATAGATTAATTAGTGCGTAACATTAGTTACTTAGTTGGTCTAACTTTTTGCCATAGCTTGCCCAGTAACATCATCCAACTCGAAAATAATCCAGCTTCAGCTTCAGAACTATTTTGATTTTGCGCGGAAATTTGCTGAGATAAATTATGTTTAATTGAGTTACTTGTTTGCCAGAGTCGTTTTTGTTTTGTTTCAAGTTGAGGCATAAGCACTTTTGAGATTGTGGAAATAGTTTGTTCGGGATGTATACAGTAACGACTCAACCAAATTGCCAACTGACGATGTCGATCAGTGTCTAACGCTAGAATTTCTGTCCACCATAATTGCGTTTCAGGCTCTAAACTATTTAAATCAGGGTTGATTAACTGGTTAAAATGAATTTCTAAAACTGGCAATTGCGATCGCCTGATTGACTGGGGAAAACGATCAAAGGTGTCCACCAGTCGAGCGATATTTTCTGGAGGAGCATTAAGTACTGCGTATAATAGCCGTTCATTGGTAATAAAACAGTATTTATTGAGATCTAACTGCAAGGCAACATGATCGATTGATTTTAATAACTCTAGGTCATACTCAGAATTGTTGTCACTTGCCGTCGTCGGTAATTCTTCAAAATCCCACAGCGGATCAGTAGCAAAAGATTCGGGATTTTCTAGTTGTTGCGCTATTTTGTCTACAATCGAATGAGTGGCTTCCACTGCACCATTAATTGCCTGCATCATGGTCGACATTTGAGCAGAATCTAAGTTGATTTCGATTTCTAAGACTGCTTGCCAGTCTGCTTCTATTTCACCCAAAACTCGACAATAAAGCCAAATTTCTAAAAATTCTAAAGGGAATGTTTTAGTGATGACCCTATATATTTTCGACTTGAGGTTTTGATAGTCAAGTTCTGCCTGAGTTGGTCGATTAATATAAACATGTAATATTTCATCTTCGATAATTATTTGGAAGCGCAAGGTGTCATCTTCACAGGCATTAGCGATCGCAGTTATAATCTGTTCTTCAATCATGTTTAATTAGGCAAATCTTAAGTCTAGTTTGCCCAAAACTGATGATTAGTTAACTTATTTAGTGAAGTGATTGAAGAGAAAATTTAAATAAAATTTAAATGTTAGATAATTGGCGAATTTGATATATGTTAGCCGTTTAATCAAAGTTTTTATACTACACATATATAGCCTGGCTCATCACTAGAATCGTCTCTACCAACTGCAAAACTATGCCCATTACCCCAGAAACCAAAAAAAAAGTTGCCCAACTCAGAGAACAGCTACAAAAAGCGGGTTACGCCTATTACGTCATGGATAGTCCGATTATGGAAGATGCGGTGTATGACCAGCTATATCGCCAGCTACAGGATCTAGAAACCGAGTATCCAGAATTAATTACTGCTGATAGTCCTACCCAGCGAATTGGCGCTCAAGTAGCCACTAGATTTACTTCTGTTAAACATAATATTCCCCTCTATAGTTTAGAAAATGCTTTTAGCGATCGCGAGTTGGCTAAATGGGAAACTCGCTGGCAAAAACAGCTAGAAACCATCCCAAAATTTAGCTATGTTTGTGAACTAAAAATTGACGGTAGCGCGATCGCCCTTACCTACGAAAACGGTATTTTAGTTAGAGGTGCAACCCGTGGGGATGGGGTGACGGGAGAAGAAATTACTCAAAACATCAGGACGATTCGCACAATTCCCCTCAAGTTAAATCTAGAGAATCCCCCACCAAAAATAGAAGTTAGGGGAGAAGCATTTTTACCTTTAAACGTATTTGCAACAATTAATCAAGCCAGAAGTGAATCTGGAGAGGCTTTATTTGCTAACCCTCGTAATGCAGCAGCGGGGACACTGCGCCAGTTGGATGCTCAAATCGTTGCCCAACGTAAGCTCAATTTCTTTGCCTATACTTTACATATTGAACAAGCAATTAGTTCCCAGTGGGAGTCTTTAGAATTACTGCAAAAAATGGGGTTTTTGGTTAATCCTAACCGTAAACTATGTAATTCTTTAGCAGAAGTAGAGGCGTATTTTCATGAATGGGATACAGCTAGAAAGACTTTACCCTATATGACTGATGGCGTAGTGGTCAAACTCAACAACTCTCAACTACAGCAACAGCTAGGATTTACCCAGAAGTTTCCCCGTTGGGCGATCGCCTTAAAATATCCTGCGGAGGAAGCCCCCACGATCGTTACAGAAATTATCGTCAACGTCGGACGCACAGGGGCAGTGACACCAATGGCAGTTATGCAGCCTGTCCAGCTTGCAGGAACTACGGTACAGCGGGCAACTCTCCACAATAGCGATCGCGTGGCCCAACTCGATCTTCGCGTTGGCGATACGGTAATTATTCGCAAGGCGGGGGAGATTATCCCAGAAGTTGTCAGGGTTTTACCCGATCTGCGTCCTGCTAGTACTGTTCCCTATCAAATGCCGCGCAATTGTCCTGAGTGTAGTTCCCCTTTGGTACGCCAAAAAGCGGAAGCTGTTACTCGCTGCGTCAATATATCTTGTCCTGCCATTTTACGGGGTAGCATTATTCACTGGGCTTCCCGTAATGCTTTGGATATCAAGGGTTTAGGCGAAAAAATGGCAATTTTATTGCTGAAGAATAATTTAGTTACTTCTGTTGCGGATCTATATTCTCTAACTGTGGAAAAAATAGCTAGTTTAGAACGTATGGGGACAAAATCAGCCGAGAATTTAGTCAGTGCGATCGCCGAATCAAAAAATCAAACTTATGATCGGCTTTTATATGGCTTAGGTATTCGTTACGTGGGTAGTACCAACGCCAAAATTCTGACGGAAAATTTTTCCACCATTGAAGAGTTGTCCCAAGCCTCTTTTGAATCTATTGAAGCCGTATATGGCATTGGGGTAGAAATCGCTCAGTCTGTTTTTGAGTGGGTGAGAATCCCTGCTAACCAAACCTTGATTCGACAATTGCAAGACGCAGGATTACAGTTTTCCTCAGCCAGTACAACTTCTCCCAACAAAACTGACCAAATTTTCTCAGGTAAAACTTTTGTCATTACAGGCACTTTACCTACTTTAAAACGGGACGAAGCTAAAAAGCTGATTGAACAGGCAGGAGGAAAGGTTACAGGCTCAATTAGCCAAAAAACTGATTATCTATTATTAGGAGAAAATGCAGGGTCGAAACTAGCAAAAGCTGAACAGCTAGCGATCGCCCAGCTTAGTGAAGCAAAATTATTAGATATGTTGTCGATTAGCTAAATTCTGAATTGCTACTCAGAGAAGAAGACAAAACTGTTGATTGATATGGAACGCACTAGTACCACTGCGCGTAAATAATAAATAATAAGTATTGATTGATCAGCTTTTACAGATTATTCGATGGTTACTTTATTCACGCCCTCGTCTACTAGGTGATCCAAACTGTATTTTCTTTGATTGAATGACGACGACTGGTCGTAGTTGGACTATCGCTATAACCTAAATATAAATACCCCAAGCAGCGGTCTTTTTCTCCCAGTTGCAAAAATTCTTTTAGTTCAGGCGTATAGGTTACCCCACCAGAACCCCAAAAACTACAAATTTCGTAAGCTGCTGCGGTTAATGCCATATTCTGCACGCTACATGCTACAGCTTCTATTTCTTCTATCTCAGGAATTTTCTCTGATTTTTGCCGTTCCATGCAGATAACAATCACATGAGAAGACTGAAGAATATTATTTTTCATTCTGGTGTATTTTTCTGGCTTAAACTTTTCTGGCGCAGTGATTTTTTGATATAAATTTGCTTGAAACTCTGCTAATTTAGTCAACCCCGAATCAGCAAAGACTTTATATCTCCAAGGCTGAGTCAAACCATGGTTAGGAGCCCAATTAGCATTTTCTAAGATCTGCCAAATAATCTCATCAGCTATTTTCTGACCATTGAATAGTCTAGGCTTAGTAGAACGGCGCGATTTAATCAGTGTATTGAATTGTTCCTTGAAAATAACCATGCTGATGAAAAATAAAGTAATTACGATTAATTGATTAATTTAGAACTAAAGTAAATTTATAGATTAAATTTAAAATATCAGTTTTAAACGTTACCAACCTATTGACTATCAAAAGGGTGTCGAAAACTAAAATTAAGGTTAAATTGGGTGTTGTGTAATTTCACCGTAAACTCAACTCATCAGCTTTGGCTGATTTTTGCTGTAATTAACATATTCTTAAGTTTATTCACTCGGCGATTATTTCCAGACTTAAATATAAGTAGTTATGCGCCATTAGTGCGGAAAACAACCAGATCTAAGCAAGAAACTAAGCATTAACACCTATGAAAGATAACTCTCTAAAAGACAATAAAAAACTGCTGCTCATTGACGACGATCCTAACTTAATTTTACTCGTAAAAGACTATCTTGAATTTAGAGGCTATAACGTCGATACCGCGGAGAACGGTCGAGAAGCTTTAGAAATTCTGGACAATCTAATTCCAGATATGATTATTTGCGATGTCATGATGCCAGAAATGGACGGATACACTTTAGTCAAGCACATTCGCCAAGAGCCTGTAACAAATCGCATTCCTGTATTATTTCTCTCTGCTAAAGGACAAACTCAAGATCGAGTTAAAGGTCTGAATGAAGGTGCTGATGTGTATATGTCTAAACCTTTTGAACCTGAAGAATTAGTTGCACAGGTCGAGTCTTCCCTCAAGCAAATAAAACGCTGGGAACATGGTCGTCCTAAAGGTCTTGATGGCGCACCAACTATTGTCGTTCCCCACAATGTTGAACTAACCCCCACCGAAACCAAAGTGGTTCAATTAGTAGCCAAAGGTATGGCAAATCGTGAGATTGCTCATCAATTGAGCGTTAGTCAGCGCACCATTGAAAGCCATGTTTCTAACATGCTTAATAAAACTAGTTTGAACAACCGTACTGAATTGGCACGGTGGTCGATTGAAAGCAGTATGGTATAGAGTTTTAAGTTTCATTAGGTGTATAAAGTAAAAAAAAACCCAGTTAGTTAAATAGTCTGCTATTATATATTTCTAGTGCTGGCGTAGCTCAGTTGGTAGAGCAGCTGATTTGTAATCAGCCGGTCGCAAGTTCGAGTCTTGTTGCCAGCTTCAGAAATAGATTAGTTTAGATGGACAGACATAGTTGTACAATTGACAGTTGTATTCTGCTAAACAGACTGTGATTGAACGCTATACACTGCCCGAAATGGGCGAAATTTGGACTGATGACTATAAACTCAAAACCTGGCTACAGGTAGAAATAGCAGTTTGCGAAGCACAAGCAGAACTTGGTTACACTCCTCAAGAAGCTGTTGATGAGATCAAAGCGAAAGCTAATTTCGACCCTCAAAGGGTCTTAGAAATTGAAGCTGAAGTGCGTCATGATGTGATTGCCTTTTTAACCAACGTCAATGAATATGTTGGTGATGCAGGAAGATATATTCATTTAGGCTTGACTAGCTCAGATGTTTTAGATACAGGGTTAGCGCTACAGATGGTAGTTAGTCTTAATCTCATTTTAGAGCGTCTCGAAGAATTAATTCAGGCAATTCGTTATCAGGCACAACAGCATCGCTATACCGTAATGGTTGGTCGATCGCACGGTATTCATGCCGAACCAATTACCTTTGGCTTTAAGCTGGCTGGTTGGTTAGCAGAAGTATTGCGTAATCGCGATCGCTTGGTACGATTACAGAAAGAGATTGCCGTAGGTAAAATTTCAGGTGCGGTGGGGACTTATGCCAACGTAGATCCGCAGATTGAAGCGATCGCCTGCCAAAAACTAGGTTTAGAACCAGATTGCGCCTCTACTCAAGTTATTTCTCGCGATCGCCATGCTGATTATGTCCAGCAACTAGCTCTACTTACCGCCTCGATCGAACGTTTTGCCGTGGAGATCCGTAATCTTCAGCGTACAGATGTTCTAGAAGTAGAAGAATTCTTTTCTAAAAATCAAAAAGGCTCATCAGCCATGCCTCACAAGCGGAATCCTATTCGTTCGGAAAGATTGACGGGAATGGCGCGGATTGTGCGGGGAAATGCCGTAGCTGCCTTAGAAAACGTTGCTCTCTGGCATGAACGAGATATTTCTCATAGTTCCGTCGAACGGGTGATTTTGCCCGATAGCTGCATTCTGACTCACTTTATGCTTAAAGAGATTACTGGCTTGGTGAAAAACCTGCTGGTATATCCTGAAAACATGCAGCGTAATATGAATGTCTATGGTGGAGTGATCTTTAGTCAGCGAGTTATGCTTACTTTGGTCGAAAAAGGCATGAATCGTGAAGAAGCTTACCGAGTAGTCCAAGGATGCGCTCATGAAGCCTGGAATAAAAGCGATGGCGACTTCCGCAAATTAATTTCTCAAGACGAAATTGTGACTGAGACTTTATCTAGCGAGGAAATTGATGCTTGCTTCGATCCCAATCATCATCTGAAAAACTTAGATGAAATTTATCAAAGATTGGGTATTTAATTATTGTCGGGGCAAACGGCTTTTTGCCCCGATCAGAAATTTGGCTAAATCTGGGACAATTTGGCGATCTCAAATAGAAGGGAAGATAATTACAGCGATCGCCATTTGCTTAATTCTCGTAATTTCTCATCAGGCTGTATATTCACAACCACAGGATACTTCTAACTTACCTCCAGCAAAAGTTCACGCTTTACCCCAGTCTCTAGCTACTTGGGAAACAAACAACCAGGGAGATTACTTTAAGCAGATTAAATCTACACCTTTAGGATATCTAGTCTGGTCGCAATTTCCGCTAAAGGTATATGTAGACTCGGTAACGCCAGAAAATACCGCAGCCAATCAGCGTTTTCAGCAATGGACAGAGACAGCCAGAAAAGCGATCGCCGAATGGAACGTTTATTTACCTTTACAGGAAGTAGCACAAAGAGAGCAAGCAGATATATTGATCTTGCGATCGCAACCCCAAAGAGCAATCAAGTTAAATCCTGATACTAAAAAATATGACATTCCCAGAGCAATTGCCGCTCAAACTAACTATAAATTCTATTTAACAGCAGATCCTGTGGCGATCGCTATGCGCATGACGATGCAGGTAAGTCCAGATTTTACGGGAGTATCTTTGTTGGCTACCATCCGTCACGAATTAGGTCATGCGCTGGGAATCTGGGGACATAGCCCAGAAGCAGAAGATGCTCTATATTTTTCCCAAGTAAGCAATCCCCCAGCCATTTCTGAGCGAGATATTAATACTCTGAAGCAAATTTATCAGCAACCCACCAGATTAGGCTGGAAAATTCAGTAGAGCCAAAAGCGATTGTTTATACCATTTGCGAAGCTTATGCTAAAGCATTTGCCCTAAAGGATTCCCTCTGGTCACGAAGCTTATCCTTTAGGACTAGCTACGCGTCGTCCTTTAGGGCTTTTTGCCATATTGAGCAAAAAAATCTACAATGTAGATACTTATTTTAGTGAAAAACAAAGATGTCAACAGTTGCCAAGTGGGGAAATAGTCTGGCAATCCGCATTCCCAAAAATTTAAGCGATCAAATAAACTTGAAAGAAGGAATGACTGTTTCGATTAAAGTGACGGAAAATAATCTAGTCATTACTCCTAAAAAACTAAAATACACTCTCGCAGAATTGCTAGCAGGAGCAAACAGCGAAGATTTTAGTGGTGAATACGATTGGGGCAAGGTAGAGGGTGAAGAAATTTGGTAGTGCAGAATATATACCCCACCGTGGAGATATAGTTTGGTTAGATTTTAACTAAAATGTCGGGCAGAATTCCCCATCTTCTAAAGTTGTGGGATGAATGCCCGACCAATAAACAAACTGCGT